>NZ_JAOWCD010000097.1:0-174497 GCF_030337175.1 Citrobacter sp. Ca225 | reverse complement strand
TTGGAGGAGCGCAGGTTGAAACGCCAGTCGACGAACGACATGCTGATCCCGTCGGTTCTGTCCACCGCCAGCGCCTCGCTGGCAAAGTGTTGTTCCACCCGAGAAATCGCTGCCGCCGGTTCCTCCAGCTTGCTGTTGATTTCGCCGCTCGCCGGGAATGCCGCCATCCGGTCTCGTACCAGTTCACCCAGTGACTGTCCCTTCAGACACACCAGTTCCGCCACCAGCAACCACGGGATCATTCCGCTGTCGCAGTAAGCAAAATCACGGAAATAGTGGTGGGCGCTCATCTCGCCGCCGTAGATGGCGTCTTCGTGGCGCATCCGCTCTTTAATGAAAGCGTGACCGGTTTTCGACATCACCGGCGTGCCGCCCGCCGCTTTCACCACATCCACCGTGTTCCAGGACAGACGCGGGTCGTGAATGATTTTGGCACCCGGCTGTTTTTCGAGGAACGCTTCCGCCAGCAGGCCGACAATGTAGTAACCCTCAATGAACTGGCCTTTCTCGTCGAACAGGAAGCAGCGGTCGAAATCACCGTCAAAGGCAATCCCCATATCCGCGCCATGTTCAATCACCGCATTGCGGGTATCGGCGCGACACTCCGGCAACAGCGGATTAGGAATGCCGTTCGGGAAGTTGCCGTCCGGGGTGTTATGCACTTTGATCAATTCTACCGGCACGCCCAGCGCCTGAAAGCGCGCGTCGATGGCGTCCACCACCGGGCCTGCCGCGCCGTTACCGGAGTTGATCACCAGCTTCAGCGGGGTGAGGTTTTTAACATTGATGTAGCCGAACAGATGGTCGATATAGGCATCACGCAGGGAGATTTGCTTATAGCTTCCGCGCTGCGCGGGGTTCACCGGCGGGAAGTCGTTGGCCTCGGCCAGACGCTGCACGTCACGCAGACCGGTATCGCCACTGATGGGACGAGCGCCTTCGCGCACCAGCTTCATGCCGTTGTAGTCCATCGGGTTGTGGCTGGCGGTGACTTCAATCCCGCCGTCCACGCCAAGGTGGAAAGTCGCGAAGTAGATCTCTTCGGTGCCTGACAGGCCGATATCCAGCACGTCAACGCCGGCATCCTGCAACCCTTTTGCCAGCGCCAGCTTCAGCGCCTCACTGGTCAGACGCACGTCGCCGCCCAGCACAATGGTTTTCGGCTTCAGAAATTCGCCGTAAGCGCGACCAATCCGCCACGCAATCTCTTCATTCAGCTCTTCGCCCAGCCTGCCGCGAATATCGTAGGCTTTGAAACAGGTTAATTTTGTCATGTTTTTACCCTTATTCAGGCAACAGTTGTCCCTCTCCGGACTGGAGATATTTTTTGTAAAGTACATAACCATTAGATTTCGCGTTGCAGGAAGGCGGCGACTGCGCGTATCCCCGGGAGCTTAGTCAACGAAGTGACCGGGGTGCGTAAAGGAAGCCAACGCATCTGCGGCGCGAAAGATGATGGTTAGGGCGTCACACCCGGCCGTAGCGATCCTCAAACCGCACCACATCATCCTCTTCGAGGTAAGAACCTGAGCGCACTTCAATCAGATCGAGTGGAATTTTCCCTGGGTTTTCCAGACAGTGGGTGGCTCCCAGCGGAATGTAGACAGACTCGTTTTCACCGAGCAGTTTGATCTCACCGTCAATGGTGACTTTGGCGGTACCCGCCACCACCACCCAGTGTTCGGCGCGGTGGTGGTGCATCTGTACCGACAGCCCTTCCCCTGGTTTCACGGTGATGCGTTTGACCTGATAGCGGTCACCGGCGTCGATGGAGTCATATTTCCCCCACGGACGGTACACTTCGCGGTGAATATGGTGTTCGTGGCGGCCATCGGCTTTGATTTGTTCAACCACTTTTTTGACGTCCTGCACCGCGTTACGGTCGGCAATCAGCACAGCGTCTTTGGTCTGCACCACCACCAGGTCTTTCACGCCGACGGTGGTCACCAGTCCCGATTCGGCATAGACGTAGCTGTTTTCCGTTTTATGGCTGATGACGTCGCCGTGATGGACGTTTCCCTCGGCGGTATGGGCGCTGATTTCCCACAGCGAGGACCAGGAGCCGACATCGCTCCAGCCCGCATCCATCGGCATCACCACCGCATCCGCCGTGCGTTCCATTACTGCGTAATCGACAGATTCTTCCGGACACGCCAGGAACGATGCTTCATCCACGCGGATGAAATCGAGATCCGGATCGACCACGCTCATCGCGTTTTCGCAGGCTTCCAGGATATCGGGACGGTATTTTTTCAGCTCTTCCAGATAGCGTCCGGCACGGAACAGGAACATCCCGCTGTTCCAGTAATAATCACCGCTGGCGACATAGGCCTGCGCTGTTTCCAGACTCGGTTTTTCCACAAACTGCGCAACGTCAAACGCCACGGCATCGTTAACGCCGGGGGTGACATCGCCACGACGGATATAGCCGTAGCCCGTTTCCGGCAGATCCGGAACGATACCAAACGTGACCAGCTTTCCGGCTTCGGCGTACGGCATTGCGTTGCGCACCGCGTCGCGAAAGGCCTCTTCGTTGGCAATCACGTGGTCTGCCGCCAACACCAGCATCAGCGGGTCGCAGTCCGGACTGTGACGTTTTGCCGCCAGTGCCGCTAATGCAATGGCCGGCGCGGTATTACGTCCCGCCGGTTCAAGAATAATGTTCTCCGTCAGTTTATTAAGCTGACGCAATTGCTCCGCGACGATAAAACGATGCTGCTCGTTGCAGATCACCACCGGACTTTCGCACTCCACGCCGTTAAGACGACAAATGGTCGTTTGCAGCATGGTGAGATCGCCTTTCAGGCACAAGAACTGCTTAGGATAAAGTACACGGGAAAGCGGCCATAAGCGGCTACCGGAGCCACCGGCCATCACAACCGGATAGAGTGTTGTCTGACTCATAATTTAATCCCGAATATCATTCATAAATTGACGTAGCACATTCTCTTTATCGAGCGTGCGTTCGGCATATTCACGTGCCACCGTGTTGTTTTTTGGCATGGTGAGCGCCATCGTTATCCCTGCCACCAGCGCATCGACCGATTCCGGCTCAACGCACACCGCAATGCCTGCATAGCGGTCGCAAAGCTGGCCGAGTTCCGTCTCCGGTTCTGCGGTAATCACCGCATTGCCGCCCACCGCCAGAATATTGGTCAGCTTGGAGGGCAGAACGGCATCCGCCGCCCCGCGTTTTTGCACCACCAGGTGGCAATCGCCCATCTTCAATAGCGCAGGTAGCGCCTCGTAAGGCTGCAACGGGAAAAACAGAACGTTGCGCAGACCGCGCTCGCGGGCCATTTTCTCCAGACGCGCTTTGCCGCCGCCCTGCCCGACGATAGCGAAAACCAGCGGCTGCTCACGCAGTTGTTCCGCCGCCGCAATCACGTTTTCCAGCCCTTGCTTCTCGCCGATATTGCCGGAGTAAAGAATGATTTTTTTGTCATCCGGCAAACCAAGCTGTTGGCGGAGTCTGATAACCTCGTCATCGTTAACATTCTGAAAACGGGCGACTTCTGACCAGTTAGGGAAGAAGATCACTTTCTCTGCCGCCACCCCTTTCGCCTGGGCTTTATTCATCATTGAGCGGGAGATGGTGGAGACATTGTCGACGTTATGCAGACCGCTACGCTCGAAAGCGGTCGCCAGCTGTGCCACTTTGCCGGTTTTACCGTTGCCTGCCAGACCGAGCCCCAGCATCGCATCGACTTCATAATCCTGAATGTGCAGCAGCGTGCGGGCGCCTGAGAGTTTCGCCAGCAGCCGCATTCCCGGCGTACAAAACAGCGTGGGCACCACGCCAATAATGCGATCCGGCTTCCAGCGACGCTGCGCCATCAGCGGGAAAAAGCTGCTGAGGGCGAAGCTGCCCAGATGCAGTAATCGTTTCAGTGTTGACGGCTGCTTTGGCACATACAGTGGGCAGCGCCAGACAGTGGCATCCCCCTCTTCCCGGCGATAGCGCCAGGCTGAATAGCGCTCGCCCACTTTCCACTGCGGGTAATACGGCGGCGCGGTGATAACCCGCACGTCATGGCCTTCGCGCGCCATCCACTCCACCATTTCACCGGTGTATTTACCGATGCCGGTTAATTCCGGTGAGTAGTTGATGCCATACACAAGGATCCTCATAATCCCAGCGCCTTAGCCTGACATTCCGGCAAAAAATACGCCCGACTGTTGTCATGGACGTTGTCGCTAGCCAGCAACGCCGCGGGCGTCAGCCAGCAGTAAGCGCCGTGCTGCGCGTCAGGCAGAGGCACATCATGCGCCTGCACCCGCAGACGGAAACCGAGCACGATGTAATGCGTTGAGAAGTCTTCACCGGAAAAGTTGTCGTCATAGAAATGCTGCCAGACGCCATAAAACTCCCCGGCAGACAGCGGCAAACGTAGCCCCAGTTCGGCTTCGGTCAGGCGTTCGAAGGCCGCACTCAGCGGCTCATCTTTTTGCACCCGGCCACCGGGCACGAACCAGAAGCCCTGCGCCGGTCGGTTCAGTCGTTTACCCAGCAGAAATTCCCCCTGCGCGTTTTCCACGATCAAATCGAGGGAGACAAGCGGCGTGGAACGCACGACGGTGGCAAAATCTTCCTGACGTAAAAACATGTTTACCCCCGGAACCGATGCTGATTCTCAAGGAACCACTGATATGTGCTGGCAAGGCCCGCTTCCAGTGAGATCTCGTGATACCAGCCCAGCTGATGCAAACGGGTCACATCCAGCAGTTTTCGCGGCGTACCGTCCGGCTTCGTCGCGTCAAACACCACGCGGCCCTTGTAGCCCACAACCTGAGCGATGGTCTGCGCCAGTTCGCGAATGGTGCAATCCACGCCCGTACCGACGTTAATGTGCGACAGCATCGGCTGGGTGTTCTCCTGCCAGACTTCGCTGTCCAGTTCCATCACGTGGATGCTGGCGGCGGCCATATCATCGACGTGCAGAAACTCACGCATCGGCGTCCCGCTGCCCCACACCACCACGTCCGCCGCATTCTGCATGGTCGCTTCGTGGAAACGACGCAGCAACGCCGGGATCACGTGCGAATTGCTCGGATGGAAGTTGTCATGTGGACCATACAGGTTGGTCGGCATCACGGAACGATAGTCGCGCCCGTACTGGCGGTTGTATGACTCGCACAGTTTGATACCGGCAATCTTGGCAATGGCATACGGCTCGTTGGTTGGTTCCAGCGTGCCCTGCAACAGTTCACTCTCCGCCATCGGCTGTTTTGCCAGTTTGGGATAGATACAGGACGAACCGAGGAACAGCAGCTTATTCACGTTATGCAGATGCGCGGCGTGAATGATGTTGCTTTCCATCATCATATTTTCAAAGATGAAATCGGCCGGATACGTGTTATTGGCAACAATACCGCCTACCTTCGCCGCCGCCAGATAAACCTGATCGATACGCTCAGTGGCAAAGAAATCCAGCACTGCCTTGCTGTCCAGCAGGTTCAGCTCATCGCGGGTGCGCAGCACCAGCTCCACATCACCACGCTGCGCAAGCTGGCGGGCAATCGCGGAACCCACCATTCCGCGATGACCAGCAATAAAAATACGTTGTTTGCTCATTCTCAAGACTCCAGCGCGATGGCAACCTCGTAGCCATGAGATTTCAGCAGGGAGTGTTTCTTCGCCGCTTCCAGATCTTTAGCGACCATCTCGGAGACCATTTCCTGCAACGTAATTTCCGGTTTCCAGCCCAGTTTCTCATGCGCTTTGCTCGGGTCACCCAGCAGAGTTTCCACTTCTGCCGGACGGAAGTAGCGCGGATCAACGGCCACAATCACATCACCCGGTTTCACGCCTGGCGCGTCATGACCGGTGACAGAAACCACAATCCCTTTCTCTTCCACGCCTTCGCCTTCAAAGCGCAGTTTGATCCCCAACTGGGCCGCCGCCATTTCGACGAACTGACGCACGGAGTACTGCACGCCGGTCGCGATCACGAAGTCTTCCGGCTGTTCCTGTTGCAGCATCATCCACTGCATTTTGACGTAGTCTTTCGCATGGCCCCAGTCACGCAGGGAATCCATGTTGCCGAGATACAGGCAGGACTCCAGCCCCTGAGCGATGTTAGCAATCGCGCGGGTGATTTTACGGGTGACGAAGGTTTCGCCACGACGCGGCGATTCATGGTTAAACAAGATGCCGTTACAGGCGTAGATACCATAGGATTCACGGTAGTTGACGGTGATCCAGTAGGCGTAAAGTTTGGCGACCGCATACGGCGAGCGCGGGTAGAATGGCGTGGTCTCTTTTTGCGGGATTTCCTGCACCAGACCGTACAGCTCAGAGGTCGATGCCTGATAGAAACGGGTTTTCTTTTCCAGACCGAGGAAGCGGATGGCTTCCAGCAGACGCAGCGTTCCCATCGCATCCACATCGGCGGTGTATTCCGGCGATTCGAAGGAAACCGCAACGTGGCTCATCGCACCCAGGTTGTAGACTTCATCCGGCTGCACTTCCTGCAGAATACGCGTCAGGTTGGAGGAGTCCGTCAGATCACCGTAGTGCAGATGGAATTTCGGGTTGCTCGCATGGGGATCCTGATAGATGTGATCCACGCGCTCGGTGTTAAATGAAGACGCACGACGCTTAATACCGTGAACCTCATAACCTTTTTCCAGCAGAAGTTCTGCCAGGTAAGAACCATCCTGCCCGGTAACGCCGGTAATGAGAGCGACTTTAGACATTTTATTACCTCTTAATTATCCCCTAAATCGTTCGGGTTATAGCAAGGCGGTGACGCCGCTTATCCAGGAGCTTACAGAAGTAAGTGACCGGATAATCAAGGAATGCCAACACCGCTACAACCCGAAACATGACGGGGAAACTGATTACTTTTCAACGCGTTCGCGTATCACAACTGCGGGATTGCCACGGCAAATCATATTTGCCGGTAGCGATTTAAAAACACTGCTGCGCGCACCAACGACAGTGCCATCGCCTATCGTTATGCCTGGCGCCACAAACACATCCGTTGCCAGCCAGCATTTATTGCCAATCACAATCGGGGTGGCGTTAATATCAAAATGCGCGCTGGTATGATCGTGACTGCCGGTACACAAATAGCTTTTCTGCGAAACCACCGCATGGGCACCAATCGTAATATCGCCGAGCGTATATAAATTGACGTCATCCCCTACCCAGGCATAATCACCAATGGTTAATTTCCACGGATAGGTAATTTTCACCGACGGTCGAATGACTACGTTTTTTCCTATTTTCGCGCCAAACAGACGGAGCAAAAAAGCGCGCCAGCGATATAACACCTGCGGTGACCAGGAAAATAATGTTGCCTGTACGGCCCACCACAATTGCACTTTAATTACATTTCCGCCGCGAAATCCTTTCGGTACGGAGAAACCACGTAAATCCTGCATCATTAATCCTTATATTTCAGGCTTTGTTATATAAGGCTTTCGTTTTACCTGTCGTACGTAAGCGTAATAGCTTCGATAATTCAGCCCAAAAACCCGGCACGCGTAATATCTGACGCTGCACTTTTTTGGCGTCTTCGCATAATTCCAGATTATTCGTCGTTGACACACCGCCCATTGAAAATTCAGAGACCAGACCGTCCAGTTTTTTAAAGTCATAACCTTCTTTATACAATCTGGCGGCCAGCGCATAATCCGATGACACTTTATATTGCAGGTCGTAGTGCCAGACTTTTAGTCCCGCCAGCGGGAAAAAGATCGCCTGATGGCTGGCCGGCAGACTGTGATAGATATACCAACCGGGTTTCGCGCTACGCTTCGTTTTATGACCATCGCCAAAATCGAGCAGCGCATCACCGGTAATCATCACGTCATCTTTTTGTGTCTGTAACTGACGTACAACGTGGGCGACATCCGGATGAAAGATATCGCCGGAGTTAAGGAACAGCGCGAACTTGCCACGCGCCATTTCAATGCCCTTGTTCATCGCATCATAGATGCCGTTATCCGGTTCGCTGACAAAACGTAAGTGGTAGTTACCGCAGAGGTTTTCCAGAAATTCTTGCGTACCGTCATTTGAACCGCCGTCCACCACGATCCACTCAAAGCGGATGTCGGTCGCCTTCGCCAGATGCGCCAGTGACGCATGGGTTTTGACGATGCCGTCCAGATTGCGAAACGCGACGGTGATAATACTGAGCAGCATAGAATTAACCTCATCATACTTTTGTCATATTCAGCGCCTTGCGCAAAATAAACGGACAAACGATTAAAAATGCATATTCCGGGCTAAATATCGAACCGGTAAAAAACAGTGACACCGGTGTAAAAAGATAAAGTTGCACCCGAAAATTCCGATTATCGCCAAATGCATTTAACGTCATTTTTAAGATTTTCCACATGTACCACAGCGTCATTAACACCGCGAACCAGGAAAAATAAATAATCAGCAGATACAAACCATTGTCTATTGTTTTCCCGACATCTGCACCGTTAAAGATTCCGAATGATGCGACATATTCGTAAAGTGAGCCAAATCTGACGACGCCATCAATATGGGTTAAAGAATAACCGACCATCACTAACGGACCGACAATACGATAATAAGAAGACGACCCTTCCGTTCCTAAATCTCCAAGACGTGTGGAGATATAAGGAAATGCAAATATCACCCCTACTAAAAACACGGCTAATGAGATTATCGCCAGCGGCAGTTTTTTCTTTATCGCATCCTTATTCAGATACTGGAACGCCCATTCCAGCAGGTAAAACAGGATAAATGTCATTACCCCTGAAAACGATCCTGATAATATTATCCCTGCCAGAATCATAGCATCGGTTTTAGGCGTTTTGATACCAAACTGTTTGATGCTGAGCCAAATTGAGATTAAGGCCAGAGCAAAAAATGCCGGTTCGAAATAGAGC
Organism: Citrobacter sp. Ca225; assembly: GCF_030337175.1. Classification (NCBI taxonomy): domain Bacteria; kingdom Pseudomonadati; phylum Pseudomonadota; class Gammaproteobacteria; order Enterobacterales; family Enterobacteriaceae; genus Citrobacter; species Citrobacter sp. Ca225. The sequence goes on along the minus strand of NZ_JAOWCD010000097.1, from coordinate 165,626 downwards.
GCGGTGGTTCGCTTGCCGCCAAATTTAATAAAATTCAACACATAGCTATTGCTGTAAATAAGGTACTTCGAAATGCTTTCCATCAGGCTACTGCCGCCGGTCAGGATAATTTGCGCCATTTCCGCCGCCGCCAGCACCACCACCAACGCCACTACCAGATAGAAAAAGCGCAGGATCTTACGGTAGTTATGCGGCGAGATGGTTTTGAAGCGAATGCTCCAGACCATACCGATAATGATCACGATATAGACAAACAGCATCGTCGAGGTGACGTATTTGCTGGCGTCCAGAGACTGACCGAACAGATAGTTAAACGCCGTCAGCCCTGCACCAATCCCTAATGCAATCATCAGCTTCTTAATGCTGATTCGTTCAACGTACAGCAGCAATAAAACGGGTAAAAAAGTGACAATAGTGATGGGGAAACTTTCGCCCAGTTGGGCAATTTTGACGTTGACCAGCAGGTAGATCAGCGGCAGCAGCAGATAGCTACAGATTCTGATAGAACGAGACATATTCCTCCAGCATCTGTTGACCACTGTACGCCGCACGACTGCGCTCGCGGAAGGCGCTGAGCGAGGTACCAAAAACCGTCTGCGCGATGTCAGTTTTGTTCATCTGCACCAGTGACAGCACCTCTTCAGCGGCAAACGTTTTTCCGCCCGCCTTGCGCAGGACTTCCTGCGCCGCGTCGCTGTGGGTGGCGATCACCGGCACGCCGATTGACAACGCTTCACATAAAATCAGTGGATAGTTATCCACGCGGGAGCTGAACACCAGCGCGTCCATCTGGTTGAGCGCGCTCATCAGTTTGCGTTTGTCAGTTTCGAAGCCGTGATTCACCACGTTTGCCCCGTCAAACGGCGAGAATTTGCCAAAGGTATGCAGTTCAACCTTATCGCCCAGCGCTATCATGTCGCGCACCAGACACTGATTGGTTTTTCCGTCATAGCGAAGGTCATGAGCCACAATCGCAATTTTCGGTTTCCCCGGGGTCTCATTGACCGGAGACAATTCTGCCAGAATCGCTTCGGTCGCCACATCGATCCCATTATTGATAATGCGGCAGCGCCCCGCGCCGTACAGGCTGTTAAACGCATCGGCAACGTGTTGGCTTGGAGAGATAAACTGGCAACCCAGCGTCAGCATCTGGCGGAACAGTTGGCGTTTTCCGTCGACCAGGTTATGCGCGCGGTCAACGTTCACCGGCGGATAATTACTCAGCGTCGGGCATTTCTGGCAGCCGGTTTTCCACCCCTCGCAGCCGTCGGTAAAGGCGCAGCGCCCGGTCACACTCCAGTGATCGTGCAGTGTCCAGACCAGCGTGACGTCCGGCTTGTGGTTTTTCACCTTTTCGCAGAACGCTACCACGTCAGCCAGATTCAACCAGTAGCTGTGCAGAACGTGAAAATGCAGCACCAGCGGGCCTGACGTGCGGGTCACGGTACGATAGAGATTGTTCAGATTGCCAAACAGATCGCGATTGAACAGGCGAAACAGGGCGATATTAGCCACTGATGTCAGACGCGGCGTCTGTTTGATGACATGAGGATAGTGGCTATGGCTGACGCTCTTTTTCCCGCCCTTGCCGTAGCCGTAAATAAATTGCGAAGTCAGCCCTTTTTGCAGTGCGCGCTGATGCAGATCTAATGCCACTCCAGCCGCACCACCTTCCGCCAGTCGCACATTAAATTGCACAATATTCATTTAATTACCTTCACCCGGGCCTTCTCGCCCACCACCAGCGCATTGTCCGGGATGCTGTCGAGCACCACGCTGCCTGCGCCAATCGTCACGTTATTTCCGATGCGGATGTCACCCAGCACAATCACATTGGCACCCAGTTCCACACCGTTGCCTATCACCGGACAGGCCAGGCTGTCAGCACCACGATTGCCGATAGTGACGCCATGACGAACCGTGAAATCGTCACCGGCCACCACGTTTTTGTTAATCACCACGGCGTAACCATGATGAATGGTGAAGCGCCGTCCGATGGTGGCCGCCGCCTGGATTTCATAGCCGAACAGGCATTCGGTTATCAGCCGATACAGCACCAGCACCGGCGCGGCCCACAGATTGTTCAGCACGTTTTTTTTGCGCCAGACGGAGCAGAAATGAGCAACCCGGTAGGCCAGCACCATGCAGCACGGGCGCAGGCTCCAGCTGTTAGCACGGATATCTTCCAGCATGCTTAACGTCCTCGCAGCCCGTCAGCCAGACGCTTGCCGTTGCGCAGTGAAAACAGCGTCAGCAACGTGCGCCAGGTCATGCGCTTATTGCGGATCTGGTAGAGCGTAAACAGCTGATATTTCTTACTGGCGCGGTCAAATTTATCTTTATGCTTGCGGTAAAAATGGAAGTAGCCAGAGAATTTCTTCGGCGACGAGGTGATCTGCATTTCGCCATGATTAACGTGCAGGATCTGCGTCGCCTCCTCCACCTTCCACGGTTCGCCATACTCCACCACCATCCGCAGAAAGATGTCGTAATCCTGCGCGGCTTTCAGTTCGGTATCAAACAGGCACTCTTTAAACCGCCACGCCCAGGTAAAGACCTGATTGCCAATGATGTTGCGTTTATAGAACAGGTGGCGCGAGTAAGGGGATTTCGGATACAGCGGCAGGCTCGCCGGCTGCGAGTAAACTTCGCCTTCGCAGACATAATCGTTGGCGTACAAAAAAGCGTGAGTCACCAGTTGATGTTTATGGGCAAGGAACACGCTCAAACGGTTTGGCGTCCACTCATCATCATCATCAATACCGGTGATGTAATGCCCTTGCGCCTGGACGATGGCCTGATTACGCACCGCGCAGGCGCCAGAGTTGATCTCATTATGGGTGTAACGTACGCGCGGGTCGTTTAATCCCTCAACAAACTGCTGTAGCTGTTCATAAGAGGAAGAGCAATCATCAACAATGATCATCTCCCAGTGGGGATAGTCCTGACGCAGCACCGATTTAATTGCCCGAATGGCGAGCTGCTGCCGGTTCCAGGTTGGCATATAAATGGAGATCAGCGGATTTTCTGTATTCATGCTCTTTTCCCAGGAAGTGATGCCGGAGGGCCCAACGTGTAGGCCACTCACGATTTTTTATTTTGTGTCGGACTTGTATTCGTACTCGTAGTACCCGTAATCCTGATACCCGGTGGCGCGCCGGAAGATGGAGTTGAGGATCACCCCTTTCACCTGAATGCCGTTTTGCTCAAAACGGCTCAGGCTGGTTTCCACCTCTTTCAGGGTATTGACGGCATAGCGAGCGACCATCAACGTCGTGCCTGCGTGACGTCCGACAATCGCGGCGTCGGTGACGGCCAGGATTGGCGGCGTATCGATCAGCACTAGGTCATAGTGGCTACTCGCCCAACGCAGCAGTTCAGCAAAGCGTTCGCTCATCAGCAGCTCAGACGGGTTTGGCGGTACCTGACCGCGCGGTACAAGGTCAAAATTAGGAATGGACGTCGGTTTCGCGCAGGAGGCGATATCCCCTTTGCCGACCAGAATCTCGGACAGACCGTTGACGTTATTGGTGCCGAGCAGTTCGTGGGTATAGCCTTTACGCATATCGCAGTCGATCAGCAGTACACGCTTGTTGGTCTGGCTGATCACCGCCGCAAGGTTGGCGCAGACAAAGGTCTTCCCGATAGACGGGCTAACCCCGGTGAGCATCAGGACATTGTTTTGTGCCTGCATCATGGCGAAGTGGAGGCTGGTGCGCAGGCTGCGCACGGCTTCAATCGCCAGATCGGTCGGGTTACCCACTGCCAGCAGTTGACTCTGCTTGTAACGCTTAACACCCTTAATGGTCTTGACGCTATCCCGCGCTTTCTGCCATTCCGACAGCGGAATGCTGGCGTATACGCTGATGCCATTCTCTTCCAGCACCTGCGGGCTTTCGATACCGCGGTTGAGCAGTGAACGCAGCAGCACGCCAACGATAGAGAGCATCAGGCCCAGAATGATGCTGCCGAGAATGATCAGCGCTTTCTTCGGCTTCAGCACGCCAGGCTGGGCAATGGCCGGGTCAACGATCCGCACGTCACCCACGGTGCTGGCCTCGGTGATCTTCAGCTCCTGCTGTTTGTTCAGCAATTGCATATAGACCTGCTGACCCGACTCAACGTCACGCGTCAGGCGCACAATCTCCTGCTGCGTTTTCGGCATCGCCGTCACGCGCCCGTTCAGTTTGGCTTTTTCATCTTCCAGCGCCTGACGTTTTTCCAGCAGCGTGCGGTACGCCGGGTGCGCTTTGGTGAAGAGTTTCGAGATTTCCGCTTCTTTAAAGGTCAGTTCGTTAAGCTGCGCATCAATGTTAACCATTGAGTCCAGCACGGCTTTCGCTTCCAGCGGCAAATCGACGGAGTCTTTATCCTGACGAAACGCATTGAGTTTATTCTCTGCCACGTCCAGATGCTGGCGCACTTCCGGCAGCTGTTTCGCCAGGAAGGCCAGGCTTTTCGCCGCCTCGGCAGATTTGCGCTCAACGTTCTGTTCCAGATAATTTCGGGTAATGCTGTTGAGAATGTCGCGGATCTGATCGCGGTCTTCGCCAGTAAAGCTCAGGCTGAGCACGCCGGTATCTTTGCCGTTTTCGACTACCGTCAGGTTGTTTTGCAGGTTATTGATCATCCCCAACGTGGAGAATTTGGTGACAGTAAATTCCGTGTCCGGTCGAGCATGAATTTCACTGACTACTATCGTGACGCCGTCTTTGCTCAGCGTCTGCCCGACCTGTCCGCGCGCGCTGAAGCCGCCGTCGCTGGTCAGTTGGTAGTCTTTGTCACTCAGCACCGTCAGGGTGAAGGTCTGTTCGTTCATCCCTTTCGGCAGGGTAAAGGTGGTGACTTTTGCCGATTCATTCTGTCGCCCCATCAGCCGTTCCCAGCCCGCGCCAAACAGCGGGAAGGTGTTTTTGGTGACCGAAATATCCAGATCCAGATCGTCCACCGTTTTGCCTAATACCAGACGCGACTGGATGAGCTGAATTTCCGCTTCCGAAGCCGGCGGCTTGTTGGATAACGCAGAGCCGATATCCTGCACCAGCGAGTTGCCGGTGTTTTGTTCAATCTGTACCAGCGCATCCGCACTGTAGATAGGCGTGGCGAAGAGTGTGTAAATCACCGCGCATAGCGCAAAGACCGCCGTAATGCCCAGCACCCACCAGCGCGCTTCAATAACGGTTCCCACCAGACGACCGATATCGATCTCATCATTGCCCGTTACCGGTGCGGCAGACTGTTTTACTTTTTCTGTCATTATTTTACCTGCTCTGCGTTCAATGCCTGCGCCCACTGGCGAGCAGACCGTTCAAGTAAGGCGTACACCGCTTCAAACGCCTCACGGCTTTTACGATACGGGTCGGGAATTTCGCGTTCATCGTCCCAGTGCCCGAAAAGCATGACCTTGCCACGCATCTCGGGCGCCAGTTCGTGCAGAGAGGCGATATGTCTTTTTTCCATCGCCAGGATCAGGTCATAGTCCCGGCACAGCCGCCCGGTGACCTGACGCGCGCAGTGTCCTTCCAGAGAAAGATCATGACTTGCCGCCACGCTCACCGCTGAAGCGTCAGCGCCTTTTCCCACCAGCGCGCCCAGACCGGCGGATTCCACCGTTATCTGCGGGTGATATTGTTTAAGCAAACGCTCTGCCGTCGGGGAACGGCAAATGTTTCCCACGCAAACCACTAATATTTTGTTAAACATGACGATTACCAGTTATGAAGGTCGCTGGCCGTATCCGTCATGTAACGGACACCGCTGATGGTCGGCAGCAACTGATTGATCAGACGGTTCCAGCGCGCGACCGGTGCGGTGGTGACATACACCACGTCATACGGCTGCAGACGGAATTCCGTCGCCATGACCAGAGAGGTCGCATCAGACATATCAAGCTGATAGATGTTGGCAATCTTGCCGCCAGGGCCTTTGCCTTTCAGCGGACGGATCACGAAGATGCCGCTGGCGTTGGAGGTGGTCAGATCGATGCCTTCGGCGTTACCCAGCGCTTCGGTCAGCGTCATGCCGCTGAAGTCCATTTTGAGGGTGCTCTGTTTTTTCACTTCACCCATCACGAACACTTTCAGGTCGTCATTGCGCGGCACATAGAGAATATCGCCGGGATAAAGCAGACGGTTCTGGCTGAGATCGCCGTTTTGCATCAGCGCCTGCAGTGAAATGCGTTGTTCTTTGCCTTTGTGCGTCAGCACCACATTGCGCCAGTCAGCCACTTCCGTCAGGCCGCCGGCGGCGTTAATGGCGTCCAGCACGGTCAACGGCACGTTGGTGATCGCCTGCTGCCCGGATTTATTCACCTGCCCGGAGATGTAGGCTTTTTGCGAACGGAAAGCGGCGATATTAACGTCCACCTGCGGGTCAGCAATGTACTTCGCTAAGCGCCCGGTAATATCACTACGGATTTCTGCCAGGGTTTTTCCGACCACGCTGACCTTGCCGATGTACGGGTAAAACATGGTGCCATCGGGCTGAACCCAGTTACCGGTATCGCTGGAGCTACGGTATTGGCCCGCAGGCGTAGTGAGTTCCGGGTGATCCCAGACGGTCACGCTCAGCACATCCCCTGCCCCGACACGGTACTCATAGCTGGCGAGCTCCTGGTCCAGCGACATATTCGGCTGGGCGACATTCGGGCGCGGGCGTAATTGTTCTACCAGTCGTGGCGTGAGTGGATACACGTTCACCATCCGGTCGAGATCAAAGTCAGCGTCTTGCTGTTTAATCACGTCTTTGCCCATCGTAGACATATTGCTGCCCGGAAGTACTGTGCAACCGCTTATCAAGGTTACCGACACCAATAATGGCATCAATTTCATTTTGGATTTCATCATTGATTATTTATCACTTTGGCAGAGTAATTATCCTGTGCAATTTAAATAGCGACTTCGCCGTACACATTTACATTGCAGTTAATTGAAAAGAAATTTAACTGGCATCAGTCCTAAAAAAATTGAATTCATCCGTAAGCTATTGACAGAATAATGCAGACTCGTCATCAGGCGTTCAGGCACGCTACCGCCCCTGGCTTTTTAGCTACCAATACACTGATTAGGTTATGTTTTTATAAGCCTTGTTATTTCACTGTTTGTCGTAACAGAGAAAATGTTAAGGCATTCTGAATGTCAGCCATTAATGAACCGGAACCCCACGTAATATATTTACTCGTCCATCATTAACGCTGGAAGAATTGTTACAGCTAACGTAATTGCAGGCAAGGTAACACGCCTGCTATTCTCTGTTTTTAAGATTAATATTAAGCGATATATTGGCCAGATTTTAGGAATTACTTGATGTTGACAGAATCTATTTCCTCTATTCACCCTGCGATATTTCCTAAATAGCTTTTTGCCATATTTAATTATTCCCGACAGAAACTTTATGGTTATTTTCAGCGCAATCAGCAAGGTGAATACATGAGAAATCCCCTCTCGCCATTGCATTTTCCGTCCGCTTTATCCATGATCGAATTGTGACAATTGTCATATAACGAAAGGTATTACATTTACTATGGAATGGATCGCCGATCCGTCAATCTGGGCCGGACTGGTCACGCTGGTCGTGATCGAATTAGTCCTCGGCATTGATAACTTAGTCTTTATTGCCATCCTCGCAGAGAAACTGCCGCCTGCGCAGCGCGACCGTGCGCGCGTGACCGGGCTTATCCTGGCAATGCTGATGCGTCTGCTGCTGCTGGCATCAATCTCGTGGCTGGTCACGCTGACCAAACCGCTGTTTAGCGTGCACGGTCTAAGCTTTAGCGCCCGCGATTTGATCATGTTGTTTGGGGGCTTCTTCCTGCTGTTTAAAGCCACAATGGAGCTGAACGAACGGCTCGAAGGGAAAGACAGCAACAACCCCACTCAGCGTAAAGGGGCGAAATTCTGGGGTGTGGTGGCGCAAATTGTGGTGCTGGATGCCATCTTCTCGCTCGACTCCGTGATCACCGCCGTCGGTATGGTGGATCACCTGGCGGTGATGATGGCGGCGGTGATTATTGCCATCAGCCTGATGCTACTGGCGAGTAAGTCGCTCACCCGCTTTGTGAACAGCCACCCGACCATTGTCATCCTCTGTCTCAGCTTCCTGCTGATGATCGGCTTCAGTCTGGTGGCGGAAGGCTTCGGCTTCCGGATCCCGAAAGGGTATCTGTACGCCGCCATTGGCTTCTCGGTGATGATCGAAGCGTTGAACCAGTTGGCTATCTTTAACCGTCGTCGTTTCCTGTCGGCCAATCACACCCTGCGCCAACGGACGACCGAGGCGGTAATGCGTCTGTTGAGCGGCCAGAAAGAAGAAGCCGAACTGGATGCGGAAACCGCCTCGCTGCTGGTTGACCATGACGACAGCCAGATTTTCAACCCGCAAGAGCGTCGAATGATTGAGCGCGTACTCAACCTCAATCAGCGCACGGTCAGCAGTATTATGACCTCGCGCCATGACATCGAGCATATCGACCTCACCGCGCCGGAAGAAGAGATTCGCTCGCTGCTGGAAAAAAACCAGCATACGCGCCTGGTGGTGACCGGTGGTCACGATGAGGAAGATCTGCTGGGCGTGGTGCACGTGATTGACCTGCTGCAGCAGTCGCTGCGCGGTGAACCGCTGAACCTGCGGGTATTGATTCGTCAGCCGCTGGTGTTCCCGGAAACGCTACCTCTGCTTCCGGCGCTGGAACAGTTCCGCAATGCGCGAACGCACTTTGCTTTTGTCGTCGATGAATTCGGCTCAGTGGAAGGGATCGTGACGCTCAGTGACGTCACGGAAACCATTGCCGGTAATCTGCCGAACGAGGCGGAAGAGATAGATGCCCGCCATGACATCCAGAAAAACCCGGACGGCTCATGGACCGTCAACGGCCACATGCCGCTGGAAGATCTGGTGCAATATGTCCCGCTGCCGCTTGATGAAAAACGGGAATATCACACCATTGCGGGTCTGCTGATGGAAGAATTGCAGCGCGTGCCAAAGCCGGGAGAAGAAGTCCAGGTGGGCGATTTCCTGCTAAAAACGTTGCAGGTGGAAAGCCATCGGGTACAGAAGGTTCAAATTATGCCTTTACGCAATGAGGATGAGATGGATTACGAGGTTTAATATGAAACAATGCCGGGTGACGAATGTGCCGCCCGGCATATGGCCATTATCCGTTTCCAGGCCGGATTAAGACGCGAAGCGTCGCCATCCGGCACACACGCCCTACCGAATCAGAGTTTATCCAGCAGCTTCTTCACATCTTTGCCGTTGCGGGAATCTTTATTTCGCTCCGCCCAGTCGTTCAGACGACGCTTCGCTTCATCCTGCATATGCTTACGCAGTAATTGATCCACCTGCAGATTGTAATTCAGCGCCTGCCAGTTACCGTAAACCCGCAGCGGAACCGGAGTCGCCTTCAGGAAATCGATCAGCTTGCTTTCGCCCTTCCAGCCATCCAGCACCCGCACGTTAAACTGCGTATCACAGGTTTGCCCGACCAGGTCGAGCGTCCCCTGCCCCGTCAGGGACAGCATTGCGGACTCGCCTGCCATGTTATCCAGCGTCAGTTTACCGTGATCCAGCGTCAGGTCCGTGACAAAGCGGGCCAGACGCGTCGCGTTATCAACGCTTTGCATCGACTGTACATCGCCGCCGCTGCGTTCCACGGCCTGCTGAATCAACTGCTGGAAGTTCATGCCCTCCATCCGCGTGTCGCGCATGTCAACATGGGCTTTCCCCTGCCAGCTGTGACGGAATGACTGGGCATCGATATCCGCACCGGAAAAATCTCCCGCCAGCGACATCTTGCCGGTCAGGGCAATCGGATAGTTGAATGCCTTGAGGATCGTACCGATTTCGACGTCGTCCAGACGCGGCTGGAATACCACTTGTGGCGTTTGCGCACGCGTATCCAGCGTCCCCGGCAGCGATATCATCCCGCCATCGAGTTTGCCTTGCAGTTCGGCGATCGTCAGCACATCGGACTGATTCGTCATACGGCTACTGACGTCGGTAAAATTCATCCCACGCCATGTCACGTTATCCGCTTTCAGCGCGATATCGGCACTAAAGCCTTTCAGCCCCTGATAGGCGGGTTCATCCACACGACTTGAAATCACCGGACGCGCCAGCGGCGGCTGACTTCCCCCCTGCGCCACCGCGCCGTTGGCGCTGCTGGCATTTTCGGGCGGCGCTAACAGGTTATCCAGATTCAGGCGGGCAAATTGCAGGTTGACGAGCCATGCCGGTTGTTCCTTCAGCGTCACCTGCACGTTTCCGGTCAGGGCGCTGTCGTTCGCCGTCACATTGAGTTGGCTGAAGGTGAGCGTTTTCTTCTCTTCCTGCCACTGCGCCTGCAGTTGTCCCTGCCCCTGGATGCCCTGTTTCGGCAGATCGGCGCCCTGCAACTGCCAGCTTAACTGTTGAATACCCGCGGTGAAGTTATGCGGATAGTCGGAAGCGTCAACGGTACCGTTGAAAGCAAGGGTAAGGTCGCGCTGGTCGCGATTCACCCGGCCTGAAAATTCGAAGGTGCCGCGATGCTGTGCATCCTGCTCCATCTGCAGACGAATATCGCGAACGGTTACCTGTTCATCATCTTCATGCTGAAAGACCAGTACGCTGTCCGCTACACGCAGACTGGCGACATCAAACGACCAACCGCGATCTTCGGCAACATCTGGCAAGGTGTTGTCTTTCGGGGCCACCGGGGCGTTTTCACGGCGTACCGCTTCCGTTTGCGGCGTTAGCTGAATCACTGCGCCTTTGAGCATCACCTGTTTGACACTGAGCTGATGGCTCAGCAGCGGCCACAGTGCGACATCCAGACGCATATTATCCGCACGAACCAGGGGTTCAGCGGCCCCTTCTGCCGTTAACACCATACGCCCGGAGAGGATGCTGAGTTGCGGCCAGACGTGCCAGCGCAGTGGGCCGTCCAGTTGCAGTTGATAACCGCTTCGCGCAGCCACCTGTTGCACCATATAAGCGCGGAAATCATTCGGATTGACTAACAATACTAACGCGGAGAAGCCGGCCACCAACACGACCAGCAAAATCATCAGCGTCGTCAGAAATCGTCTCATGCTATCCTCAATGGAGTAGACTCAGTCTTTATCAATCCGGCTGGCGACAGCGCCCTGCTGATCGCGATACTTCGCATCTTCACGACGGTTGTAAGGTCGAAGCGCAGGCCCCGATAGCGGCTCGAAACTCAACGCGCCGATCAGCATCCCTGGGCGCAGAGCCAGCGGCAATTTACCGGAATTATAGAATTCCAGCACGATACAGCCAGACCAGCCCGGATCGATACGGTGCGCGGTCACATGAACCATCAGACCCAGGCGCGCCAGTGAAGAGCGACCGTCCAGCCACCCCACCAGATCCGCCGGCAGGGTCACCGACTCATAGGTCACTGCCAGCGCCAGTTCGCCAGGATGCAGGTAAAATGCATCCCCTTCCGCCAGGACGATCTCATCGCTCATAACGCGATCCAGCGCAGCGCTCACTTCTGCCTTCGGTCCACTTAAATCGATAAAGGCAGCGGTATGTCCACTAAATGTACGAAATTTATTGCCCAGGCGCACATCCACAGTTGCGCCATTAATGCGCTCAACGGGCGGACGCGGGTTGATCGACAAACGGCCTTCATCAAGCCAGGCTTCAATATCTCGGTCACACAGACGCATGGCACTTTCTCCTTTCGTGCATCGGGCGCTTAACGCATTGTGCATTAAGGGCAAACCAGGTTATCACTGAACGGTACACAATTCGCCGGGCTTATTCAAAGAACTGACTGATTTTCGCTTTCAGAATATCAATGGCGATGCGATTTTTCCCACCGCGCGGCACGATAATATCGGCGTATTGTTTAGACGGTTCAATAAATTGCAGGAACATCGGACGCACGGTCTTCTGATACTGCGCCATGACGGAATCCATTGAACGACCACGTTCGTTAACATCACGCTTGATACGGCGCATCAGGCAGATATCCAGCGGGGTATCGACAAAAATAGAGAAGTTCATCTCTTCGCGTAAACGCGCGTCGGTCAGCAGCAAAATCCCTTCAAGAATGATGACTTTCTTTGGCTCAACACGAACCGTCTCTTTCATGCGGGTGTGTTCGACGTAGCTGTATACCGGTAGTTCGATCGCCGAACCCCGTTTGAGGGCCTGCAGGTGCTGAAACAGGAGGCTGTGATCCATCGCATTCGGATGGTCGTAGTTAGTTTTAACGCGTTCTTCCATCGACAGATGGCTTTGATCTTTGTAATAGCTGTCTTCGGGAATAACGCCGATATGTTCGTCACCGACTTGTTCACGCAACTCGCGATAAAGGGTACTGGCAATAAGACTCTTGCCGGAAGCCGATGCGCCAGCAATACCGATAATGACGCACTGATGGGACTGATCAGTCATAAATTTAGCGACCTGAATAACCTGGTTAGGAAGGACGACGCCGCATGGGCGTCAAACGCGGCAATTATAGGGATTTCGGGCGTGCGATACCAGTCGAGATAGCAGGGAGTGTATTTCGCGCCCAACGTTTCCCTGTCGCAAATTTATTTGTTCAGATTTAGAGCACCCCGCGGAATTAACCCGGTTTCGCAGTAATTAATCGCCATATAATGTCAAATAATGAGCAACCGGGATATAAATTGTAAATTGTTTGTACTAGCATAAACAGAGAATATCACGATGCGTCCGGGCGTTCCGCGACGTTCCGGCCACTCGGATACAGGGTAATGAGTAAACCATCCCAACATGTTTTAGTTACCTTGCCGCATCCTCTGCTGCGCTTCGTCAGTTTAGGGCTGACGGCTTTTATTTTTACCCTTTTCTCACTGGAATTATCCCAGTTTGGCACCCAACTCGCCCCGCTCTGGTTCCCGACGTCGATCATGATGGTGGCCTTTTACCGTCACGCCGGACGGATGTGGCCCGGAATTGCGCTCGCCTGTTCGTTAGGGAGCATTGGCGCATCGCTGGTCTTGTTCCCGCCCAGCGCGCTGAATTTTACCTACACCGCGATCAACATCATTGAAGCCGTCGTCGGCGCTATGCTGTTACGTAAGCTGTTACCCTGGTACAACCCGTTACAGAATCTCAATGACTGGCTACGTCTTGCCTTCGGCAGTGCGGTTATCCCGCCGCTGTTGGGCGGTATTCTGGTGTGGATTATGTCGCCGAATGAAACGCCGTTGAAAGCGTTTCTGATTTGGGTGCTGTCGGAATCCATCGGCGCGCTGGCGCTGGTACCGTTGGGATTATTGTTCAAACCACACTACCTGTTGCGCCACCGCAACCCGCGTCTGCTCCTGGAAACATTGCTGACGCTAGTCGTCACCCTGGTTCTGAGCTGGTTCGCCATGAAGTATGTTCCATGGCCCTTTACGTTAGTGATCGTACTGCTGATGTGGAGCGCCGTGCGGTTGCCACGGATGGAAGCCTTTCTCATCTTCCTCGCTACCGTCATGATGGTATCGCTGATGATGGCGGCCGACCCGTCACTGTTGGTCACCCCCAAAGTGCATGTCATGAACAACCTGCCGTGGCTGCCGTTCTTAATGATTCTCTTACCCGCGAACATCATGACCATGGTGATGTACGCCTTTCGCGCCGAACGTAAGCACATTACGGAAAGCGAAGAACGTTTTCGCAACGCGATGGAGTATTCAGCGATCGGTATGGCGCTGGTCGGTACAGAAGGGCAATGGCTGCAGGCCAACAAAGCGTTATGCCAGTTTCTCGGCTATAACCAGGATGAGTTACGCGCGCTGACCTTTCAGCAGCTCACCTGGCCGGAAGACCTGCATAAAGATCTGGAGCAACTCACCATGCTGGTGAGCGGCGACATTAATAGCTATTCGATGGAGAAACGCTATTACACCCGTACGGGCGAGATCGTCTGGGCGCTGCTGACCGTCTCGCTGGTCCGCCATTCTGACGGCACGCCGCTTTACTTTATTGCCCAAATTGAAGACATCAACGATCTCAAACATACCGAATGGGTTAACAAACGGCTGATGGAACGCATCACGCTGGCAAACGAAGCTGGCGGCATTGGGATCTGGGAATGGGAACTGCAACCCGACGTCATCAGTTGGGATAAGCGTATGTTCGAACTGTATGAGGTTCCCGCTCATGTTAAGCCCACCTGGTCGCTCTGGTACGACTGCGTTATCCCGGAAGACCGCGAGTATGCAGAAAAGGTGGTGCGTGACTCCTTAGCCGCGCGCCTGCCTTTTAAGATGGAATTCCGCATTGCGGTGAAAGACGGCGTCCGCCATATCCGCTCGCTGGCGAATCGGGTGTTAAATAAAGATGGCGAAGTCGAACGACTGCTCGGTATCAATATGGACATGACCGAAGTGAAGCAGTTGAATGAAGCGCTGTTTCAGGAAAAAGAGCGTTTGCACATTACCCTCGACTCCATCGGGGAAGCGGTGGTGTGTATTGACGTTGATCTGAAAGTTACCTTTATGAACCCGGTCGCCGAGAAGATGAGCGGTTGGCAGCAGGAGAATGCCATTGGCGTACCGCTGTTGACGGTACTGCGCATCACCTTTGGCGATAACGGCCCGCTGATGGAGAACATCTACAGTGCTGATATGTCCCGCTCCGCCATCGAACAGGATGTGGTTCTCCATTGTCGCAACGGCGGCAGTTACGACATTCACTACAGCATAACCCCGCTTAGCACCCTGGACGGTGGAAATATCGGTTCAGTGCTGGTGATTCAGGATGTCACCGAGTCACGTAAGATGTTGCGCCAGCTAAGCTACAGCGCCACCCACGACGCCCTCACCCACCTGACCAATCGGGCTAGTTTTGAAAACAAGCTGAAACTGCTGCTGCAAACCGTCCGCAGTGCGCATCAGCGCCACGCGCTGGTCTTTATCGATCTTGATCGTTTTAAAGCGGTAAATGACAGCGCCGGTCACGCGGCGGGCGATGCGCTGCTGCGCGAACTGGCGCAACTGATGCTCAGCATGTTGCGTTCCAGCGACGTGCTGGCGCGTCTGGGCGGTGATGAGTTCGGCCTGCTGTTGCCGGAGTGTAATATTGAAAGCGCGCGCTTTATCGCCACGCGGATCGTTAACGCCGTCAATGATTACCACTTTATGTGGGAAGGCCGCCTGCATCGCATTGGTGCCAGCGCCGGGATCACGCTCATCGACGAGAACAATTGCCAGGCGGTTGAGGTGATGTCGCAGGCAGATATCGCCTGCTATGCCTCTAAAAATGGCGGGCGCGGCCAGGTGACCGTGTATGAACCACAACAAGAGCAGGCGCATCACGAGCGCGCGATGATGTCGCTGGATGAGCAATGGCGGATGATTAAAGATAACCACTTGCTGATGGTCGCCCGCGGCGTTGCGTCACCACGCATTCCCGAAGCACGTAATTTCTGGCTGATCTCGCTGCGACTGTGGACCAGTGAAGGAGAAGTCATGGAAGAGCAGGCCTTTCGGGCAAGCTTAGCCGATCCGGCGCTCAGCCATGCGCTGGATCGCCGCGTGCTCCATGAATTTTTCCATCATGCAGCGCCGGCGGTTGCCAGCAAAGGACTCAGCGTCGCCCTGCCGCTTTCGGTGGCGGGATTAATCAGCACAACGCTGATTGACGAACTTCTGGCTCAACTGGAGCAGAGCACTCTGCCGGGACGCCTGCTACATCTGATTGTGCCTGCGGAAGCGCTGTTACTGAACCCACAGGAGAGCACCAAAGCAATTCAGACATTACGCCAGGCAGGGTGTCACATCATTGTGAGCCAGATTGGCCGCGATCTGCAGATCTTCAATCTGATGACCAAAAGTTTGGCGGATTACCTGCTGCTCGACAGTGAGTTGAGCGCCAGCATTCACGGCAACATGATGGATGAAATGCTGGTGTCGATCATCCAGGGCCACGCCCAGCGCCTGGGGATGAAAACCATTGCCGGGCCGGTGCAAACGCCGATCGTCATGGATACGCTGTCAGGTATTGGTATCGACCAGATTTATGGCGATATCATCGCCGAAGCGCAACCGCTGGATCTGCTACTCAACACCAGTTATTTCGCGATCAACTGACGGCTGCCATCCCTCGGTATACCAGATGTGCAATAACGCGTAGGAGCGCCAGGGTTTCCAGCGCTCCGCATAGCGACGGATCTGCGCGGGAGTCATCCCCGGGAAACGTTGTTTGATCAGATAGTCGTCAGGCAAAAACACGTCCTTCGCCTGCCAGCCGCGCAGGGCAAAATAGTTTGCCGTCCAGCGACCAATCCCCGGAAATCCCTGTAGCATTTTGATTCCCTGTTCAATATCTTCCGGCGGCTGGGTTACCAGTATTCCATCCCGGGCGGCCTGCGCCAGATAGATAAGCGCGTTGGCGCGCATCAGCGGCATGCCCAACGCTTTCAGTTCCAGCGGATCGGCTGCGGCTAGCTGTTCAGGCGTAGGGAAACAGACGTACTCCGGGCTGTCCGCTAACACGTCGCCATACCATCGTGCAACCTTCGACGTCAGCTTTGCCGCCATCGCCACGCTCACCAGTTGGCCCAGAATCGCCCGGACGCCCTGCTCAAAGGCGTCCACCGAACCGGGCAGGCGCAGTCCCGGACGCGCCGCGCCCAGTTCACCTAACGCATGGCTGATCTGCTGTGGTTTACAGCGCAAATCAAACAGTCGCTCCATTTTTTCAAGGCAGATATCCGCGACCGGCAATAGCCCTTCACTCAGCGTTACCTGAAGCGTGTTCGTCGCGGTGTCGGGAACGGCGGCGATGATTCCCTTATGTTGTCCTATCGCCAGGCTTCGCGTGTAGCGTAACGCCTCGACGGTTTCCACCCCGTCGACCGCACGGGCGGCAAGGAAACCCAGAATCCATGACCAGTCATAAGGCGGTTGCCAGTTCAGGGTAAACATCATCCTCTCCTTTTTCTGCAAACCTTCAGCATAATCGCTATTCAGGCGTTGTGCTTTGCTTTCATATTCCAGTTGTCGCGACGACGACATTTCGCTAAAGTCACGCCCCTTCTTCACTGGCATGGGGATTTTCAAGGTGTTTATTGGATTTGATTACGGTACCGCTAACTGTTCTGTCGCCGTCATGCGCGACGGCAAGCCGCAACTGCTGAAAATGGAAAATGGCAGTACGCTGCTGCCTTCCATGCTTTGCGCGCCGACGCGTGAATCGGTGAGCGAATGGCTCTACCGCCATCATGATGTTCCGACACCAGACGATGAAACGCAGGCGCTGTTGCGTCGGGCCATTCGCTTCAATCGCGACGAGGACATTGACGTTCACGCCAGCAGCGTACAGTTTGGCCTGTCATCGCTTGGACACTATATTGATGACCCGGAAGAGGTGTACTTCGTTAAGTCGCCGAAATCCTTCCTCGGCGCCAGCGGATTAAAACCGCAACAGGTCGCGCTGTTCGAAGATTTAGTCTGCGCAATGATGCTACACATTCGTCAACAGGCACAAAACCAGCTCCCCGAAGCCATCACCCAGGCCGTGATCGGACGTCCCATTAACTTCCAGGGATTAGGCGGCGATGAGGCGAACAGCCAGGCGCAGGGTATTCTGGAACGAGCGGCAAAACGAGCTGGCTTTCAGGATGTCATTTTCCAGTATGAGCCGGTGGCGGCGGGACTGGATTACGAAGCGACATTACAGGAAGAGAAACGTGTCCTGGTGGTGGATATCGGCGGGGGGACCACCGACTGTTCGTTACTGCTGATGGGGCCACAATGGCATCACCGCGCTGACCGCGAATCCAGCCTGCTGGGTCACAGCGGCTGTCGCGTTGGCGGGAACGATCTGGATATCGCGCTGGCGTTTAAACACCTGATGCCGCTGCTGGGGATGGGGGGCGAAACCGAGAAAGGGATCGCCCTACCGGTGCTGCCGTGGTGGAACGCGGTGGCGATCAACGACGTTCCGGCACAAAGCGATTTCTACAGCAGCGCCACGGGGCGTCTGCTGAACGACCTGGTACGCGATGCCCGCGAACCGGAGCAGGTGGCGCTGCTGCTGAAAGTCTGGCGTCAGCGTCTCGGTTATCGGCTGGTCCGCAGCGCCGAAGAGAGCAAAATTACGCTGTCTGCACAAGCCGAAGTTAATGCAGTGCTCCCGTTTATCCGCGACGATCTGGCCGCCGTCATCAGCCAACAGGGGCTGGAGCGCGCGCTGGATCAGCCGCTTTCCCGGATACTGGAACAGGTGCAACTGGCGCTGGATAACGCCCAGGAAAAGCCAGACGTCATCTATCTGACCGGTGGCAGCGCACGCTCGCCGCTGATCAAAAAAGCGCTGGCCGCCAAACTGCCGGGTATTCCCATTGCCGGTGGCGATGACTTCGGCTCCGTCACCGCCGGTCTGGCCCGCTGGGCTGAAGTGGTATTCCGCTAAACGCCTCGCAAGCTGAACGCGGATGGATTGACATTAAGGTTCATGTGGCTTAGTTTCAGGAGTGAGGGTAAGGGAGGGTTTCCCCTCCCCCTGGTGTCTTAGTAAGCCGGTAAGCTAATGACTAAGAGTATCACCAGTATGATGACTACCTTCATCATAACCCTTTCCTTATTTTGGCCCCTTCCTCGGGAGGGGCTTTCCCGTTTCAGCGTCCTGCTGAAATCCGTGGCTTACCTCCTTTTTGCCGTGCCGCCACTGTAGCGCACAATTTTTCATGCGCCTTTTTCAGCGATGATTGTTGCGTAACGCCTCGCAAAGCGCGCCGCCATTCGGATGAATCCGTACAGGGTTTCATAATTCCTCCATTTTTCTCCCTTGATGGCTGGCTAAACTAGTATCATTCCGCGAAACGTTTCAGGATGAGAAACTCATAACGATGAAAGGCAGTCACAAATCCCGCTGGGTAATCACCATCGTGGTGGTCATCGCCGCCATCGCCGCATACGGATTCTGGCAGAACCGGAGCGAACCGCAGAGCAGCGCGCCCGGCGCAACCGGACAAGCGAAACCCACGGCTGGCGCAGGTCGTCGTGGTATGCGCTCAGGTCCACTCGCGCCGGTGCAGGCCGCGACCGCCACGGAGCAGGCCGTTCCGCGTTATCTCACCGGTCTGGGAACGATGACCGCCGCCAACACCGTCACCGTACGTAGCCGCGTGGATGGACAACTACTGGCGCTTCATTTCCAGGAGGGTCAACAGGTTAAAGCCGGTGACCTGCTGGCGGAGATCGATCCCAGCCAGTTTAAAGTGGCACTGGCACAGGCGCAGGGCGTCCTTGCGAAAGACAAAGCCACCCTCGCTAACGCGCGTCGCGATCTGGCTCGTTACCAGCAACTGGTCAAAAGCAACTTAGTCTCCCGCCAGGAGCTGGACGCCCAGCAGGCGCTGGTGAGCGAATCCGAAGGTACGATTAAGGCCGATGAGGCCAGCGTCGCCAGCGCGCAGCTACAACTTGACTGGAGCCGCATCACCGCACCGGTTGATGGTCGGGTTGGTCTGAAACAGGTAGATGTCGGCAATCAGATTTCCAGTGGTGATACCAACGGTATTGTGGTGATCACCCAGACGCATCCCATCGACCTGATTTTCACCCTACCGGAAAGCGATATCGCCACCGTCGTGCAGGCGCAAAAAAGCGGACAACCGCTGGTTGTTGAAGCCTGGGATCGCACCAATTCGAAAAAGCTCAGCGCGGGCGTATTGCTGAGTCTGGACAACCAGATCGACGTCACGACCGGGACGATCAAAGTAAAAGCTCGCTTTGATAACCAGGATGACGCGCTGTTCCCGAATCAGTTTGTGAATGCCCGCATGCTAGTCGACACGGAACAAAACGCCGTGGTGATCCCGACAGCCGCTCTACAAATGGGCAACGAAGGACACTTCGTCTGGGTGCTGAACGATGAAAACAAAGTCAGTAAGCATCTGGTCAAAACGGGCATTCAGGACAGTCAGAAGGTGGTGATCAGCGCCGGGATTTCGGCCGGTGACCGCGTCGTCACCGACGGGATTGACCGCCTGACGGAAGGGGCGAAAGTGGAAGTGGTGGAAGCGCAAGCCGCCACCACCGATACAAAAGCCACCAGCCGTGAATACGGTCAGAAAGGAGCGCGCTCCTGATGCAGGTGTTACCTCCGAGCAGCACAGGCGGCCCGTCGCGTCTGTTTATTATGCGTCCTGTCGCCACCACGCTGCTGATGGTGGCGATTCTCCTCGCCGGGATCATCGGCTATCGTTTTCTGCCCGTCTCCGCGCTGCCGGAGGTGGACTATCCCACCATTCAGGTGGTGACGTTGTATCCTGGCGCCAGCCCGGATGTGATGACCTCTGCGGTCACCGCGCCGCTGGAACGCCAGTTCGGCCAGATGTCCGGGCTGAAACAGATGTCGTCGCAAAGCTCCGGCGGCGCGTCGGTGGTGACGCTCCAGTTCCAGTTGACCCTGCCGCTGGATGTGGCCGAACAGGAAGTTCAGGCGGCCATTAACGCCGCCACCAACCTGCTGCCGAGCGACCTGCCGAACCCGCCGGTCTACAGCAAGGTCAACCCTGCCGATCCGCCGATCATGACGCTGGCGGTGACCTCTACCGCCATGCCGATGACCCAGGTCGAAGACATGGTCGAAACCCGCGTGGCGCAGAAAATCTCCCAGGTCTCCGGCGTCGGGTTAGTGACGCTCTCCGGCGGTCAACGTCCGGCGGTCCGCGTGAAGCTCAATGCTCAGGCCATTGCCGCGCTGGGCCTGACCAGTGAAACCGTCCGCACGGCGATTACCGGCGCAAACGTCAACTCCGCCAAAGGTAGCCTTGATGGCCCCACCCGCGCGGTGACGCTCTCGGCGAACGATCAGATGCAGTCTGCCGACGAATACCGTCAGCTCATTATTGCTTACCAGAACGGCGCGCCGGTTCGTCTGGGCGATGTCGCGACCGTAGAACAAGGGGCGGAAAACAGCTGGCTCGGCGCATGGGCAAATAAAGAACAGGCTATTGTGATGAACGTCCAGCGCCAGCCTGGCGCGAACATCATCTCAACGGCGGACAGCATTCATCAGATGTTGCCACAGCTTAAAGAGAGCCTGCCAAAATCGGTAAACGTGACGGTACTGTCTGACCGCACGACTAACATCCGCGCCTCGGTCAGCGACACTCAGTTTGAGCTCATGCTGGCTATTGCGCTGGTTGTGATGATTATCTATCTGTTCCTGCGCAATATTCCCGCCACCATTATTCCGGGCGTCGCCGTCCCGCTGTCGCTGATCGGCACGTTTGCGGTAATGGTGTTTCTCGATTTCTCCATCAACAACCTGACGCTTATGGCGCTGACCATTGCCACCGGCTTTGTGGTGGATGATGCGATTGTGGTGATCGAAAACATTTCGCGCTATATCGAAAAAGGGGAAAAGCCGCTGACAGCCGCGCTGAAAGGAGCCGGAGAAATCGGTTTTACCATCATCTCCTTGACCTTCTCGCTGATTGCGGTCCTGATCCCGCTGCTGTTCATGGGCGATATCGTCGGACGTCTGTTCCGCGAATTTGCTGTGACGCTGGCGGTGGCGATATTAATCTCTGCCGTGGTGTCGTTAACCCTGACGCCGATGATGTGCGCCAGAATGCTGAGCCAGGAGTCACTGCGTAAGCAAAACCGCTTCTCCCGCGCGTCGGAGAAAATGTTTGATCGGGTGATTGCCGGTTACGGACACTGGCTGGCGAAGGTGCTGAACCATCCGTGGCTGACGTTGAGCGTGGCGCTCGGCACCCTGCTGTTAAGCATCATGCTGTGGGTGTTTATTCCGAAGGGCTTCTTCCCGATCCAGGATAACGGCATCATTCAGGGCACGTTGCAGGCACCGCAGTCCAGTTCCTTTACCAGTATGGCCCAGCGCCAGCGGCAGGTATCGGACGTGATACTGAAAGATCCGGCGGTTGAGAGCCTGACCGCCTTCGTGGGCGTCGATGGCACCAACCCGTCGCTGAACAGCGCGCGTCTGCAAATCAACCTGAAGCCGCTCGACGAACGTGATGACCGCGTCCAGAAAGTGATCGCCCGTTTGCAGGACGCCGTGGCGAGAGTGCCGGGCGTCGACTTGTATCTGCAACCGACGCAGGATCTGACGATCGATACACAGGTCAGCCGCACGCAGTATCAGTTCACGCTGCAGGCCACCTCGCTGGATGCCCTCAGCACCTGGGTGCCGCAACTGATGGAAAAACTACAGGCGTTGCCGCAGCTTTCTGACGTCAGCAGCGACTGGCAGGATCAGGGGCTGGTGGCGTATGTGAATGTCGATCGCGACAGCGCCAGTCGGCTAGGGATCAGCATGGCGGATGTCGATAACGCACTGTATAACGCTTTCGGTCAGCGCCTGATTTCCACGATCTACACTCAGGCGAATCAGTATCGCGTGGTGCTGGAACACAATACGGAAACGACGCCTGGACTGGCGGCGCTGGATTCAATCCGTCTGACCAGCAGCGACGGCGGCATGGTGCCGCTCAGCGCGATCGCTAAGGTTGAACAACGCTTTGCGCCGCTCTCGATTAACCATCTGGATCAATTCCCGGTCACCACTATCTCGTTCAACGTTCCGGACGGTTATTCGCTGGGCGATGCGGTCCAGTCGATTCTGGACAGCGAAAAAACGCTGAATCTGCCAGTGGATATCACCACTCAGTTCCAGGGTAGCACCCTCGCCTTCCAGGCGGCGCTGAGCAGCACCATCTGGCTGATTGTCGCGGCGGTGGTGGCGATGTATATCGTGCTCGGCGTGCTGTACGAAAGCTTTATTCACCCAATCACCATTCTCTCTACGCTGCCCACGGCTGGAGTCGGCGCGCTGCTGGCGCTAATGATTGCCGGTAGTGAACTCGGCGTGATCGCCATTATCGGCATTATTTTGCTGATCGGCATTGTGAAGAAGAATGCCATCATGATGATCGACTTTGCCCTTGCCGCTGAGCGCGAACAAGGGATGGCGCCGCGCGAGGCGATTTTCCAGGCCTGTCTGCTGCGTTTTCGTCCGATCCTGATGACCACGCTTGCGGCACTGCTGGGCGCACTACCGCTGATGCTGAGCACCGGCGTGGGGGCAGAACTGCGCCGTCCGCTGGGGATCGGTATGGTGGGCGGCTTACTGGTCAGCCAGGTGCTGACGCTGTTCACCACCCCGGTTATCTATCTGCTGTTTGACCGCCTGTCACTGTATATGAAAAACCGCTTCTCTCACCGGGAAGAGGAGGCGTAAATGAAGTTTTTCGCTCTCTTCATTTACCGCCCGGTGGCGACGATTTTAATTTCTCTCGCCATCACGCTCTGCGGCGTGCTGGGATTTCGACTGTTGCCTGTCGCCCCGCTGCCGCAGGTTGATTTTCCGGTGATTATGGTCAGTGCCTCGCTGCCCGGAGCCTCGCCGGAGACCATGGCGTCATCCGTCGCAACGCCGCTGGAGCGCTCACTGGGGCGCATTGCCGGCGTCAGTGAGATGACTTCAAGCAGTTCCCTCGGCAGCACGCGCATCATTTTACAATTTAACTTCGATCGCGATATCAACGGCGCGGCGCGAGATGTGCAGGCCGCGATAAATGCGGCGCAAAGTCTGCTGCCAAGTGGTATGCCGAGCCGCCCAACTTACCGCAAAGCCAATCCGTCCGACGCGCCGATCATGATTCTGACGCTAACCTCGGAGACATACTCACAAGGTGAGCTCTACGACTTCGCCTCAACCCAACTGGCACAGACCATCGCGCAAATCGACGGTGTCGGCGACGTCGACGTAGGCGGCAGCTCGCTGCCCGCCGTGCGCGTCGGGTTGAATCCGCAGGCGCTGTTTAACCAGGGCGTCTCGCTGGATGAGGTACGCACCGCTATCAGCAACGCCAACGTGCGCAAACCGCAAGGGGCGCTGGAAGATTCCACGCACCGCTGGCAGATCCAGACCAATGACGAACTCAAAACGGCGGCGGAATATCAGCCACTGGTGATTCACTACAACAATGGCGGCGCCGTACGGTTGGGTGATGTCGCCACGGTGACGGACTCGGTACAGGATGTCCGCAACGCCGGGATGACCAACGCCAAGCCGGCGATTTTGCTGATGATCCGCAAACTGCCGGAAGCCAACATTATCCAGACGGTCGACAGCATTCGGGCCAGACTCCCGGAGTTGCAGTCCACCATCCCGGCGTCGATTAATATGCAAATCGCGCAGGATCGCTCGCCGACCATCCGTGCCTCGCTGGAGGAAGTTGAGCAGACGCTGGTCATTTCCGTGGCGCTGGTCATTCTGGTGGTCTTTCTGTTCCTGCGATCCGGACGCGCCACGCTGATCCCCGCCGTGGCGGTTCCGGTTTCGTTAATTGGCACCTTTGCCGCGATGTATCTGTGCGGATTCAGTCTCAATAACCTGTCGCTGATGGCGCTGACCATCGCCACCGGCTTTGTGGTCGATGACGCCATCGTGGTGCTGGAAAATATCTCGCGCCACCTGGAAGCCGGAATGAAACCTTTGCAGGCCGCGCTTCAGGGCACGCGTGAAGTGGGCTTTACCGTGCTGTCCATGAGTCTGTCACTGGTCGCCGTGTTCCTGCCGCTGCTGCTGATGGGCGGGCTGCCGGGACGATTACTGCGTGAATTTGCCGTCACGCTGTCGGTGGCGATTGGTATCTCGCTGCTGGTGTCGCTCACGCTCACCCCGATGATGTGCGGCTGGATGCTAAAATCCAGCCAGCCTCGAGAACAGAAGCGGCTGCGCGGATTTGGCCGCATGCTGGTCGCGCTGCAACAGGGCTACGGTAAGTCGCTGAAATGGGTGCTCAACCATACGCGACTGGTCGGCGTGGTGCTGCTCGGCACTATTGCGCTGAATATCTGGCTCTACATTTCGATTCCGAAAACCTTCTTCCCGGAACAGGACACCGGCGTACTGATGGGCGGGATTCAGGCTGACCAGAGCATCTCGTTTCAGGCGATGCGCGGTAAGCTTCAGGACTTTATGAAGATTATTCGCGATGATCCGGCAGTGGATAATGTCACCGGATTTACCGGCGGCTCGCGAGTCAACAGCGGGATGATGTTTATCACCCTTAAGTCCCGTGATGAACGCCGGGAGACCGCGCAGCAGGTGATCGACCGTCTGCGGGTGAAACTGGCAAAAGAGCCCGGTGCCAATCTGTTCCTGATGGCAGTGCAGGATATTCGTGTCGGCGGACGCCAGTCCAATGCCAGCTATCAGTACACCTTGCTGTCAGACGATCTGGCGGCGCTGCGCGAATGGGAACCGAAGATTCGTAAAGCCTTAGCCGCCCTGCCCCAACTGGCGGACGTCAACTCTGATCAACAGGATAACGGCGCGGAGATGAATCTTACCTACGATCGTGAAACCATGGCGCGCCTGGGTATTGACGTGCAGGCGGCAAACAGCCTGTTAAACAACGCTTTTGGTCAGCGGCAGATCTCCACCATCTATCAGCCGATGAACCAATATAAAGTGGTGATGGAAGTCGACCCGCGTTACACCCAGGACATCAGCGCGCTGGAGAAAATGTACGTCATTAACAGTGACGGTAAGGCGATTCCGCTCTCCTGGTTTGCCAAATGGCAACCGGCGAACGCGCCATTGTCGGTGAATCATCAGGGGCTGTCGGCAGCGTCCACCGTCTCTTTCAACCTGCCTACGGGTTCCTCGTTGTCAGAAGCCAGTGACGCCATTAATCGGGCGATGACCCAACTGGGCGTGCCGTCTACCGTGCGCGGCAGTTTTGCCGGGACCGCGCAGGTCTTCCAGGAAACCATGAATTCCCAGGTGATCCTGATTATTGCCGCGATCGCCACGGTCTATATTGTGCTTGGCATGCTGTATGAAAGTTATGTCCACCCGCTAACCATCCTCTCCACGCTTCCCTCCGCGGGGGTGGGCGCGCTCTTAGCGCTGGAGATTTTCGATGCCCCGTTCAGCCTCATCGCCCTGA
This sequence comes from Citrobacter sp. Ca225, assembly GCF_030337175.1. Taxonomy (NCBI): domain Bacteria; kingdom Pseudomonadati; phylum Pseudomonadota; class Gammaproteobacteria; order Enterobacterales; family Enterobacteriaceae; genus Citrobacter; species Citrobacter sp. Ca225. Next base: position 139,714 of record NZ_JAOWCD010000097.1, on the reverse strand, counting down.
TAGGGATCATGCTCTTAATTGGCATCGTGAAGAAAAACGCCATCATGATGGTCGATTTTGCGCTGGAGGCGCAAAGGCATGGCAACCTCACGCCAGAACAGGCGATTTTCCAGGCTTGTCTGCTGCGTTTTCGCCCGATTATGATGACCACGTTGGCCGCGCTGTTTGGCGCGCTGCCGCTGGTGCTTTCCGGCGGTGACGGTTCTGAACTGCGTCAGCCGCTGGGGATTACCATTGTCGGCGGTCTGGTGATGAGCCAGTTGTTAACACTCTATACCACTCCGGTGGTGTACCTCTTCTTCGACCGTCTGCGGCTGCGTTTTTCGCGTAAACACCGTAAACCGATAACAGAGACATGACAGAACTTCCCAACAGCACCCGCTGGCAACTGTGGATTGTGGCATTCGGCTTCTTTATGCAGTCGCTGGATACCACCATCGTCAATACCGCGCTTCCCTCGATGGCAAAAAGCCTCGGGGAAAGCCCGCTGCATATGCACATGGTCGTGGTTTCGTATGTGCTGACCGTGGCGGTCATGCTGCCTGCCAGCGGGTGGCTGGCAGACAAAATCGGTGTGCGGAATATTTTCTTTACCGCCATTGTGCTGTTTACCCTGGGCTCGCTGTTTTGTGCCGGTTCCGGCACGCTCAATGAACTGGTCATGGCGCGGGTGTTACAGGGCGTTGGCGGTGCCATGATGGTACCGGTCGGTCGACTGACGGTGATGAAGATTGTCCCGCGCGAACAGTACATGGCGGCGATGACGTTTGTCACGCTGCCGGGTCAGATAGGCCCGTTGCTGGGCCCGGCGCTGGGCGGGATCCTCGTGGAATATGCCTCCTGGCACTGGATTTTCCTGATTAATCTGCCGGTCGGTATTGTCGGCGCGATCGCCACGCTGCTGCTGATGCCCAACTACACCATGCAAACCCGACGCTTTGATCTCTCAGGTTTTCTGCTACTGGCGACGGGGATGGCGGTTCTGACCATCGCGCTGGACGGCAGCAAAGGGATGGGGATGTCGTCGTTCGCGCTCGGCGCGCTGGTAGTGGGCGGCGTGGCGGCCATTTTGCTCTACCTGAAACACGCCAAAGCTAACCCGCGAGCGCTGTTCAGTCTCCACCTGTTCCGCACGCCAACCTTCTCGCTGGGGCTGTTCGGCAGCTTTGCCGGACGCATCGGCAGCGGCATGTTGCCTTTCATGACGCCGGTCTTTTTGCAGATTGGTCTCGGCTTTTCCCCGTTTCACGCCGGGCTGATGATGATCCCGATGGTGCTGGGTAGCATGGGCATGAAACGCATTGTTGTACAGGTGGTTAACCGCTTTGGTTACCGTCGGGTGCTGGTCGCCACGACGCTTGGGTTGTCGGTGGTAACCCTGCTGTTTATGTCCACTGCGCTGCTGGGCTGGTATTACGTGCTGCCGCTGGTGCTGTTTGTTCAGGGCATGGTCAACTCGACGCGTTTCTCCTCCATGAACACCCTGACCCTGAAAGATCTGCCGGATGAGTTGGCCAGCAGCGGGAACAGCCTGCTGTCGATGATTATGCAACTCTCAATGAGTATCGGCGTCACCGTTGCCGGTCTGCTGCTAGGGATGTTCGGACAACAACAGTTTACGGTGGATAGCGGAACGTCGCATACCGTCTTTATGTACACCTGGCTGTGCATGGCTTTAATCATTGCGTTGCCCGCCGTGATCTTTGCCCGCGTCCCAAACGATACCCATAAAAATGTCGTCATTGCGCGACGCAAAAGGAGAACCTGATGAAGCTCTGGCGACCCGGCATTACCGGCAAACTGTTTCTGGCGATTTTCGCCACCTGCATTGTGTTGTTGATCAGTATGCATTGGGCGGTACGCATCAGCTTCGAGCGAGGGTTCATTGACTACATCAAAAACGGCAACGAGCAGCGTCTGACCATGCTCAGCGATGCGTTAGGTGAACAGTACCAACAGCACGGCAGTTGGCGCTTTTTGCGCAATAATGACCGCTTTGTGTTTCAGATCCTCCGCTCCTTTGAACATGACAAAGACGATGATAAACAAGGCCCTGGTATGCCGCCACACGGCTGGCGCACGCAGTTCTGGGTGGTGGACCAGGATGCGCATGTCATGGTTGGCCCGCGCGGCCCGGTTCCCGCAGACGGTACGCGGCGGCCCATTCTGGTTAACGGTCAGGAGGTCGGCGCCGTCATTGCCTCCCCTGTTGAACGTCTGACGCGTAACACCGACATTAATTTCGATAAACAGCAGCGGCGCACCAGTTGGCTGATTGTGGCGCTCTCAACCCTGCTGGCGGCGCTGGCGACCTTTCCACTCGCGCGCGGACTGCTGGCCCCAGTCAAACGGCTGGTCGAAGGCACGCACAAACTGGCTGCGGGGGATTTCACCACCCGTGTTACCGCCACCAGCGCCGATGAGCTGGGCAAACTGGCGCAGGACTTTAATCAGCTCGCCAGTACCCTGGAAAAGAATCAGCAGATGCGTCGCGATTTTATGGCCGATATCTCGCATGAGCTGCGCACACCGCTGGCAGTCCTGCGCGGTGAACTGGAAGCGATTCAGGACGGTGTACGAAAATTCACGCCGGAATCGGTGGCCTCGTTACAGGCGGAAGTGGGGACACTGACCAAACTGGTCGACGATCTGCACCAGCTTTCGATGTCTGACGAAGGCGCGCTGGCCTACCAAAAAACTACCGTCGACGTGATCCCACTGCTGGAAGTGGCGGGCGGCGCATTCCGCGAACGTTTTGCCAGCCGGGATCTGACGCTACAGTTTTCCCTGCCCGATAGCGTTACCGTGTTCGGCGATCGCGATCGCCTGATGCAGTTATTCAACAACCTGTTAGAAAACAGCCTTCGTTACACCGACAGCGGCGGCAGCTTACGTATCAGCGCAGAGCTGCGCGACAAACGCGTGCTGATCACCTTCGCCGACTCCGCGCCGGGCGTCAGTGACGATCAGCTTAAGAAACTGTTCGAGCGATTCTACCGCGCCGAAGGATCGCGCAACCGCGCCAGCGGAGGGTCCGGACTGGGTCTGGCGATCTGCGTCAACATCGTCGAGGCCCATAATGGCCGCATCCACGCTGCCCATTCGCCTTTTGGCGGGGTAAGCATTACAGTAGAATTACCGCTGGAACGCGATTTACAGAGAGACGTATGACTGAGTTACCCATTGATGAAAACACGCCACGCATTCTGATTGTGGAAGATGAACCCAAGCTGGGACAGTTACTTATCGACTATCTGCGCGCCGCGAGCTATGCCCCGACGCTGATTAGCCATGGCGATCAGGTACTGTCTTATGTGCGCCAGACGCCGCCGGATTTAATCCTGCTGGATCTGATGCTACCGGGTACCGATGGCCTGACCCTGTGTCGCGAAATCCGTCGCTTCTCCGAGGTGCCAATCGTGATGGTCACCGCCAAAATTGAGGAGATCGACCGCCTGCTGGGACTGGAAATTGGTGCGGATGATTACATCTGCAAACCCTACAGTCCGCGCGAAGTGGTCGCCCGCGTGAAGACCATTCTGCGCCGCTGTAAGCCGCAGCGTGAATTACAGCAACTGGACGCCGAAAGCCCGCTGATCGTCGATGAAAGCCGTTTCCAGGCCTCCTGGCGCAATAAAATGCTCGACCTGACGCCTGCGGAGTTCCGCCTGCTGAAAACGCTGTCTCACGAACCGGGGAAAGTGTTTTCCCGTGAGCAGTTGCTGAATCATCTCTATGATGATTATCGCGTGGTGACCGACCGCACCATCGACAGCCATATCAAAAACCTGCGTCGCAAGCTGGAAGTGCTTGACGAAGAGCAGTCGTTTATCCGTGCGGTGTATGGCGTCGGCTATCGCTGGGAAGCGGATGCCTGCCGGATTGTCTGACACGGTAGCGCAAATAGTGGCCCGATAACGCCGCGTTATCGGACCCGGCGTTTTCCTTTACCTCGTTTACCCGCAGCGCTACAATGCCCGCCCTTAACGTGAGGACTCTCCTCTAGCCGCTTCATCAGGTGAAGCGGATCTGACCTGTCATCAGAACGAGAACATTATGTTTAAACCGGAACTCCTTTCCCCGGCGGGAACGCTGAAAAATATGCGTTACGCTTTCGCCTATGGCGCAGATGCCGTCTATGCGGGCCAGCCGCGCTACTCGCTGCGCGTGCGCAATAACGAATTCAACCACGAGAATCTGCAGCGCGGCATTAATGAAGCCCATGAGCTAGGGAAAAAATTCTACGTGGTGGTCAACATCGCCCCGCACAATGCGAAGCTGAAAACCTTTATCCGCGATTTGAAGCCGGTGGTGGAAATGGGTCCGGATGCCCTGATCATGTCCGATCCGGGTCTTATCATGCTGGTTCGTGAGAATTTCCCGGAAATGCCGATTCACCTCTCGGTCCAGGCCAACGCCGTGAACTGGGCGACGGTAAAATTCTGGCAATCGATGGGGCTGACCCGTGTGATTCTGTCGCGCGAACTGTCGCTGGAAGAGATTGAAGAGATCCGCAACCAGGTACCGGAGATGGAGATTGAGATCTTCGTTCACGGCGCACTGTGCATGGCCTATTCTGGTCGCTGCCTGCTTTCCGGTTACATCAATAAGCGCGACCCGAACCAGGGCACCTGTACCAACGCCTGCCGCTGGGAATATAACGTACAGGAAGGCAAAGAAGATGTGGTCGGTAATATCGTCCACAAATACGAGCCGATTCCGGTACAAAACGTGGAGCCGACGCTGGGTATCGGCGCGCCAACCGATAAAGTGTTTATGATTGAAGAGGCCCAGCGCCCGGGCGAATACATGACCGCGTTCGAAGACGAGCACGGCACTTACATCATGAACTCGAAAGATCTGCGTGCCATTGCCCACGTTGAACGCCTGACGCAGATGGGCGTGCACTCGCTGAAAATTGAAGGCCGCACCAAATCCTTCTACTACTGCGCGCGTACCGCACAGGTTTATCGTAAAGCGATTGACGACGCCGCTGCCGGTAAGCCGTTTGATCCGCAGTTGTTGGAAACGCTGGAAGGTCTGGCGCACCGTGGTTACACCGAAGGTTTTCTGCGTCGCCACACCCATGACGATTATCAGAACTACGAATACGGTTACTCGGTATCCGAGCGTCAGCAGTTCGTGGGTGAGTTTACCGGTGAGCGCAATGGCGACCTCGCGGCCGTGGCAGTGAAAAATAAATTCTCCGTCGGCGACAGCCTGGAACTGATGACCCCACAGGGCAACGTGAACTTCACGTTAGCGCAGATGGAAAACGCCAAAGGCGAGCCAATGCCAGTGGCGCCGGGGGACGGTTATACCGTATGGATCCCTGTTCCACAGGATCTGATGCTGGATTATGCACTGTTAATGCGCAATTTTTCCGGCGAATCGACGCGAAATCCGCACGCTAAATAGTTAATCAGGGTTATTTTTTCACGCCAGGAGGAATCTTAGAAACCGATCACATACCGCTTCGTTCATTAAGGGTATTATCCGTTTCGCTGAAAAACATAACCCATAAATGCTAGCTGTACCAGGAACCACCTCCTTAGCCTGCGTAATCTCCCTTACGCAGGCTTATTTTTTTGCGGCCTGAATCGTATATTGTGTGCGTATTTTAAGCCTGTTCTGACCTCCCCTTTTCGTTTCTGCTATACACTTTCTTCATAGATTCCAAAAACAAACAGGCAAAAAAGGAATGGATCATTTTCCCTCCAGCGTATTGATTCTGAATGGTAAAAGTGCTGATAACCCCGTACTGCGGGACGCCATTGGGCTGCTCCGTGACGAAGGAGTAGAGATTCACGTTCGCGTTACCTGGGAAAAAGGCGATGCGCAGCGCTATGTCGAAGAGGCTCGTCGTCTGGGCGTTGAAACGGTGATCGCCGGCGGCGGTGACGGCACGATTAACGAAGTATCGACAGCGCTGATCCAGTGTGAGGGGGCCGATATTCCCGCACTGGGCATTCTGCCACTGGGCACCGCCAATGACTTTGCCACCAGCGTCGGGATCCCCGAGGAGTTAGATAAGGCGCTGAAGCTGGCGATTGTCGGTAACGCCATTGAGATTGATATGGCGCAAGTCAACGATAAAACCTGTTTTATCAATATGGCAACCGGTGGTTTTGGTACGCGCATCACCACCGAGACGCCGGAAAAACTGAAAGCGGCGCTGGGCGGCGTGTCATACATCATTCACGGCCTGATGCGCATGGATACGCTAAAACCGGACCGTTGCGAAATCCGTGGTGAGAACTTCCACTGGCAGGGTGATGCGCTGGTGATTGGGATTGGTAATGGGCGTCAGGCTGGCGGCGGTCAGCAGTTGTGTCCGAATGCGTTGATCAACGACGGTTTGCTGCAACTGCGGATTTTCACCGGGGAAGAGATCCTGCCCGCGCTATTTTCCACCCTGAAACCACAAGAGGAAAACCCCAATATCATCGACGGCGCTTCAGCCTGGTTTGATATCCGGGCACCGCATGACATTACCTTTAATCTTGATGGCGAACCGCTGAGCGGACAGGAATTTCATATCGAAATCCTGCCCGCCGCGTTGCGGTGTCGACTGCCGCCGGATTGCCCGCTACTGCGTTAAGCAATCGTCACTTTGTTATCGAGATAGACATCCTGCACGGCGTTGATCAATTTCACGCCGTCAGCCATCGATTTTTTGAAAGCTTTACGACCCAGAATCAACCCCATCCCGCCTGCACGTTTGTTGATTACCGCCGTACGTACCGCGTCGCTCAGGTCAGTTTCGCCGCCTGCCGCGCCGCCGGAGTTAATCAACCCGGCACGCCCCATGTAGCAGTTTGCCAGTTGATAGCGCACCAGATCGATCGGGTTCTCTGTGGTCAGTTTGCTGTAGACGCGATCGTCGGTGTAGCCATAATTCACGGCTTTGTATCCGCCGTTATTTTCCGCCATTTTCTGTTTGACGATATCCGCACCAATGGTTGCCGCCAGATGGTTCGCCTGCCCGGTTAAGTCGGCGGAGACGTGGTAATCGACGCCCTCTTTTTTGAACGCGGCATTTCGCAGATAGGCCCACAGTACGGTGACCATACCCAGCTCATGCGCCCGTTCAAAGGCGGCGGAAATCTCTTCAATCTGCCGACGTGACTCTTCTGAACCAAAGTAGATGGTTGCGCCTACGGCCACCGCCCCCAGATTGAACGCTTGCTCTACGCTGGCATACAGCGTCTGGTCGTAGGTATTCGGATAGCTGAGGGTTTCGTTATGGTTGAGTTTCACCAGAAACGGAATGCGATGCGCGTAACGACGCGAGACGGAAGCCAGTACGCCATAGGTTGAGGCCACACAGTTACATCCGGCTTCGATCGCCAGTTCAACGATGTTTTTCGGGTCGAAATAGAGCGGGTTGGCGGCAAACGACGCCCCTGCCGAGTGTTCCACTCCCTGATCGACCGGTAAAATGGACAGGTAACCCGTTCCCCCCAGACGCCCGGTGTTATACAACGTCTGCATGTTACGCAGTACCGCAGGCGGACGGTTGTTGTCCACCATCACGCGGTCGACGTAATCATGTCCGGGCAGATAGAGTTGGTCTGAGGGTATGGTCATGCAACGATGCTGTAAGAGGCTGTCGGCGTCTTTGCCAAGCAACTGCGCAATATCAGTCATAGTTATGCTCCCGTAAGTTCCGAATGCGTCGGAATGTGGATTGTCCTGACCCGCGTTTTGCGGGCAGCCATAAGTCTGGTACCGACCGACCATTTTTTCCATCTTTCGGGGATTTTTCAGCGCTATCTGCTGGCACGATTCACTGACGATAAAGTGTTAAGACGGTCAAGGTTTCACCTTAAAGGTATTTAAAAGGTATTATTAAATGGTACTGTCATGACGTACCTTACCTGTCATGAAGGATTTAAAGATGAAAACTACAGTGAAACTGTCGTTCATGATGTTCGTTGAATGGTTTATCTGGGGAGCCTGGTTTGTTCCGCTCTGGCTCTGGTTGAGTAAAAGTGGTTTTACCGCCGGTGAGATTGGCTGGTCTTATGCCTGTACGGCGATCGCCGCAATTCTGTCGCCGATCCTCGTGGGCTCGCTGACCGACCGTTTCTTCTCGGCGCAAAAAGTGCTGGCAGTTCTGATGTTCGCCGGTGCGGTACTGATGTATTTTGCCGCTCAGCAGACGACGTTCGGTGGATTCTTCCCGCTGCTGCTGGCCTATTCGCTCACCTATATGCCAACCATTGCGCTGACCAACAGCATCGCGTTTGCTAACGTACCGGACGTGGAGCGTGACTTCCCGCGCATCCGCGTAATGGGCACCATCGGCTGGATTGCCTCTGGTCTCGCCTGTGGATTCCTGCCACAGATGCTGGGCTATAATGACATCTCGCCAACCAACATCCCGCTGCTGGTGACGGCGGCCAGCTCTGCGCTGCTGGGTGTGTTTGCCTTCTTTCTGCCGGATACCCCGCCGAAAAGCACCGGCAAGATGGACGTCAAAGTCATGCTGGGCCTGGATGCGCTGATCCTGCTGCGTGATAAAAACTTCCTCGTCTTTTTCTTCTGCTCGTTCCTTTTCGCGATGCCACTGGCGTTCTATTACATCTTCGCCAATGGGTATCTGACCGAAGTGGGGATGAAAAACGCCACCGGCTGGATGACCCTCGGTCAGTTCTCCGAAATCTTCTTTATGCTGGCGCTGCCTTTCTTTACGAAACGCTTTGGTATTAAGAAGGTATTGCTACTTGGTCTTATCACCGCGGCGATCCGCTACGGCTTTTTCATCTACGGCAGCGCAGACGAATATTTCACCTATGCCCTGCTGTTCCTCGGTATTTTGCTGCACGGCGTGAGCTATGACTTTTATTACGTGACGGCATACATCTACGTCGATAAAAAAGCGCCAGTGCATATGCGTACCGCCGCACAGGGGTTGATTACGCTCTGCTGTCAGGGCTTCGGCAGCCTGCTGGGCTACCGTCTCGGCGGCGTGATGATGGAAAAAATGTTTGCTTATCCGGAGCCGGTCAATGGCCTGACCTTCAACTGGGCGGGCATGTGGACATTCGGGGCGGTGATGATCGCCGTGATAGCCCTACTATTCATGATTTTCTTTCGCGAATCGGACAAAGAAATTACCGCTATTGAGGTTCGCGAGACTGCGTTGACACAAGGGGAAGTAAAATGAAAGCAGAACGTATTCTCGGTGCTCTTTACGGGCAGGCGTTAGGGGATGCGATGGGTATGCCGTCAGAACTGTGGCCAAGAACCCGCGTCAAAGCACACTTTGGCTGGATTGACCGCTTTCTGCCGGGCCCAAAAGAAAATAATGCGGCCTGTTATTTTGGCCGCGCAGAATTTACCGACGATACCTCAATGGCGCTCTGTCTGGCGGATGCTCTGCTGGAACGCGACGGCGAGATCGACCCGGACCTGATTGGACGGAACATTCTCGACTGGGCGTTGCGCTTTGACGCCTTCAATAAAAACGTTCTCGGGCCGACGTCGAAAATCGCCCTGAACGCGATTCGCGACGGGAAACCGGTAGCAGAACTGGAGAATAACGGCGTCACCAACGGCGCGGCCATGCGCGTATCGCCATTGGGATGCCTGCTGCCCGCCCGCGATCTGGATGCGTTTATTGAGGATATCGCGCTGGCCTCCAGCCCGACGCACAAATCCGATCTGGCTATCGCCGGTGCGGTGGTGGTGGCATGGGCGATTTCACGGGCGATTGAGGGTGATTCCTGGGCCGCAATTGTTGACTCGCTTCCCGCCATCGCCCTGCACGCCCAGCAAAAGCGCATTACTACGTTCAGCGCATCGCTTTGTGCGCGTCTGGAGATGGCGCTGAAAATTGTGCGTAATGCTGACGGAGCCGAAGCGGCCAGCGAACAGTTGTATCAGGTGATTGGCGCCGGAACCAGCACGATCGAATCGGTGGCCTGCGCCATCGCGATGGTCGAACTGGCGCAAACGGATCCCAATCGCTGCGCCATTTTGTGTGCCAACCTCGGCGGCGATACCGATACCATTGGAGCAATGGCAACAGCCATTTGCGGCGCGTTGCAGGGTATAGGTGCCATCAACCCGGTATGGAAACAAGAGCTGGATACGGTCAATCAGCTCGATTTCAACCGCTATGCGACGGCGCTTGCTCGTCTGCGCCAACGTCGGGAGGCGTCATGAACACTTCACGTTTAGCCGAACTGTTGCCGGGGTTAACGACCCGCCATCCGGTCACGGTTATCGGCGCGGCGGTCATCGATGTCATCGCTGATGCCTATGCCCTGCCCTGGCGCGGGTGTGACATTGAACTGAAACAGCAAGGCGTTAACGTCGGCGGCTGCGCGCTGAACATCGCCGTGGCGCTGAAACGGCTGGGTATTGATGCCGGTAACGCCCTGCCGCTGGGCCAGGGAGTATGGGCGGAGATCATTCGTAACCGGATGGCGAAAGAAGGGTTACACAGCCTCATCAAGACCACACAAGGTGATAACGGCTGGTGCCTTGCGCTGGTCGAACCGGATGGCGAGCGCACGTTTATGTCATTCAGCGGCGTGGAGAACCAGTGGAATACCGACTGGCTGGCCCAGCTCACCATCCCACCTGACAGCCTGATTTATCTTTCGGGCTATCAACTCTCCTCACCCTGCGGCGAGCTGTTGGTGCAGTGGCTGGAAGGGCTGGATCGCGTTATGCCGTTTATCGATTTTGGCCCGCGCATTGGCGATATTCCTGATGCACTGATGTCACGCATTCTGGCTTGTCGCCCTCTGGTGTCGCTCAATCGTCAGGAAGCCGAAATCGCGGCGGAGCGGTTTGGTCTCAGCCAGGATGTGGAAGACTTAGGTGCGCAATGGGTGAAGCAATTTTCTGCGCCGTTAATCGTGCGCCATGACAAAGAAGGCGCCTGGTACTTCAGCGCGCAATCTTCCGGATGCGTACCCGCCTTCCCGACAACGGTCGTTGACACGATTGGCGCCGGTGACAGCCACGCGGGCGGCATGCTGGCCGGGCTGGCGTCGGGCTGGTCGCTGGCGGATGCCGTGCTGCTCGGCAACGCCGTGGCATCGTGGGTGGTTGGACATCGCGGCGGTGACTGTGCGCCGTTTCGCGAGGCGTTACTCCTCGCACACAAAGACGTATAAATCGCTTCGGCAGTAGCTGATGCTGTACTCGATGGGCCGCTGCTGTTGGTCAAGCGCTACCTGTTTGATCACCAGCACCGGCACTTTGCTGTCCATCTGGATATGCGACTGGAACTCAGCATCCGGCATCTTTGCACTCACCCGTGAGCGCGTGCGCTGGGGATGGATATGCTGGCTGCGGAAATAGTCGTACAGCGATATGCCAATTTCATCGGCATCATGAATAAGATGCGCGGGCACCCACGACTCCTCGATAGAAACCGCGTCCTCATCAACGTAGCGGATGCGCTTAAGCAGAAACACATCGCTGCCGGCAGCAATCGCCAGCTGTTGCGCCACCTCTTCCGGACACTTAACCACCCGTTTGTTGACCCATAAGGTGTCCGGCTTTTTCCCGCGCAGCACCACCTGTTGAGAAAACCCACGCGCCTCTTTCAGCGAATATTCAAAGATGTTGTTGATCTGCGTGCCGTAGCCGCGAGCACGCGTCACCACGCCTTCTTCTTCCAGCGCCTGCATCGCTTTGCGCACCGTGATGCGCGAAACGCCCGTTAACTGACTGAGATCGCGTTCGCCAGGCAAAATGTTGCCATGCGCAATCACACCACTGCGCACGGCATTTTTCACCGTTTCGGCAAACTTGATATACAGCGGGGTATTATCCACCGCTGAAATACGTTCGTTCAGTTGCGCGATAAGTTGAGTATGCGCTTGTTCCATGAGTCTTTTTCCTGACAGCCAGTCTGCTGCCAGTATATACGCTACCAATACGCGTGGAAATGATGAACCGGCCCGATGCCGTGTCCAACCTCCAGTGTGTCAGCCTGCGCGAGCGCCGCCGACAGCCAGACTTTCGCCTCCTGCACTGTCCCGGCCCAGTCAGCATGCCGTGGACGCAGCGCGGCCAGCGCCGCAGAGAGCGTACATCCGGTGCCGTGCGTGTTTTTGGTCATCACCCGCGGTGCGGTAAAGCGCTGTTCACCGGTCGCTGTAAAGAGCCAGTCAGGACTTTGTTCATCGTCCAGATGACCGCCTTTCATCAACACTGCGCCACAGCCCATCGCCAGCAACGCCCGCCCCTGTTCCAGCATCTCTTGTTCTGTTCGTGCGTGCGGGCAATCCAGCAGCGCTGCCGCTTCGGGCAGATTGGGCGTAATGAGTGAAACCTGTGGCAACAGTCGCCTGCGCAATGTCTCAACGGCGGAAATCGACAATAACGGATCGCCACTTTTCGCCAGCATGACTGTGTCGAGTACGACATTCTGCACCTGATGGCGTTCCAGTCGCTCCGCCACCGCCTCAACGATATCGGTTTCCGCCAGCATACCGATTTTGGTGGTATCAATGCGCACATCGCTGAACACCGAATCGAGCTGGGCGGCGACAAAATCCGGTTCAATGCGATACACCGACTGCACGCCGCGTGTATTCTGCGCCACCAGCGCGGTAATTACCGCACAGCCGTAAGCGCCGAGCGCCGAGAAGGTTTTCAGATCGGCCTGAATACCGGCGCCGCCGCTGGGATCGGTACCGGCAATGGTCAGTGCGTTAATCCGCTTCATGCTGCGACCTCCGCATCCAGGGTGTAGAGCGCATCGAGAAAGGCCGGAAGAAAACTGCCGGGTCCGTGACAGATTTTGCTGGCGTGCTGTCCTGCCAGTTTCATCCATCCACAGGCGGACGCGATGTTTTCGATCCGGTTTCCGGGTAGCGCGCAGCTGGCGGCGACCACGGCAGAAAGCGCACAGCCAGTGCCCACGACTTTCGTCATCAGCGGATCGCCGCCGGTGACGCTCAGAGTGCGCTCGCCGTCGGTGATGTAATCCACTTCGCCGGTGACTACCACAACAGCGCCGGTGTGGCGTGCCAGAATCTGCGCCGCCGGCAGAGCCGTTGCAACCGGGTCGGTAGCATCCACTCCACGCCCCCCAGCGCTTTCACCGGCTAACGCCAGGATCTCAGAGGCGTTACCGCGAATGGCAGCCGGTGTTAAGGCAAGGAGTTCTAGGCAGAAACGGCGACGGTATTCAAGCGCGCCTACGGCAACCGGGTCCAGTGTCCATGGAGTTTTGGCGCTGTTTGCCTGCTCAACCGCCGCCCGCATTGCATGTGCACGCGGTTGTGTCAACGTGCCGACGTTGATGAGCAACGCGCTGGCAAGGGCTGCAAACTGGCGAGCTTCTTCGGGCTCAATCACCATCGCCGGAGAAGCCCCCAGCGCCAGTAGCGTATTGGCGGTAAAACTCTGCACGACGTCATTGGTCATACAATGTGTTAACGGAGAAAGGGTACGAAAATCTTGTAAGGTACGAACCGCATGTTCGCGGCTGTGCAGGTCAGGCTGCATGGTTACGCTCCTGCCCGCGCGAAGAAGGGACACGAACAGTGTCTGACTTCCCTACGCTGGCATTATCCAGATCAGGTGGTACGGGTATTTCTCAGCCCTTCGTGAAAAGGGGCACCCCGAGTCATTAACGAAATTTTTCTGCGTGACGGTCAGGTCACTCGCGTGATGATACCCTCACTGCCCCGATTTGTAACCCTTTCGCTACTCTGCATTTACCTGTTCAGCCTGAACATCAATAGTGAAAGCCGCCACCCGCACGGCGGCAATATCCTCTTATACCGCGTCAACCATTGGTTGGGCATGAGCAACGGCTTGTTGTGCCTGCGCAATATCAGAAGCATCTGCGGAAAAGGACGTTAGCGGAATAAGCGCTAACAGATAATTTCTCATTTCGCCCACCCCAAAAACTGTCTCTGTTCGTTCAGCACGGCTAACCGTCCGTTGGTGTACACGACAAAATAGTGCAACCCTTGTTGATAGACTGTCGCTTTTTCCTCTTTCTCGATAACTGCAGCATGAGCTCCATCAATATCAAGCCCGGTGCTCACCTTTTTAATTTCCATGCCTTCAAAGTGATATATGTTTTTTTTCTTTGCCGCCTGAGCGTGTTGCTTTACCGCTTCACGTGCATTCACATACGCGTTTTGCTCCGCGTTATTGATAATCATCTGTTGATTAGACTGTTCTACCTGATAGCAGACATCACGACTGACGCCTTTGGCTTCACAGCGCGCCAGGCGCTGCTCTTCCGACACACAGCCGGACAGAATACAGACAACCAAAAGCGAAAATACCGCCTTTTTTATATTTAACTGTTTCATCACTGCCATCACCATCATTAATTAACAAAATAATATCACCCTGCAAAAGCAGCGTGTTTTTATATCACTATTTAGTGCGCAGAATATTTAGGCCGCTTTCATCTGTCAATATAATTTACGGAAATTAAGATCAAATAACTTAGAGGATGCATGACACCAGGATAAATCCGAAGAAAATAGTTATTCGCCGTCTTCAAATTTGCAATTAATTAACGTAACAAATACAAAAGACTAATGTCATCAAAACGATGATTCTTAATAACTATTCAGCGTGTTTTCCATGATCTTTATCAATATTGACAATTCAGGAATAATCCATAGTTTTATTTCAATCTGTTTATATGTTGACATTAATTAATTGTTATAGCTAGACAATTCTCAACAACATCGTCTTTAATACGTATTTAAAAATGAGCCTCCGGATAGTGAAGTTAATTATTTTTCATTTTTTCCTGCACACCCTTATTATCAGTGCGGGTTTTATTGCAGGCGTGATGTACGCTGAACGTCTGCATTTTTGCATATGGGGCTAATCCACTGTTAGCCTGTGTTCCGAAAGGCATCGCCCCTCTCCCCGTATTTGGCGATTTTCTTCTATAGTGCATGTCAGACTAATAAATTTTACATTTTTTACGAATTTTTCGGGAATCTAACAAACCCGCGCTTGTCAGTTATCATGAAGGCCGGGAAAGATACACGACTGATTTTGAGGGTCCTAACAGTGGAGAGCGTAGAAGTATGAAGAATAAATTGGTGGTAGGCGCGCTGCTGCTCGCATCCAGCGCGGTCTGGGCCGCACCAGCTACAGCCGTCCCCGCGAAGGGGATTGATCAATATGAACTCAGTGGTTTCATCGCCGACTTTACCCACTTCAAGCCTGGCGATACGGTGCCAGAGATGTATCGCACTGACGAGTACACCATCAAACAGTGGAATCTGCGTAATTTACCTGCGCCAGATGCCGGGACACACTGGACCTACATGGGCGGTGCCTATGTGCTGATCAATGACGCTGACGGTAAAATTATTAAAGCTTACGACGGCGAGATTTTCTATCATCGTTGAGGTTCGCCCCCCTCGGGCTGAGGGGGAATCCAACGCTTATTTTATCGTTAAGGTCATCAGGATAACCCCGCACAGACGGTCAGATTTAAGAAGAACGCCCACGTTATTCAGTGGCTCTGCATAACTCAGATAGCGTTATTCAAATTAGATATTCACCACACCGATATAAAATCAATGCGGTGAATAGAAAGAATAAAACCGATTAGCCGAAATCAGACGGCGCGAAAGGCAATTTCGCCGGGGATGACTTCACCCTGCCAGTAAAGCTGTGCGGCAACACGTCCCGCCAGTTCGCGATACATTACGGTGAAATCACTGTCCGGACGGCTGACCACGGTTGGCGTCCCGCGATCGAGATCTTCACGCAGACTAATATGCAACGGCATTTGTCCCAACAGTTGCGTGTGATACTGCTCAGCCAGTTTTTGCGCGCCACCGGTACCAAAGATCGGCTCATGATGACCGCAGTTGCTGCAGATATGCATGCTCATGTTTTCGACAATGCCCAGCACCGGCACCTCGACTTTTTCGAACATGACAATGCCTTTTTTAGCGTCAATCAACGCAATATCCTGCGGCGTGGTCACCACAACGGCCCCCGTGACCGGGATGTTTTGTGCCAGCGTCAGCTGGATATCACCAGTACCCGGCGGCATGTCCAGCACGAGGTAATCCAGATCCGGCCACAGCGTCTCTTGTAGCATCTGCATCAGCGCTTTACTGGCCATCGGCCCACGCCACACCATCGCGTTATCATCAGTGACCAGATAACCGATGGAGTTCGTCGCCAGCCCGTGAGACATGATCGGTGCCATATGGGTACCATCCGGCGAGGTTGGGCGCTGGTTTTCCGCCCCCAGCATAGTTGGGATCGACGGACCATAAATGTCGGCGTCCAGAATCCCTACTTTCGCCCCTTCTGCCGCTAATGCCAGCGCCAGGTTTACCGCAGTCGACGATTTACCGACGCCGCCTTTGCCGGAGCTGACGGCGATAATGTTCTTCACGCCGTTCACGCCCGGCTGATTTTTCACGCGCTTCAGGGTGGCGATGTTGTGAGAAAGCTTCCAGTCGATCGCCTTCGCCCCGGTAATTCGCAGCAGATCAGCGCTACATTGCTCTTTTAACACCTCAAAGGCACTGTGCCAGACGAACGGCATGACCAGTTCAACGTGCAGCGTGTCATCCATCCAGGCGACGTGGTGTAACGCTTTAAGTGTCGTCAGGTTATGCTTCAGGGTGGGGTGCTGAAAATTGGCCAGCGTCCCGGCGACCATGGCGCGCAGGGTTTCTGGTGATTTGGCCTGGGATTGTGCGTTCATCCCGACTCCTTTTTGTTGTTCTGAAAAGGTCAATTGTAGTGAGGTAGTGTACTCCAGCGGTAACAATTATTCATTTGTGGTTTGATGCCCTTAATTCTTGGCGTAGTTATTCCCTTTCAGGTAACATCAGAACCCCCTTTCAACAGAGAAGAAGTAACATCTACTATGACTCAAGTCGCGAAGAAAATTCTGGTAACGTGCGCGCTGCCGTACGCCAACGGCTCAATCCACCTCGGCCATATGCTGGAGCACATCCAGGCTGATGTCTGGGTCCGTTACCAACGAATGCGCGGCCACGAGGTCAACTTCATCTGCGCCGACGACGCCCACGGCACGCCGATCATGCTGAAAGCACAGCAGCTTGGCATCACTCCGGAGCAGATGATTGGTGAAATGAGTCAGGAGCACCAGACGGATTTCGCCGGGTTCAACATCAGCTATGACAACTACCACTCCACGCACAGCGACGAGAACCGGGAGTTGTCTGAGCTCATCTATACCCGTCTGAAAGAGAACGGTTTTATTAAGAACCGCACCATTTCTCAGCTCTACGATCCGGAAAAAGGTATGTTCCTGCCGGATCGTTTTGTGAAAGGCACCTGCCCGAAATGTAAATCACCGGATCAGTATGGCGACAACTGCGAAGTGTGCGGCGCGACCTATAGCCCGACGGAGCTGATCGAGCCGAAGTCTGTGGTCTCTGGCGCAACGCCGGTGATGCGTGACTCCGAACACTTCTTCTTTGACCTGCCCTCTTTCAGCGAAATGCTACAGGCGTGGACCCGTAGCGGCGCGCTGCAGGAGCAGGTGGCGAACAAAATGCAGGAATGGTTTGAATCCGGCCTGCAGCAGTGGGATATCTCCCGCGATGCCCCTTACTTTGGTTTTGAAATCCCGAATGCGCCGGGCAAATATTTCTATGTCTGGCTGGATGCGCCAATCGGCTACATGGGCTCTTTCAAAAATCTGTGCGATAAGCGCGGCGATACCGTCAGCTTCGACGAATACTGGAAGAAAGATTCTACTGCCGAACTGTATCACTTCATCGGCAAAGATATCGTCTATTTCCATAGCCTGTTCTGGCCTGCCATGCTGGAAGGCAGCAACTTCCGTAAACCGACGAACCTGTTCGTGCATGGTTATGTCACGGTCAACGGCGCGAAGATGTCCAAATCCCGCGGCACGTTTATTAAGGCCAGCACCTGGTTGAACCATTTTGATGCAGACAGCCTGCGTTACTACTACACTGCGAAGCTCTCTTCGCGCATTGATGATATCGACCTGAATCTGGAAGACTTCGTCCAGCGCGTAAACGCCGATATCGTCAACAAGGTGGTTAACCTCGCCTCCCGTAACGCTGGCTTTATCAACAAACGTTTCGATGGTGTACTGGCGGCTGAACTGGCTGACCCTGCGCTGTATAAAACCTTTACCGATGCAGCGGCTGTGATTGGCGAGGCGTGGGAAAGCCGTGAATTCGGCAAAGCGATCCGTGAAATCATGGCGCTGGCGGATGTCGCGAACCGCTATGTTGACGAACAGGCGCCGTGGGTGGTGGCGAAACAGGAAGGTCGCGACGCCGATCTGCAGGCGATCTGCTCGATGGGCATCAACCTGTTCCGCGTGCTGATGACGTACCTGAAGCCGGTGCTGCCGACGCTGAGCGAGCGCGTTGAAGCATTCCTGAACAGCGAACTGCGTTGGGATGCTATTGCGCAACCGCTTCTGGGCCATAAGGTCAATACTTTCAAAGCTCTGTATAACCGTATCGATATGAAGCAGGTGGAAGCGCTGGTGGAAGCCTCTAAAGAAGAGGTGAAAGCTATGGCAGCTCCGGTAACCGGCCCACTGGCGGACTTCCCGATTCAGGAAACCATTACCTTTGACGATTTCGCGAAAGTCGATCTGCGCGTAGCGTTGATTGAAAACGCTGAATTCGTTGATGGCTCCGATAAACTGCTGCGCCTGACGCTGGATTTGGGCGGCGAGAAGCGTAACGTCTTCTCCGGCATTCGCTCTGCTTATCCGGACCCGCAGGTGCTGATTGGTCGTCATACGGTCATGGTGGCAAACCTGGCGCCGCGTAAAATGCGCTTTGGCATCTCAGAAGGGATGGTGATGGCCGCAGGTCCTGGCGGGACAGACATCTTCCTGCTGACCCCGGATGAAGGCGCAAAGCCTGGACACCAGGTTAAATAAGCCTCTCTAAAGCGCCGCTCTCACGGCGCTTTTTCTTTTGCGTCATATTAATCCAGGCAATAACTCGCATGATTTCAGATTTTTCAATGATCATTATCAGACATATTCAGTAGCCATTTTCCCCTCTCCTGCCTCATTTCTGGTATACATACCCTGCAAGGTTTATTTTTGAGCAGCAGACGTTTAATAAAATGGAGTTTTACATGAAAGCATTAAATACGTTTTTTTCGGTCGTTTTTGCGTCAGTTCTCGTTTTCTCTCTGGCAGGATGTGGCGACAAGGAAGAAAGCAAAACATTCAAAGCGGACGTCAATGGCACTGAGATCGTAATGACCTATACCTACAAGGGTGACAAAGTCATTAAGCAGACCTCAGAGAACAAAATCAACTACACCTCTATCGGGGTAAAAACCAAAGAAGATGCGGCGAAAATCCTCGATCCGATCAGCGAAAAATATCAAAACATTCCTGGCGTGGAAGAAAAGCTGACCTATAAGGATGGCTACGCGGAAGAAACCGTTTCTGTTGACATGGAAAAAGTTGACTTTAAAAAGCTGCAGGGCGTGATGGGTACGCAATTCTCGGGTGACCCAAGCAACGGCATTAGCATGAAACAGAGCCAGAAAATGCTGGAAACCGCTGGCTTTAAAGAAGTGAAATAATCAAACGACGACGACCTGGCATCCAGCCGGGTCGTCGCTTTCTATCAGCCTTTATTGCCGTGCAGACGCGCCGTCAATCCGCGCAGGAAATAACGCATAAACTGATCACCACACTCGCGGTAGTTTTTATGATCCGGAGAACGCATCATGGCGGTGATTTCCGGCATTGAAACGCGAACGTTCTGCTGGGTCATAATCGCCTGAATATCATCCGTTTTCAGTGAAAAAGCGATACGCAGCTTTTTCAGCACCGTATTGTTGTTCACCCGACGCTCAAGCGCCAGTTCAGGCGCTGACTCATCTTTGCCACGCTTCTCGTAAATCAGGCCGTTCAGGAATCCGGAGAGGATAATATCCGGGCAGCGGACAAACCCCTCTTCATCTTCCCTGGTCATCCAGGTGTCGAAACCCGCAGAGGTGGATTCCATGTCGGCCAGCGCAAGAATGCGCACCATGTCGTTATTATTGGCTTTCAGGGCGTAGCGCAGGCTACGAAGAATATCGTTACTTAGCATAGAGCCTTCAACTGTCGATAATGCAATGGCGCGCAGTGTATCAGTTTTACAGGCCAATCGCCTCTTTCAAACTTTTCAGATAGCGGCGACTGACCGGAACAGTTAACCCATTACGCAGTATCAGTTCCGCCTGACCGTTATCTTCCAGACGAATTTCCTGTAACTGCGCCATGTTAACCAGATATTGTCGATGACAGCGCAGCAATGGCGTGCGGCTTTCCAGCGTTCTGAGCGTCAGTTCAGTAAAGCCTTCTTTGCCGTCGCTGCTGGTGACATAAACACCGCTCATGCGACTGCTGACGAAAGCGACATCATCCATTTGCAGCAGATAGATCCGGCTATGGCCGCTACAGGGGATAAACTTCAGCGACTGTTGGTTTTCCGGCAATACCGATACGTCCTGTTTGCTCCGCTCCTGGCGCAGGCGGCTAAGGGTTTTCTCCAGCCGCGCCTCTTCTATCGGTTTAAGCAGATAATCAAAAGCGTGTTCTTCAAAGGCTTTAATTGCGTATTCGTCAAAAGCGGTCAGAAAAACAATATACGGCCGATGCTCCGGGTCGAGCATACCCACCATTTCCAGCCCGCTGATACGCGGCATTTGAATATCCAGAAACAGCACGTCCGGATGCAGTCGATGCACCGCGCCAATCGCTTCTACGGCGTTGGCGCACTCGCCAACGATCTCGATATCACTTTGTTCCTGTAACAGGATCCGCAGATTTTCCCGCGCTAACGGTTCATCATCCACAATCAGCACTTTAATCATGCGTCTCCTCCAGGGGCAGTCGTAGGGTTATTCGGGTAAAGCAATCCGGTTCGCAGACGACGCTAATACCATAATCATCGCCAAACCGTTCACGCAGGCGTTTATCCACCAGATTCATGCCCAGACCGCTGACGTTCGCGGAGGGCTGATACAACCCGGCGTTATCTTCAATATCCAGCATCAAATACTGCCCTTCCTGACGGGCGGTGATGGACACCTCCCCCGTGCCCAACAGTTGCGATGTCCCATGCTTAATGGCGTTTTCGACTATGGGTTGCAGGGTGAAGGCTGGCAACTGTTGATGCGCCAGCGCATCCGGCACGTTTAAACTCACCTGCAACCGCGACTGGAATCGCGCTTTCTCAATTTGCAGATAGGCATTCACGTGCTCAATTTCGTCGGCCAGTGTGACGATCTCCGACGGGCGCTTTAAGTTCTTACGGAAAAAGGTAGAGAGATCCTGTACCAGTTGGCTCGCCTGTTCACTGTCGCGGCGCACCACCGCTTTGATGGTGTTGAGCGCATTAAACAGAAAATGCGGATTGACCTGCGCATGCAGCAGCTTAATTTCTGACTGCGTCAACATCGCTTTCTGACGTTCATATTGTCCAGCAAGGATCTGCGCAGAAAGTAGCTGCGCAATCCCCTCACCCAGCGTTCGGTTAATGGAACTGAACAACCGGTTTTTCGCTTCATAGAGTTTGATGGTGCCCATCACCCGTTGGTTTTCTCCGCGTAAGGGAATGACCAGCGTAGAACCGAGCTTGCACTGTGGATGCAGTGAGCAGCGATACGGCACTTCGTTGCCGTCAGCGTAAACCACCTCGCCCGTCTCGATGGCCCGCAGCGTGTAACCGGAGGAGATCGGCCTGCCCGGCAGGTGATGGTCGTCGCCAATCCCGGTAAAGGCTAACAGCCGCTCGCGGTCAGTAATTGCCACCGCGCCGATATCGAGTTCTTTGTACAGCACCTGCGCCACCTTCATGCTGTTCACTTCGTTGAATCCCTGGCGCAAGATCCCCTCGGTGGAGGCCGCCACTTTCAGCGCAGTAGCGGAAAACGCAGAGGTATATTTTTCAAACATCGCCCGCTTGTCGAGCAAAATACGCATAAACAGCGCCGCGCCGACGGTGTTGGTGACCATCATGGGAGCGGCGATATTGCTGACCAGTCGGTAAGCATCGTCAAACGGCCGGGCTATCAGCAAAATGATCAGCATCTGTACCATTTCGGCGACAAATGTGATCGCCCCGGCCGTCAGCGGATTAAAGACTTTATCCGTGCGTCCTCGCCGCGTCAGCACGCTGTGCACCAGGCCACCCAGCAATCCTTCCACGATGGTGGAGATCATACAACTGAGCGCCGTCATGCCGCCCATTGAGTAGCGGTGCAGACCCCCGGTCAGCCCCACCAGTCCACCCACGACCGGCCCGCCAAGCAGACCGCCCATCACCGCGCCAATTGCCCGTGTGTTGGCGATAGAGTCGTCAATATGCAGACCGAAATAGGTGCCGAGGATACAGAAAATGGAGAAGGTTACGTAGCACAGCAGTTTGTGCGGCAAACGAACGGTTACCTGCATCAATGGTATGAATAAACGAGTTTTACTCATCAGCCATGCGATAACCAAGAACACGCACATCTGCTGAAGCAGCAGCAACACCAGATTAAACTCGTACATACCTGCAGACCACACATCAACTAAAACCGCGTAACATACATCGAGTCGCGGGATCTGTCTTTGAACTGTTGCATAAAATGAGTAATTAGTAAGGGATATCACACAAAAAGTACCGGTGTACTGATAAAACCACCCCTCACCTGAACAAAAAACAGACAAAACTACCTGGTTCGAAAAAGAGCGACTAAAGTTAGACTGGGACCTCGCGAGCAAGGATAAAATAATGGCGCTTTACACCATAGGTGAAGTGGCTTTGCTTTGTGATATTAACCCCGTTACGCTTCGCGCGTGGCAACGGCGTTATGGATTATTGAAACCCCAGCGTACCGACGGGGGGCATCGCCTGTTCAATGATTCGGATATCGACAGGATCCGCGAAATCAAGCACTGGATAGATAACGGGGTGCAGGTCAGCAAAGTCAAAATGCTGTTGAGCAATGAGAACGTAGACCTGCAAAACGGCTGGCGTGAACAACAGGAAATCCTGTTGCACTATCTGCAAAACAACAACCTGCACAACCTGCGGGTCTGGCTGAAAGAGCGTGGCCAGGATTTCCCCGCGCAAACGCTGACCACCCATCTTTTTCTTCCGCTACGTCGACGATTGCAGTGCCAACAGCCGACGCTACTGGCGCTACTGGGGATCCTTGATGGCGTACTGATCAATTACGTCGCCATTTGCCTCGCCTCAGCCAGAAAAAAACAGGGGAAAGATGCGCTGGTGGTGGGCTGGAATATTCACGATACCACGCGTTTGTGGCTGGAAGGCTGGGTCGCCAGTCAGCAGGGATGGCGGGTTGACGTTCTGGCCCATTCGCTGAGCCAGTTTCGCCCGGACCTGTTCGAAGGGCGCACCTTACTGGTGTGGTGCGGTGAAAATCAGACATCGGCGCAGCAACAGCAACTGAATGCCTGGCGTGCGGAAGGGCATGATATTTACCCGCTTGGCATTTAATGATTCATTAACAGCTACGCTTCTCTGTATAATCTCTGGGTTAACATAAGGAGAACATCATGAGCGTAGCAAAAATCGGTGTCATCACCCTCTTTTTACTCATGGCCATCGGCGGTATTGGCGGCGTGATGCTTGCAGGCTATACCTTCATTTTGCGTGCCGGCTAAGGTGCTGCACTAACCGTTCGAACAGGCGGTCTACGATGATCGCCGCCAGCGCAACCAGCAACGCCCCCTGAATGACATACGCCGTATTGAACCCGCTCAGACCAATGATAATCGGTGTACCGAGCGTGCTGGCACCTACCGTCGACGCGATAGTCGCAGTGCCAATATTGATAATCACCGACGTTCGCACACCTGCCAGAATCACCGGTGCCGCCAGCGGCAGCTCAACCTTGCGTAACTGTTGTCCCGGACTCATCCCCATGCCACTGGCAATGCTGCGCACACTTTCCGGGATCGATCCTATCCCCGCCAGCGTCGCCTGGAGGATGGGTAACACGCCGTACAGAATCAACGCAATAATGGCCGGTTGCTGACCAAACCCCATCACCGGCACCGCAATCGCCAATACCGCGACGGGCGGGAAGGTTTGTCCAACGGCGGCAATGGTCTCCACCAGCGGACGAAACTCTCTTCCCCATGGTCGGGTCACCACAATCCCGGCGCCGACACCAATCACCACCGCAAACAGGCTCGACACGGCCACCAGCCAGAAATGGGCCAGCGCCAGCGCGAGAAAGCTCTCCTGCTGATAGACCGGACGTGGAAGTTCGGGAAACAGGCTGGCGAAAATCGCCTGACTGTGCGGTAAACCTGCCAGCATCAGCAGGAAAAGTGCGATCAGCCAGAGCAGCGGGTCACGCAGTCGTTTCATGCGTCAGCGTCTCCGATAGCAGATCGCGAAAATGCAGTGTCCCGCAAACTATGCCCTGCCGGTTGACCACCGGTAACACATCGCGGCCGTGCGCGACAAACGCTGAAAGCGCATCGCGCAGCGTCATCGCTTCCGTCAGCGCCTCTCCGTCAATGCGCTCATCCCGGCGAACATAGTCCGCCACGGTGCGCAGTGACAGCAGTCGCACCCCCAGTTCACTGCGACCGAAAAACTGTTGCACAAAATCATTCGTCGGGGCCGTCAGCATCGCCAACGGTGTCCCTTGCTGGACTATCTCGCCGCCGTCCATCAGCACCAGATGCTCCGCCAGTCGCAGCGCTTCATCAATGTCGTGCGTCACCAGCACAATGGTTCGCCCCAGCAAACGGTGGATGCGGGTCATCTCTTGCTGCAACGCCCCACGCGTGACCGGATCCAGCGCGCCAAACGGTTCATCCATTAACAGCACCTGCGGATCGGCGGCCAGCGCCCGCGCCACGCCCACGCGCTGCTGCTGCCCACCGGAAAGCTGGTGCGGATAGCGCTCGCGCAATCCCTCTTCCAGCCCGAGCAGCGCCATTAATTCTGCCACCCGCTCATCAATTTTTCTGCGCGGCCACTTCAGCAGTTGCGGCACGGTGGCGATGTTCTGCGCCACCGTCCAGTGCGGAAACAGGCCAATCGACTGAATCGCGTAGCCCATCCGTCGGCGTAGTTCCAGCACCGGCAGACTGCGGATTTCTTCGCCTGCAAAGCGGATCCTGCCGCTGTCATGCTCCACCAGTCGGTTAATCATTTTCAGGGTCGTGGATTTCCCCGAGCCCGAGGTACCAATCAGTACTGAGAAACTGCCTTCCTGAATGTGCAGGTTCAGGTTGCTAACCGCGTTGTGCTCACCAAAGGCTTTATTTACGTGGCTAAATTCAATCATGGTGGGTTACCTTCAGCAGAGCGATCCCTAAATCAAACAGCGCATCAATCAGTACCGCCAGTGCGATAACCGGGATCACCCCCAGCAGCACCAGATCCACGGCACTGCTGAGCAGTCCCTGAAACACCAGCGCGCCAAAACCGCCAGCGCCAATCAGCGCCGCAATGACGGCCATCCCGACGGTCTGTACCATCACCACCCGCAGGCTACGTAAAAAGACCGGCAACGCCAGCGGCAACTGCACGTGAAGGAAACGCTGAGCGGTGCTCATGCCCATCGCGCGTGCGCTTTCCAGAACATCACGGGGAACCTGATTCAGCCCGGCCACCACGCCACGAACCAGTGGCAGAAGCGCATACAGCACCAGCGCGATCAACGCCGGGGTCAAACCGGTTCCCGCCACGCCCACCGTGGCAAGCCAGGGGAACGCTTTTACCAGTCCGGCAAGCGGCGCAATCAACAAGCCAAACAGGGCAACGGAAGGAACGGTCTGGATCACATTAAGGACGGTAAACACCGGTCCCTGGCGGGACGGGAAAAAATAACATCCGATACCGAGGGGAATGCCAATCACCAGCGCGGGCAATACGGTACCTGACAACAGCGTCAAATGTTGAGCCAGTGCATCATCAAAGACATCCTGGCGGTTAGCGTACTCTTTGAGTAACGAGAGATCGTCGAACGTTCCCGTCAACAGGAGTAGGACGGGAACAATCGCTATCTGCGTATGTAACGCCCAGCGCCAGAGAGGTTGCACGGTGATCCGCCGGATGGCATCGCTGCAGGCGAGCAATCCGAGCGCAAGCCCCAGCCACAGACCGCTTCCCACACTGGTTCGCGCCAGCGGCGTCCCGGTTTCAGCCAGATACGTCGCCGCCTTGCCGACGCTCCACAACATCAGGATCACCAGCAGTTGCGCCACCACCAGCGTGCACACGGCCCCCTTTCTTCCCGGCACAAAGCACAAGGTCAACATGGCGCAACCCGCGCCGGTGAGCATCGACACCGAACCTGGCCAGAGCATCCAGAGCTGGCGTCCCTCGCCCGATACCAGGCGATTCGGCGCATAATTCACAAACGGCAGCGCGACAGCAGCGGCTGAAAGAATAACCAGCAGCAACAGTACGCGCTGAATACTGACTTTTGACACGTCACCCAACCTTTTTCAGTCCGTTTACTTCACCCATCCCTTTTGTTTCAGATAGTCCGCCGCCACTTTTTTGGCGTCCAACCCTTCAACGGCAATGCTGGCATTAAGTTGTTGCAACGTTTTTTCATCGAGGCTGGCAAACACCGGTTGCAGCCATTCTGCCATCTGCGGGTATTCCTTCAGTACCGCCTCACGCACCACAGGCGCTGGCGCATAAATGGGCTGAACGCCTTTAGGATCGCTTAAGGTCTGTAGCCCCAGCGCGGCGACCGGACCATCCGTACCGTAGGCCATCGCGGCATTGACGCCGGACGTTTGCTGCGCGGCCGCTTTGATGGTCACGGCGGTGTCACCCCCTGCCAGCGACAGCAACTGATCCTGACTGAGTTTGAAATCGTAGGCTTTTTCGAAAGCGGGCAGCGCGTCTGCACGCTCGATAAATTCAGCGGAGGCGGCCAGTTTGAAAGTACCGCCCTCTTTCAGATAACGCCCGAGATCGGCCAGTGAGGTGAGTTTATTTTTTTCGGCGACATCGCTGCGCACCGCGATAGTCCAGGTATTATTGGCTGGCGCCGGCGTTAACCAGACCAGCTTGTTTTGCTCCGCATCGAGTTTTTTGACTTTCTCAAAGCCAGCTTGTGCGTTTTTCCACGCCGGATCGTTTTCATCTTTGAAAAAGAACGCGCCGTTACCGGTATATTCAGGGTAGATATCCAGTTCGCCTGAGGTGATCGCGCCGCGCACGACCGGCGTGGTGCCCAACTGGACTTTATTGACCGTTTTGACGCCGTGGCTTTCCAGCACCTGCAAAATGATGTTGCCGAGCAGCGCGCCTTCGGTGTCAATTTTAGAACCGACCTTTACCGGCGACGCCGCCTGCAAGGGTAAGCTCACTGCCGCTAACAGCGCCAGCGAACCGGCCCAAATCTTTGAGATTGTCATGAAGCTTTCCTCATCTTTTTGCCGACTTTTTCAGCGACTTGAGGGGAAAGCATAGTCGAAAAGTATTCGGTTAACCCGACATTTCCGTATTTTCACGGGACCAACAAGGGGGAA
This sequence comes from Citrobacter sp. Ca225, assembly GCF_030337175.1. Taxonomy (NCBI): domain Bacteria; kingdom Pseudomonadati; phylum Pseudomonadota; class Gammaproteobacteria; order Enterobacterales; family Enterobacteriaceae; genus Citrobacter; species Citrobacter sp. Ca225. Next base: position 112,230 of record NZ_JAOWCD010000097.1, on the reverse strand, counting down.
CCCATTGGTCAGTTCCCCCTGTAACCGTTACAGCAATTCAAACGACCCCTGCTTCACGCGGGCAGAATCGACGCCGATAAAGACGTTGAACTTGCCGGGTTCGGCATCGAACTTCATCTGCTGATTCCAGAACTTCAACGCATTGATATCAATCGGGAAACTAACGGCTTGCGTTTCACCAGGTTTCAGGTTCACTTTCTTAAAGCCTTTCAGCTCTTTCACCGGGCGGCTCAGGGAAGCCGTGACGTCCTGCACATACAGCTGGATCACCGTCTCACCTTCACGCTTACCGGTGTTGGTCACCTTCACACTTGCCGTCACGCTGCCGTCGCGTTTCAGGGTTGGCGCAGAGAGCGTCACGTCAGAAACGTCAAACGTGGTGTAACTCAGACCATAACCAAATGGATAGAGCGGACCGTTCGCTTCGTCAAAGTAGCGAGAGGTGTATTTGTTCGGCTTGTCGGCGTTATACGGACGACCGGTGTTGAGGTGGCTGTAATAGGTCGGGATCTGCCCTACCGAACGCGGGAAAGACATGGGCAGTTTGCCCGACGGGTTGTAGTCGCCAAACAGGACGTCGGCGATCGCGTTGCCGCCTTCCGTACCGGCAAACCAGGTTTCCAGAATCGCATCGGCCTGTTGATCTTCTTTCACCAACGCCAGCGGACGACCGTTCATTAGCACCAGCACCAGCGGTTTGCCGGTCGCTTTCAGGGCCGCAATCAGATCGCGCTGGCTCTGTGGCAGCGTGATATCCGTACGGCTTGACGCTTCATGTGCCATGCCCTGCGCCTCACCCACTACGGCGACAACTACGTCAGACTGCTTCGCCGCCTTGACGGCTTCATCAATCATCTCCTGAGGTGAACGTGGATCCACCTTCACCGCCTCTTCGTACTGATTGAGGAAGGTGACAATGTCTTTATCGTTAGTGACGTTGGCCCCATGGGCGTACACCACTTTACCCTTTGTACCGAGAGCATTTTTAATGCCGGTCAGCACCGTGATGGACTGATCGGCAACGCCTGCGGCGGACCAACTGCCCATCACGTCGCGTTTGCTGTCCGCCAGCGGGCCAACAACCGCAATCGTCCCCGATTTTTTCAGCGGCAGCGTGTCGAGGCGGTTTTTCAACAGCACCAGACTTTCACGCGCCACTTCACGCGCCTCTTTCCGGTGCAGACGGCTTTCGGCGTTGGTATCCACCGGATCAGACTCTTTTGCTCCCAGATGGCTGTACGGATCGTTAAACAGCCCCATGTCATATTTCACGTTGAGTACATGCCGCGTCGCGTCATCCAGCTCCGCCATCGTCACTTTGCCGGATTTAATCAGCCCTGGCAGATATTTGCTGTAATACTCGTCGCTCATACTCATGTTAATGCCGGACTTGAGCGCCACGCGGACGGCATCTTCCGGGTCGGAGGCGGTGCCGTGTTTAATCAGCTCTTTGATAGCACCATGGTCAGAAACGGTAATACCTTTGAAGCCCCACTTGTCGCGCAGAATGTCTTTCAGCAGCCAGGCATCAGAGGTCGCTGGCGTGCCGTTCAATGAGTTCAGCGCCACCATCACCGCGCCGCTACCTGCATCCAGACCGGCTTTGTACGGCGGCATGTAGTCGTTAAACAGGCGCTGCGGGCTCATGTCGACGGTGTTGTACTCTTTACCGCCCTCCACGGCGCCGTAGGCGGCGAAGTGCTTAACGCTGGTCATCACCGAATAGCGATCCGCTGGGCTTTTGCCCTGCATCGCTTCCACCATCGTTTTTCCCATGATGGAGGTCAGATACGTATCTTCGCCAAAGCCTTCCGAGGCGCGTCCCCAGCGCGGATCGCGGGAGACATCGACCATCGGCGCCCAGGTCATGTTCAGGCCGTCGTCGGCGGCTTCATACGCCGAGATGCGTCCGACGGTTTTCACCGCGTCGAGGTTAAAAGAGGACGCCAGTCCGAGGCTAATCGGGAAGACGGTACGCTGGCCGTGCAATACGTCGTAGGCAAAAAAGAGAGGGATTTTCAGGCGGCTCAGTTCCATCACCTGATCCTGCATTTTGCGGATATCCTGACGGGTAACGGTGTTAAAAATTGCCCCCACCTGGCCGTCTTTGATCATCTCGCGGATCGCTTCTTTCGGGTTATCCGGACCGACGCTGATTAAACGCAACTGACCAATCTTTTCATCGACAGTCATTTTCGTCAGCAACTGGGTGACAAACGCGTCCCGCGCTTCCGGCGTCAGCGGATGGTTTCCGAACAGCTCCTCCGCCAGCGCGGGTTGCAATGCCAGACTAACTGCGACACCTACAGAACATAGCCATTTCATGTTGATTCTCTCTTCCTCTAAAGCCCGACGTGGCAGCGAAAATATAGCAAAAACCACATTTTGCCATAAGCCTAAACGGCAGCGCGGCAGAAAGCTAAGGTTATTCTCTTAATTTTCAACGCCGCCAATTCAAAGACAGCGTGAATGAGAAAGCGTATTGTCATACAAAGCGCTATGCTTGAACCTGATATTTTGTCCCACCACAAGGAGTGGAAAATGTCTTCCATTACAACAACTGATAATAAAACCTTCCTGAATGAGCTCGCCCGTCTGGTGGGACATTCACACCTGCTTACCGAACCGGCTAAAACCGCCCGCTATCGCAAGGGCTTCCGTTCCGGTCAGGGCGACGCCCTGGCGGTGGTCTTTCCCGGATCGCTGCTGGAACTCTGGCGCGTGCTGAACGCCTGCGTCAACGCCGATAAAATTATCCTGATGCAGGCCGCCAATACCGGCCTGACCGAAGGTTCCACGCCGAACGGCAATGACTATGACCGCGAGATTGTGATTATCAGCACCCTGCGCCTCGACAAACTGCACGTGTTGGGCAAAGGCGAGCAGGTATTGGCGTATCCAGGTACCACGCTGTACTCACTGGAAAAAGCGCTGAAACCCCTGGGGCGTGAACCGCACTCGGTGATTGGCTCATCATGTATCGGCGCGTCGGTCATTGGTGGGATCTGTAATAACTCCGGTGGCTCGCTGGTGCAAAGAGGCCCAGCGTATACCGAAATGTCCCTGTTTGCCCGCATTGATGAAAACGGCAAGCTGCAACTGGTTAACCATTTGGGGATCGATCTGGGACAAACGCCGGAGCAGATCCTGAGTCAATTGGACGATGAGCGGATCAAAGAGGAAAATGTCCGCCACGACGGGCGTCATGCGCATGACCACGACTACGTCACCCGCGTCAGAGACATTGATGCCGACACCCCCGCGCGCTATAACGCTGACCCGGAGCGCCTGTTCGAGTCCTCCGGCTGCGCCGGGAAACTGGCGGTCTTCGCCGTGCGTCTCGACACCTTTGAAGCGGAAAAAAACCAGCAGGTATTTTACATTGGCACCAACCAACCCGAGGTGCTGACAGCGCTCCGTCGCCATATTCTGTCGACGTTCGACAATCTGCCGGTCGCGGGTGAATACATGCACCGCGATATCTACGACATTGCTGAACAATACGGCAAAGACACCTTCCTGATGATTGACAAGCTCGGCACCGACAAAATGCCGTTCTTCTTCACGCTGAAGGGCCGCACCGATGCGATGCTGGAAAAGGTGAAATTCTTCCGTCCGCACTTTACCGACCGCGCGATGCAAAAGTTTGGTCACTTGTTCCCGAGTCATCTGCCGCCGCGCATGAAAAGCTGGCGCGATAAATATGAACATCATCTGCTGTTAAAAATGGCGGGCGATGGCGTCGCTGAAGCGCAAAACTGGCTCACGGAATTTTTTAAAACCGCAGAAGGCGACTTCTTTGCCTGCACGCCGGAAGAAGGCAGCAAGGCCTTCCTGCACCGCTTTGCAGCCGCTGGCGCAGCGATTCGCTACCAGGCGGTTCATGCCGATGAGGTGGAGGATATTCTGGCGCTGGATATCGCCCTGCGCCGCAATGACACCGAATGGTATGAACATTTGCCGGCGGAAATCGACAGCCAACTGGTACATAAACTCTATTACGGTCACTTTATGTGCTATGTCTTCCACCAGGATTACATCGTGAAGAAAGGCGTGGATGCTCACGCGTTGAAAGAGCAAATGCTGGAACTGCTGCAACAGCGCGGTGCGCAATATCCGGCGGAGCATAACGTCGGGCATCTGTATGAAGCACCGCCCGCGCTGACCCGTTTTTATCGCGAAAATGACCCGACCAACAGTATGAATCCCGGAATAGGCAAGACCAGTAAGCAGAAATTCTGGAAAGTCCCCTCTTCTGATTAACTCCAGTAAACTGCTTAATGGCGCAGGCTGGATTTGCACGAAATATCGTGCAAAAGTAAGCAGATGTACCGGAGTCGTGAGGACTCCGGTTTTCTTCGCAAAGGTGAGAACCATGTCTGTTGCCGATACGCTTTCTGATAACGATATTGCGGTGCGCGACGCGCTGCCCGACGACGTAGAGGCGATCTCCTCGTTATATGCGTGGCATGTGTTGAATGGCCGCGCCTCTTTTGAAGAAACGCCTCCGACGATCGATGAGATGCGCCGACGTATGCGTACGGTCGCGCAGTATGGTCTGCCGTGGCTGGTGGCGCTCTATCGCGGCGTGGTTGTCGGTTATTGCTACGCCACACAATATCGCCCGCGCCCGGCCTATCGCTATACCCTGGAAGAGTCGATTTATGTCGATGCCAGCATGACCGGACGCGGCATTGGCAGCCTGCTGATGCAGACGTTAATCACCCGCTGCGAGGAAGGGCCATGGCGGCAGATGGTGGCGGTGATTGGCGACGGGCATAACAATCCCGGGTCGCTGCGGTTGCATAAAAAACACGGTTTCGAGATTGCCGGACAATTGCGTAGCGTCGGGTATAAGAAAGGAGACTGGCGGGATACGTTGATTATGCAGCGCCCACTCAACGAAGGTGACTGGACGCTGCCGGAGTAATTAATCGTTTTGCGCCGTCTGCTCACCCGCATTGCCGCCCGCTGCAGCCATCTGTGCGGCTTTTTGCTTTTTATAGCTCAATGCCGCCGCCGGAACCGGCATCACTTTCCCGGTTTCGATCCACGTGCGTAAACGACTGGCATCGGCAAAATGAGTGTACTTGCCGAATGCATCCATTACCACCAGCGCCACCGGTTTATTGTTGATTACCGTGCGCATCACCAGGCAATGCCCTGCGGCGTTGGTGAAACCAGTTTTAGTGAGCTGAATATTCCAGTTGTCGCGATACACCAGATGGTTGGTATTGCGAAACGGCAGCGTATACGCCGGGTTGGCGAAGGTCGCCATATCTTCACGCGTGGTGCTCAGTTGCCCAATCAGCGGATACTGCTTGCTGGCGATCAGCAGTTTGGTGAGATCGCGCGCGGTCGACACGTTGTGAATCGACAAACCGGTTGGTTCCACAAAATGCGTCCGGGTCATGCCCAGCGCTTTTGCCTTCGCGTTCATCGCCTTAATAAAGGCGTTATAGCCGCCCGGATAATGGTGCGCCAGGCTTGCTGCGGCCCGGTTTTCCGAGGACATCAGCGCCAGCAGTAACATATCTTTACGGCTGATTTCACTGTTCAGCCGCACGCGAGAGTAGATCCCTTTCATCTCTGGCGTCTGGCTGATATCCACTTTCAGTTTTTCGTTCAGCGGCAGCCGTGCATCAAGCACCACCATCGCCGTCATTAATTTGGTTATCGACGCAATCGGACGCACCAGGTCCGGATGGTTCGAATAGATCACCTTATTGGTGTTCAGATCCACGATCATCGCGCTACCGGAGGCAATCTCAGGTTGAGACGCCGCGGCAGCCGCCGCCGTTTTTGCCAGCGCTTGCGGCGCATAAGGCACAGCCAGCATCAGCGCCAGGCTCAGTATGGAAACTCGGAATTTCAGCATGATGAGATTTCAGAAAATGATTCACGCGTGATGACACGCACCGCCGAAGTCAGGATGGCTCAGGCTAGCAGAGGAATCATAGCGAGCTAATGACCTTGCCGCCAGAAGAGAATCGTCAGGAAAGGCTGCGTTGCTGGCTTTTGCACCAGCAACGCAGCACGATAATCAGAACAAGCGATAGCCGTATCCCCAGAGGATGACGGTCAGCGCCAGCAGCACTTCCAGTACCAGTACGCCGATAGCCAGGGTTGAACTGGAGAAGCTCAGCCCTTCGTCCTTATTGATATTCAGGAATGTCGGAATGCCTACATAGAGCAGATAGCCGGTATAGAACAACGCTACCGTCCCGACAAATGCGCAAAGCCACACCAGCGGATACAGCGCCACCAGACCGCTAAGAAACAGCGGCGTCGCCACATAACCGGCAAACACCATACAGTGCGTCAAAGACGGACGCTGCGGATAACTCCGCGCCATCCACCAGATCACGCGCCCCATGATCGCCACGCCCGCCAGCATCACGGCATAGAACAGAACAGCCAGCACCAGGCCCGTAAACAGAGAAAGCTTCAGGACAGTGCCGTCGCCAAAATTCCAGCCGATTTGCGTCGTACCAATGAAGGCACAAATGACCGGGATGGCCGCCATCAAAAGCACATGGTGGGTGTAGTGATGCGAAACCGTTTCGTTCTCGCTGTTGATCACCTGCATTTCACGATTGGGATGAGAAAACAGCCCCCAGACATGGTTCATACCGCCCCCTTGTTGTCAGCTGTGAACCTAACACTTCAAGTATAATTCAGCTTTGCGATTATTTATTGTACAGATAAAGAAATGCCGCCGCGCCTGATGGCCCTTTTTGAGCATCACGAATTCAGAGGGTGTATGCTTACCATTGTGGAGGTCATACATACGTATGGATATAAACAGTCTTATTGCGCAATACGGTTATGCCGCGCTGGTGGTTGGAAGTCTGGCGGAAGGCGAAACCATTACTCTGCTGGGGGGCGTGGCGGCGCATCAGGGATTACTCAAGTTCCCCCTCGTGGTCGTGGCCGTGGCCTTAGGCGGCATGATAGGCGATCAGTTACTTTATCTGCTGGGACGCCGCTTTGGTGGCAGGATCCTGCGCCGCTTTGCTCGTCATCGTGACAAAATTCGTCAGGCGCAGAAGATGATCCAGCGTCGCCCGTATCTGTTCGTGATCGGCACCCGATTTATGTACGGGTTTCGCGTGATTGGCCCGCTGTTGATTGGCGCCAGCCATCTGCCGCCAAAGATTTTTTTACCGCTGAATATCCTTGGCGCGCTGGTCTGGGCGCTGATCTTCACCACCCTGGGTTATGCAGGAGGTGAAGTGGTCGCGCCATGGTTGCATCATCTCGATCAGCATCTCAAACATTGGATCTGGCTGATTCTGGCAGTGGTGCTGGTGATCGGCGTTCGCTGGTGGCTGAAACGCCGCAGCCGTAAACAGGTGGGGTAAGCGGGTTATTCCGGCCTGAACTGGGGATTGGCCAGCATAAATCCCCCATCCACAATAAACGATTGCCCGGTGGTATAACCCGCCTCTTCCGAGCACAGCCAGGCGACCAGACTGGCGATTTCCCGCGTCGACCCAGGTCTTCCCAGCGGGATTGACGGCTCGGTTCCCGGCTTAACGTCACTGTCATCCATATCATTCATCGGCGTGGCTATCGCCCCAGGCGCCACAGCGTTAACCAGAATGTTATGGCGGACCAGCTCAAGCGCCATGGCTTTGGTGAGTCCGCCGAGAGCATGTTTCGCCGCCGTGTAGGCGCTGGCCTCAGGTAACGGGGTATGTTCGTGCACCGAGGTAATATTGATAATGCGCCCCCCCTGTCCCTGCTTCACCATCTGGCGGGCCGCCAACTGTGAGCAGAGAAACGCCCCATCGACATCGACCGTAAATATCTGCCGCCAGTCGTCAAAGGAGGTCTCCAGGAATGCGGATTTGCTCATCGTTCCCGCGTTATTGACCAGCACGTCGATCCGGCCAAAGCGCGCAATCAGATGTTCCAGCGCCTGTGCACCCTGCGGCAGCTGGCTCAGGTCCAGTTGAAGGGTCTCCGCCCGGACGCCATGACTTTCCACCTCACGGGCGGTATCACGCGCTCCCTGCTCGTCTGAATGCCAGGTGATGCCGATATCAAATCCCGCTTTCGCTAACTGAAGGGCGCACGCCTTGCCAATACCTGAATCGGAAGCCGTCACGATTGCTGCTTTTGCCATATCATCCTCCGGTTGCAACAGAACTGAGCCTTAAGTATAGAAACTCTCTTCGAAGCAACCGAAATAATCAGGAATGATGGTAACCGCCGCCGAGCGCGCTGGTAAGCTGGATGGAAGCATCCAGCCACTGTCCCTGCAAAATCAGTCCGTTACTCTGCTCGCGCAGCGCGGGAATTCTGGCCTTGCTAACGAGAGAGCCTGCGATAATCCCGGCGTTATAGCGCGCCTGCGCCAGGCTGACCACTCGATCGGCGTCATGTTCAATCTGCTGCTGATGCTGATTTTTCTGCATCAGCGTCGCCACCTGACTGGCCGTGCGCGCCACGTCATTTACCGCATCAACGACGGCTTTGTTATAACTGGCGATCGACAAATTGTTCTGCGCCTGAGCGATATCAAGGTTGGCATTCAGTCTGCCACTGTCGAAGATCGGCAGCGTCAGGCCCGCGGTCACGCCCATCTGCTGGGCGGAACTGCGGAACAGATCGCTCAGATGCAGCGCATCCTGTTGCAAAAAGGCCATCAGATTGACGTCGGGGTAGAACGCCGCCTTCGCCGCCTCCACGCTGCTCATTGACGATTCGATCACCCAGTGCGCCGCCTGTAAATCCGCTCTGCGCGCCAGTAAGGAGTAGCCCAGCTGCGTCGGTAACTGGCTTTCCACTTTTGGCAGGCTCACCGGATGCAGCTTCAGCGCCGCCGACTGCATGTTGGTCAGCGCGCTCAGACGCGCTTCAATCACCTTCATCTTCCCGGCAACCTCATTCAACTGCTGCTGGGTTTTACTGTCATCGATATCTGTTTCCACGCCTTCTACCGAAGAGGTGATGCCGTTATTGTACAACTGGCGATCGCTAGCAATGATGTTACGCTGTTCCCGTTCAATTTGAGTCAGCAGTTTGCTCAGCGCCGCCTCGGTCTGCCATTCCCAGTAAAGCCGCGTCACGCCGCTGGCTAACAGTTGACGGGTTTGCTCACGCTCGGCTTCCCGCGCTTTCACCGCCCCGATGCGCGCGGTCACTTCCGCGCGGTTCTTGCCCCATAAATCGAGATCCCAACCGGCCGTCAGGCCAAACGTACCGTTGGTGTACCACGGCCCCGTCGTGCCTGCGGCCGGATCGTTCAGGGCAAACGGCCCCATGATGCCTTCCGCGGACATTTTCTGCCGTTCGGCATTGGCGGAGAAATCGACCTGCGGCCCGTCCTGGGCTTCAACGGCTTTAGCCTGCGCTTCGGCCAGTCTGATTCGCTGTTCCGCCACCTGCATATCCGGAGAACGGGAAAGTGCGTTCTTCACTAACTCGTTCAACTGTGCGTCATGATAATCCTGCCACCACTGGCTTCCGGGCCACCCGTTCTTCAACGCTGGCGGCAGCGCCGAATCTACGTGAGAAGCGGGAAGTTGCTGAGTCAGCGTCTGTTGAGTGTCATGCATGGGAGCACATCCCGCGAGCAGAATAACCAGCGGAAAGCCCGCTTTCAGCGCGTGAAAAGAGTAACGAGTCATTAAAATATTCTGATAAGAAAAGGTGCGCGGAGCTTACCCGTTGTTGTGCGCGCTTTTTTAGTTACGCGTGGCATAACATCTTCAGCAATGAAAAGTCACACCTGGCAAAATATATCTAAGCAGAATATATGCAGCTCAATAATATTAAATTTCTATCGACTGGATCGCGCGGGCAATATCCGGTGAATTATTTAACGCGCGGATAGACTGGAAGACGTCCGTGGCTTCTTCATATTCTTTTCGCAAATAGCCCAGCCATTGTTTAATACGTGCGACATGATATAAACCGGTGTCGCCCTGTTTTTCCAGACGGGTATACTTTTTCAGCAGTTCGACAACCTGCGGCCATGGCATTCGCGGCTCGTTATACTTCACCACCCGGCTGAGGTTGGGAATGTTCAGTGCCCCGCGGCCAATCATCACCGCGTCACAGCCACTGACGGCCTGGCATTCCTGGGCGCTTTGCCAGTCCCAGATTTCACCATTGGCAACCACCGGAATAGACAGTCGCTCGCGAATTTCGCCAATCGCCTGCCAGTTGATATGTTCCGCCTTATAGCCCTGCTCTTTGGTGCGCCCGTGTACAACCAGTTCACTCGCCCCGGCTTGCTGGACGGCATCTGCAATCTCAAACTTTTTGTCGCCGCTGTCCCAGCCCAGACGCACTTTCACCGTCACCGGCAGATGCGCCGGCACCGCTTCACGCATCGCTTTCGCGCCCTGATAGATGAGTTCCGGGTCCTTCAGCAGCGTCGCACCGCCGCCGCTGCCGTTGACCATTTTTGACGGACACCCGCAGTTAAGATCAACACCGTAAGAACCGAGTTCCACGGCGCGGGCGGCATTTTCCGCCAGCCACTGGGGATACTGCCCTAACAGTTGCACGCGCACTAAGGTGCCGGATGGAGTCCGGCTGCCGTTGAGCAGTTCGGGACAGAGTCGATGAAAGACTTTTACTGGCAAGAGTTGATCCACCACGCGCACAAATTCGGTGATGCAAAGATCGTAGTCATTCACTTCCGTCAGAAGTTCGCGCACCAGTGAATCAAGTACGCCTTCCATCGGCGCCAGTAAAACACGCATATCGTTATCCGCAAAAAAAAGAGGCGCTATCATAGCGCCTCTGTGCGATGAGCAAAACCTTTTGCCGGATGACGGCGCAAAGCGCCTGTATTCTCAGCGTGGCAGAAGACAGTTATCTTCTTTCCAGCCGTACAGCCATTCCATGCCGCGATAAAACTCCGCCTGCGATTTACCTTTCCACAACAGGTTTCGCACCTGACGCTCCACGCCTGCTGCGTGATACACGCGTCCCATTTCGCGCGTCGACCAGACGATGCGCGCCGTGCGTGGAATGCGTACCGACTCATACAGCGCAAAGGCTTTCGCCGCATCGCCATCGCACTGCTCCAGCGCTTTACCCAGCGTCACAGCATCTTCCAGCGCCATACAGGCACCCTGCGCCATGTACTGCGCCACCGGGTGCGCGGCATCGCCCACCAGCGTGATGCGCTCAGTGCCCCATTTCTCTACCGGTTCGCGATCGGCGGTTGACCAGCGACGCCAGGTCGTGGGTTTATCCAGCATCTGCCGCGGGCGCGGATGGATCCCGGCGAAATACGACAGCACCTCTTCCTTACTGCCGTCTTTCACGCCCCACTCCTCCTGCTGGCGGCTGTGGAAGGTGACGACCAGGTTGTACTGCTTGCCACCGCGCAGCGGGTAGTGCACGAGGTGGCAATGCGGCCCGGCCCAGAGCACTGGCGCGTTAATGCGCAGGTCTTCCGGCATGTCCGCACAGTCAATCACCGCACGGTAAACGACGTGTCCGGTCACGCGCGGCGAATCGCCCAGCAAACTCTGACGCACCACCGACTTCACGCCATCACAACCGACCAGAATATCAGCGGTCCAGCTATTCCCCTGCTCGTCGAACACCGTTACGTCGTCCGCCGTCTGGCGAATGTCGACCACATTGGTCGAGGTCCGGTACTCAACGTTTGGATGAGTCAGTACGGATTCCCAGACGGAAGCGTGAATATCGACCCGATGGATAACCGCATACGGACCGCCGAAGTGGTCGCGAAAGGCCTGCCCGGTCTCGATGTGCACCACTTCTTCCGCGTTCACGGCATCCATCATGGTGATGTGGTCGGTAAACACCGCACGCTGACGCGCGACGTCGCCGACGCCGAGGCTGTCCAGCGCAGAGAAGGCGTTGGGACCGAGCTGAATGCCCGCGCCGATCTCACCAATTTCATGGGCTTTTTCCAGCAGCATCACTTTGATACCCTGACGCGCTAGCGAAAGCGCGGTGGCTGCCCCGCCAATTCCGCCGCCGACGATAATTGCGCTCGTCACTTTAGCCATTGTCATTCTCCTTCTCAGGCTGAGATTTTATCTTGTTGATTTTCCGGGGCGGCGGCGATGAACGCCGGGAGCTGTGTGCAGGCGTCATACACGGCTTTGCAGCGCGGATAGCCGCTCAGATCGCACCCCATTCTTAACGCATTCGCCCATTGCGGGACCAGACAGCAGTCGGCAAGCGTCGGTGCATTACCCACGCAGAAGTTCTGCGACTGACTCTGACGCAGTAGCTGCTCAACGGCGCTTAACCCCTGCTGGATCCAGTGCGCGTACCAGCGTTTTTTCTCTTCTTCACTGACCTTCAGTTCCTCGCTCAGATAGCGCAGCACCCGCAGGTTATTAACCGGATGAATATCGCAAGCGATGGCATAGACAATCTCCAGCACCTGCGTGCGCGCCGGATCGCTGACGGGCAGCAAGCGTGATTGCGGAAAATGCCGGTCCAGCCAGTCGATAATCGCCAGCGACTGGCCCAGCGCTTCGCCATCATCGGTTACCAGCGTTGGTACCAGCCCCACCGGATTCATCCGCCGGTAGGCCAGTTCATTTTGCTGCCCAATACGGATATTGACGCCCACCGTGTGGTAGTCGATGCCCTTTAATGCCAGCGCGATACGCACGCGGTACGACGCCGAACTGTTAAAAAAACTGTACAGCTTCATACATCACCTCAGACAATCTTCACAGCGATAGGCGTCAGTCCGTCCACGCCTCCGGTGATCACATCCCCTTTCACTACGGCACCCACGCCTTCCGGCGTGCCGGTGAAGATCAGGTCGCCCGGTTGCAGTTCGAAGAAGCCGGACAGATAGCTGATCGTTTCATTTACCGACCAGATTAGATGGCGAATATCGCTGCGCTGATGATCGTCGCCATTCACCTGTAACCAGATGGGCGCAGAGGTGATATCCGCAATTTCATCCGCTTTATGCAGCGGCGCGATGGGCGCAGAGAGATCGAACGCTTTGCCGATTTCCCACGGACGTCCCATCTGACGCATCTCCATCTGGCGATCGCGGCGGGTCATGTCCAGTCCGGTGGCATAGCCCCAGATATACTCATGAGCGTTTTCTAACGGGATATCGCTGCCCTTTTTGCCGATGGCGACCACCAGCTCAATTTCATAGTGATAGTTATCCGTTTGCGCCGGGTATGGCAGCGCTAACGTTTCGCCTGCGGCAACCGGCACAATCGCATCGGCAGGCTTACAGAAAAAGAACGGCGGCTCTCGGTCCGGATCAAACCCCATTTCGCGGGCATGGGCGGCGTAGTTACGCCCCACACAGTACACGCGACGGACGGGGAACTGCGCATCGCTGCCGACAACCGGGACAGTAACGGGGGCCTGTGGTGTAAATACATACTGAGTCATGGTTCTCTCCCAAATTAATAGCGGGCTTCGCGGAACAACCCGAGGGCTTCCTGTACCGGTCGGTCCGAAAAACTGAATAAAACGGTCTCATCGGTGGTTTTGAATGACACGCCGTGCCACGTCGGAACCACAAAAATATCTTTGGCTGAGAAATGGAACGTCTCGTTGCCGACGGTGACATCACCCGCCCCTTCAACCACGTGATAAATGGTGCTGTCAGTGGTACGCGCCACCCGCGAGGTAAAGCCTTTTGGCAACAATTGCAGGAACGTCCCCATCGATGGCATCGGGTAGCCGCCGGTTACCGGGTTGACATAGCGCATTTTGTAGCCATCCCACTCGTCGGCATCGCCCAGACGGGTCAGGTCTTGCAGCGCGTCGCGGCTGCGGTCATAGCGATAGTTGAAAATTGGCGATGAATTGCCTTTCTGATGGCGCAGCGGCAGCATATTGGCGGCATAGCGCGGCAGATAGTCGCCCTCTTTGCGTGAAACCGGCTGCTGATCTTCCGGGTAATCCTCGGCAAAACCACAGCCCAGAATGTTAACCAGCGGCAGATCCAGACCGTCCAGCCAGACAACCGGCTCATCGCCAGGGTTGCCGTGGTCGTGCCATTGCCACTGCGGGGTCAGAATAAAATCGCCGGTGTGCATCTGGGTGCGTTCACCGTCCACGGCGGTAAATGCCCCTTTCCCTTCCACAATAAAGCGTAACGCCGACTGGTTATGACGATGGCTGGGAGCGACTTCGCCCGGCATGATGAGCTGCAGTCCCGCATAGAGCGTTGACGTAATAGAGGACTGACCGCGCAGCATCGGGTTTTCCAGTACCAGCACGCGACGAATCGCCTCTTTTGCGCCAATCAGGTTGCCGCTTTCCAGCAGCAGCGGACGAATTTCCTGGTAGTTCCAGTATGCTGGCGCACAGGTCGGATTCGGCGTTTGTGGTACCAGATGATGCAGCGATTCCCACAGCGGGGTCAGGTTCTGCCCCGAAATATGCTGGTAAAACTGCTGACGGCTATTTTTAACATCCTGATTATGGTCTGACATAGGGATTCTCCTTATTCGTTCACGACGCTTGCGTGCGGCATAGCATCAGGGACAGAGGCTGACTGGCGGACAACTACCGTAAGTACGGCTAACATCACCGCGCTAATGGCCGCCGGAACAGCGATAATGAAAAACAAGGTGTCGAAAGAGAAATTCATCGCCATCATCACGCCGCCGGAAAGCGAACCGACAATCGCTCCGCAGCGCCCCACCGCGTTGGACCAGCTCACGCCCGTCGCCCGACTCTGGGTGGGATAGAGCGTGGCGGTTAAGGCATTGAGGCCCACCTGCGATCCGCTGATACCTACCCCGGTACCGAAAATCGCCAGCGCCATCAGCCATAAACCGTTTTCGCTCAGGCCAATCATGACAATGCATACCGCTCCCAGCGCGTAGCTCGTAGCCAGCACCCGGAAGGGATTGTGTTTATCCATCAGCACGCCCAATGCCAGCGCGCCGAGCGTACCGCCAATCTGGAACGCCGCCGTCACCCAGGAAGCCTGCTGCAGGTCAATCCCACGATGGTTCAACAGCGTCGGCATCCAGCTCGACAGCAGATAGATGATTAACAGGCTCATGAAGAACACCACCCATAACATCAGGGTAATGGGCAACTGACGGCCAACAAACAGCTGACGAATGCTGCCTTTGGCTATCGCCGCCGCCTCCTGGAGGTAAAACTGGGTATTGTCGTAACGTTCGCCGGTGATCGCGCTGACCGTTCTGGCGATGGTTGCCTGCGGCAACTGGCGACGGACCTGCCAGCGTGGAGATTCCGGCAGGACCGCGAGCAGGACGAAGAACAGCATCAGCGGTAACACGCCGCCGAGGACCAGGATCCCGTGCCAGCCAATAACCGGCACCAGCTGCGCGCTGACAATTCCGCCCATCGCTGAACCGAGCGTAAAGCCACAGAACATCAGGGTGACCAGCGCACCGCGGCGGCGGGCGGGCAAGTATTCAGAGGTCATGGTGATGGTGTTGGGCATGGCACCGCCGAGGCCCAGACCGGTCAGAAAGCGCAGGATAACCAGCGTTTGCAAATCCGGCGAAAAGGCGGAGATCAGGCTCAGCGCACCAAACAATGCCACGCAGAGCTCAATCACCCGTTTGCGACCGAAACGGTCAGACAGCGGTCCGCAAAGTAAGGCGCCGGCGGTAAGTCCTAACAGACCTGCGCCAAACAGCGGAGCGAGGTCTCCGGCAGTTAACTGCCAGTGGGTACGAATATCGGGTGCAATAAAGCCAATGGCTGCGGTATCAAAACCATCAAGCATGACCACCAGAAAGCAGCAGATGATCACCCGCCACTGTGTCTTGCTGACAGGAGCAGCATCGATCAGGGCTTGTAGTTCACGTCGTTGAGTCATAGTGAATGCCTCGGTGCAGGTAGGGACAGATGTTGTTTTGTTTTTGGTATGTTACGAGTTTGTAGACTGGGCGATAAAATGTACAATGGCATTTCATGCAGAGACATAACCTGGAGGTTATCGCTGATGGCAAACTGGGCGCAAAAACTGAAGCTGCACCATCTGCAAATGCTGGTGGCGCTGGGCGAACAAGGGAATCTCACGCACGTTGCACGAATGATGAATATCACCCAGCCCGCGCTGTCGAAATGGCTGTCACAGCTCGAAGATGAGATGGGGATCACGCTCTTTGAACGTCACAGTAAAGGCCTGCGCCCATCGGAAGGCGGCAAGTTGCTGCTGCAACACGCCCAGCGCTTAATCAATGACATGGAGCGTTCACAGTATGAAATGGCACGCTTTAAAGAAGGCGGGCTGGTAGGGAGCCTGAAGATTGGCTGCTCGCCAGTGGCGACCGACTGTGTGTCGCAGGCGATCCTTAATCTGCTCGTGGAGATGCCGACGCTGCACCTTAACATTGAAGAAAAGGTCATGACGCCGCTGCTGCACGACCTGCTTGCCGGTTCCGTGGATGTCGTGGTCGGCCGCGTCGGTGGGCGAGCGCTGCAGCTTCCGCTCAATTATCAGGTGCTGTATACCGAACCCGTTTGCTTTGTCGCCCGTCCCCACCATCCATTAGCGAAGTTTGACACCCTGAGCTGGGCCGATCTAGCGCACTGGCGCTGGATCGTCTGGCCGACGGGAACGCCTATCCGCCTGAGCATTGATAACGCGCTGGTCGATAACGGAGTGATGTTGCCGGAGAACACCATCGAGTCGGCATCGATGAACGTCAGTACTAACCTGCTGCAAAGCAGCGATATGATCTCTATCCTTTCTTTACGGCTGGCGCAGCGCTATGCCAGCCAGGGACAGCTGGTGATCCTCAACCTGCCGAAGATTGAACAAAAAGGCAGCGTGGGCGTGTTCTGGCGCAATAATGAGACGCCGTCCAGCGCGCTGAGTCGTTTTCTGCAACTGCTGGCACAAGTTTAGCATCACGTATTGGGGATATTGCCCAATGTTCCCGCTGTCTATGTTCAGTATGCTAAGAATTCATGATGTGATCGATAGCACGTTTTAAAGTTTAATTGTATGATGAATCCGTCGCTTCGAGGAATTTCAACATGAGCAAGACATTGAATATCATCTGGCAATACTTACGCGCTTTCGTGCTGATTTATGCCTGTCTGTATGCAGGCATTTTTATTGCGTCCCTGCTGCCTGTCGCCATTTCTGGCAGCATCATCGGGATGCTGATCTTGTTTGTGCTGCTGGCGCTGCAAATTATCCCGGCGAAATGGGTGAATCCTGGCTGCTATGTGCTGATTCGCTATATGGCGCTGTTATTTGTGCCGATTGGCGTCGGCGTGATGCAGTACTTCGATCTGCTGCGCGCGCAGTTTGGCCCGGTGGTGGTGTCGTGTGCGATCAGTACGCTGGTGGTGTTTCTGGTCGTGAGCTGGAGTTCACATCTGGTTCACGGTGAACGGAAAGTGGTGGGTCAGGAAGGATCTAAAGAATGATGTCGTCAATCTGGTGGTCTTTACCGCTGACGCTGGCGGTTTTTTTCGGTGCGCGCAAACTGGCGACACGGTTTAAATTTCCCTTACTGAATCCGCTGCTGGTGGCGATGGTGGTGATTATCCCGTTCCTCCTGCTGACCGGCATCTCCTACGACAGCTATTTTAAAGGTAGCGAAGTGCTGAATGACCTGCTGCAACCGGCGGTCGTGGCGCTGGCCTATCCACTGTATGAACAGCTGCATCAGATTCGCGCCCGCTGGAAGTCAATCATTACTATCTGTTTTGTTGGCAGCGTTGTGGCGATGGTGACCGGCACCACAGTGGCGCTGTTGATGGGCGCCACGCCTGAAATCGCCGCCTCCGTCTTACCGAAATCCGTCACTACGCCGATTGCGATGGCCGTGGGCGGCAGCATCGGCGGCATTCCGGCGGTCAGCGCCGTGTGCGTGATTTTCGTCGGTATACTCGGCGCTGTCTTTGGTCATACCCTGTTAAACGCCATGCGCATTAAAACCAAAGCCGCACGCGGACTGGCGATGGGCACCGCGTCCCACGCCCTCGGCACCGCCCGCTGTGCGGAGCTGGATTATCAGGAAGGCGCATTCAGTTCGCTGGCGCTGGTGATTTGCGGGATTATTACCTCGCTGATCGCCCCGTTCCTGTTTCCGGTTATTCTCGCGGTTGTGGGCTAAAATTTGCGATACGTCGCGCATTTTTAATTTATGTTTCATAAGTTGCATACACAATGAGAATTTGATCACACATATAGCCATAACAGGCCCGTACACTACGATCCCAATACATTGTTATGAGGCAACGCCATGCACCCACGTTTTCACACTGCGTTTAGCCAACTTGCGGACAACCTGCAATCCGCGCTGGCGCCCATTCTCGCAGATACGCATTTCCCCGCGTCGCTGACGGCTGAGCAGGTATCAATGCTTAAAAGCGCAACGGGACTGGACGAAGACGCACTGGCATTCGCGCTGCTGCCGCTGGCGGCGGCCTGCGCCTGTACGCCGTTGTCGAACTTTAACGTTGGCGCAATTGCGCGCGGCGTGAGCGGAACGTGGTATTTCGGCGCCAATATGGAATTCCTCGGCGCGACGATGCAACAAACGGTTCACGCTGAACAAAGCGCCATCAGCCACGCCTGGTTGCGCGGCGAGAAAGGTCTCGCCGCAATCACCGTTAACTACACCCCGTGCGGCCACTGCCGCCAGTTTATGAACGAACTCAACAGCGGGCTGGATCTGCGCATTCATCTGCCAGGTCGGGAACCGCATACGCTGCGCGACTATTTGCCGGATGCGTTTGGGCCGAAAGATCTCGACATCAAAACGCTACTGATGGACGAACAGGATCACGGTTTCGCCCCTCAGGGAGATGCGCTGACGCAAGCGGCCATTGCCGCCGCGAGCCGCAGTCATATGCCGTACAGCCAGTCACCGAGCGGTGTAGCGCTGGAGTGCAAAGATGGACGTATCTTTAGCGGAAGCTATGGCGAAAACGCCGCATTTAATCCGACCATCCCACCGCTACAGGGCGCGCTGATTATGTTGAATCTGAACGGCTATGGTTATGCCGATATTCAGCGTGCGGTGCTGGCGGAAAAAGCCGACGCGCCGCTGATCCAGTGGGATGCCACCGCCGCCACGCTGAAAGCGCTGGGCTGCAGCAACATCGATCGCGTACTTTTGGGCTAATTGTCTGATGGCGTCCGCGCACAGGCCAGATAAGGCGTTTTTATCGCTATCCGGTCTAACCACCTGATGGCGCAACGTTTATCAGGCCTACGCTTGTTTCACGTATTGCTGAAAATCCCCCCAATCAGACTGCTGTTTCTTGCGCTTCGCCAGCGGGTACAGTAGCCTGATTGAAATTTCATCCAGTGACAGAGTTTTCTTCATGCTAAAGCGCGCCCTCTACAGCCTGTTGGTCCTGATCGGCTTGCTGCTGTTGATCGTGCTGGGCCTTGATCGCTGGATGAGCTGGAAAACTGCCCCCTATATTTACGACGAGCTTCAGGACCTGCCCTACCGCCAGGTTGGCGTGGTGCTCGGCACGGCCAAATATTATCGTACCGGGGTGATCAACCAGTATTATCGCTACCGTATTCAGGGTGCGCTGAACGCCTATAACAGCGGCAAAGTTAACTATCTGCTGCTCAGCGGCGACAACGCCCTGCAAAGCTATAACGAACCGATGACGATGCGCAAAGACCTGATTGCCGCTGGCGTCGATCCTGCCGATATTGTGTTAGATTACGCCGGATTCCGCACGCTCGATTCGATTGTCCGCACCCGTAAAGTCTTTGACACCAATGACTTCATCATCATTACCCAGCGTTTCCACTGCGAACGCGCGCTGTTTATCGCGTTGCATATGGGGATTCAGGCACAGTGCTACGCCGTGCCGTCGCCAAAAGATATGCTGACGGTTCGGGTACGCGAGTTTGGCGCACGTTTTGGCGCGCTGGCCGATCTGTATCTGTTTAAACGTGAACCCCGTTTCCTCGGCCCGTTAGTGCCAATTCCCTCCCTGCATCAGGTTCCCGACGATGCCCAGGGCTATCCGGCCGTAACACCGGAACAATTGCTTGAACTGCAAAAGAGACAAGGAAAATAAGCATGGAAGACAAAACGCTTTTTATCGTGATTGGCGTACTGATGATCGTCGCCTGGACCCTGCGGGAAGGTATTAAAGGGTTACGCTCTGGCGTCGTTGAGAAAACGGTCAAAGGTTCGCAAACGCCGCGCTTAATTCAGCGCGCAGAGGAACCTGGCGCTTACTGGAGCTATATTGGCGTCTACTTTGGCCTTTCGGTCGGCGCGCTGCTTGTCGGCATCTGGTTAGTTTTTATCAAATAAAAAAACCGGCGCAGAGCACGTCTGCACCGGTTTGATTCTGCCCTGAAGGGATTACTTCTTACGCGCGTATTTCAGTGAATCCAGTGCGACCGCAAAGATAATGATGCCGCCCTTGATGATGTACTGCCAGTACGGGTTAACGCCGATGTAGGTCAGACCGTAGTTGATGACGGTAAAGATGATCACACCGGTCACCACGCCGAACACCGTTCCCACCCCACCGCTAAACGACACGCCGCCGACCACGCACGCCGCGATCGCATCCAGTTCGTACATAAAGCCCAGGTTGTTGGTTGCCGAGCCGATACGCCCCGCTTCCAGCAGACCGCCGAAGGCATAGAACACACCGGACAGCGCATAGATCATCAGCAGGTTCAGCGCCACGTTCACGCCTGATACCTTAGCCGCTTCCGGGTTACCGCCGATGGCGAAAATGTTTTTACCGAAGCGGGTTTTATTCCACAGCACCCAGACAAACGCCACGGCGATTAGCGCATAGAACGTGATATACGACAGCCGGAAGCTGCCCAGTGCGATAAAGCCCTGCGCAAAGGTCGAGAAGCCGCTATCAAAGCCCGAAATCGGTGAAGCCCCCACGAAGTCGTAATACAGGGAGTTGATCCCGTAGACGATAATCATCGTGCCGAGCGTCGTAATAAACGGTGTTACGTTCAGGTAAGCAATGATAATCCCGTTCACCAGACCGATGACCGCGCCAATAGCACAGACGATCAGGATAACCAGCGCAATCGGCATGGTCGCCATTTCGGGGAACACTTTATTGGCGTTCTCCATCGACTGTAGCAACGTTGCCGCCACCACCGCCGCCAGACCCACCTGACGACCCGCTGACAGGTCTGTCCCCTGGGTGACTATCAGACCGGCGACGCCCAGTGCAATGATAATACGCACGGAAGACTGGGTCAGAATATTACTTAAGTTAAGCAGACTTAAGAACGTGGGATCCTGGAAAATAATAATGGCCAGCAAGACTAAAAGAACGACGTAAATACCGCCCTCTTTCAGATAAGTAAGAAAACTTTTCTTATTTAACGCACTCATGAGGAGCCCCTGATCTTAAAGGTGCAAAGACGCAAGACGCAGAATTTCGTTTTGCGTTGTCGTTTTTGTATCAACAATTCCAGAAACGAGGCCGTTGCTCATGACCAGAATACGATCCGTTATCCCTAACAATTCCGGCATTTCGGAGGAGATAATAATGATCCCCTTACCTTTTTTCGCCAGTTCCGCAATTAACTGATAAATTTCAAACTTCGCACCGACGTCGATCCCACGGGTGGGTTCGTCGAGCATTAAAATTTCCGGTTGCGTCAGCAGCCAGCGACCAATAACCACTTTCTGCTGGTTACCGCCCGAAAGCGAACCAATTTGCGTCTTGTGACCTGGCGTTTTTACCCGCATAGAGTCAATAACCCATTGGGTATCACTTTTCATTCGTGAGTTATCTAACAGACCCACTTTATTTTTGTAATTCTGAATATTGGAAATTAAGGAGTTAAAACCAATGTCCAGATAAGCATAAATCCCGGTAGAACGACGCTCTTCGGTGACCAGCGCGAAACCGTGGTTAATGGCTTCATTCGCACTGTGGTTATTAATCTTTTTGCCGTGCAGCGTAATGGTGCCCGATGATTTCTCACGGATACCAAACAGCGTTTCAACGATGTCAGTACGCTTAGCGCCGACCAGTCCTGCGATACCGAGGATCTCGCCTTTATGCAAATCAAAGGAAACATCCCGAATAGACGGCTGACGCAGCGAGGTCAGGTTGCGCACTTCAAGAATCACTTCCCCCGGATTGTTGGATTTATCCGGGAATCGCTGGTTCAAGGAACGGCCGACCATCATGGCGATGATCTTGTCCATATCCAGCCCTTCCAGCGGTTGCGTCGCAATCCACTGTCCGTCGCGCAACACGGTAATTTCATCACACAACTGGAAAATTTCTTCCATTTTGTGGGAGATGTAGACAATACCGCAACCGCGTTCTTTCAGCTTGCGAATAATGGTGAACAGATGGTTGACCTCTTTTTCGGTTAATGAAGAGGTCGGTTCATCCATAATCACAATTTTGGCGTTATACGAAAACGCTTTGGCAATTTCAATCATCTGCATTTGCGAGACGGACAATGTTCCGACGCGCGCACGCGGATCGATATCAATATCCAGCTCGTCAAAAATCGCTTTGGTATCGCGGTACATTTTATCCTGATCGACAAACATGCCTTTGGTGGGATAACGCCCCAGCCACATGTTGTCCATAACAGAACGTTGTAATACCAGGTTTAATTCCTGGTGTACCATTGAAATACCATTCTCCAGCGCTTCTTTGGCTGAATGAAAATCGATTTCTTTACCCTGAAATAATATGCTGCCAGAATCTTTTTGATAGATCCCAAAAAGACATTTTAATAGTGTCGACTTTCCTGCGCCATTCTCTCCCATTAATGCATGAATCGAATGTGGGCGGACTTTTAAATTAACATTATCAAGTGCCTTAACGCCGGGAAAAGACTTGTTGATGCCGCTCATTTCCAACAAGAATTCGCCTGACGGCTGAGTAGTTGTGCTGACCATAATTATACCTTGTTGGCCTCGCAGAGTGCGTGATGAAAGGGCGCGATAACATCGCGCCCCACAAACTTACTTCTTAGTGAACTCGGCCAGGTTATCTTTATCAACGCCTACGTAAGGAACGCGGACGATTTTATTTTCGATTTTCCACTCAGTGCCGTCAGCCGCCCCCTTGCCATCGGCAAGGTTTTTCGCCAGGTCAAAGGTCGCTTTTGCCTGGTTGTTCGCATCGTTCAGCACAGTACCGGCCAGTGCGCCGGATTTCACCAGTGCCAGCGCTTCTGGCAGCGCATCGACGCCAAATACCGGTACGCTGGTTTTGTTGTGTGCTTTCAGCGCTTCAACGGCGCCCATTGCCATCGCATCGTTGTTGGCAATAACCACTTCAATTTTGTTGGCGTTCGGACCGGAAAGCCACGCATCCATTTTGTCCTTCGCCATTGCGGTGTCCCACATGGCGGTATCTAACTGCAGCTGTTCGGTTTTGATGCCTTTGTCGTTCAGCTCTTTGATAACGTAAGTGGTACGCGCTTCAGCATCCGGATGACCCGGCTCGCCTTTCAGCAGCACGAACTGAATCTGACCGTCTTTGTTCAGATCCCAGCCCTGGTTTGCCGCCCAGTGTTTGGCAATCAGATCGCCCTGGATAATACCGGATTCTTTGGAGTCAGTACCGACGTAGTAAGCCTTGTCATAGCTGTCCAGCGCTTTACGGGAAGGTTCTTTGTTGAAGAAGACCACAGGCACATTCTGACCGCGCGCTTTTTCGATAACGGTGCCCGCAGCCGCCGGGTCAACCAGGTTGATGGCCAGCGCTTTAACGCCTTTTGCCAGCAGCACGTCGATCTGATCGTTTTGTTTGGACTGGTCGTTCTGCGAGTCGTTCATCAGCAGTTGCACATCTGGCGCCGTTTTCGCATCTGCTTCGATAGCCTTACGCACCACGGACATAAAGTTATCGTCATATTTGTAGATTGTCACACCGATGCGAGTATCCGCAGCGTGCGCAGCCGCGCCGAATAACATGCTTGCCATAACGGCAGAAAGGGTCAACACCTTCTTATTCATGGTAACTCCGGTTTTATTATGCAGGGTAGTACGTAAGATAAATGCCCGGCGGGACAAAACGTTAATGAAGTGTTATGTAAACGCCGAAGCTCATTTTAAAAAAATCTCTCTTCCTTGCCCGGTAACGCTCCAGAAATAGGCTTTAATTTCGCTTAAAGCGCTTTTACCTCGGTAAAAGTGATTACTCACAGTTACATCGTAGTTACAGTGCGACAAGCGGTGCCATCATAGCTATCACAATGTTAAGATACTGTGAATTTACTCACATATTGAAAGCGGTTACATCTGGCGAAATCATAAGTTAGTGATCGCCGCCGCATTCTGTCGTACAGCAACCGAATGACGCCGCACGAGGGTCGGCATAAAGCAGTGGGTCGCGGATAAATCCAGCGTTCCCGCAGCGCCCTGTAATGCGAGTTCTGTCGCCAGTTTTGCCATAGAAGCAATGGGATAGCGCACCGTTGTCAACTGGGGATCGGTGTAACGGGCGATGGGAATATCGTCGAAACCAATGATTGAAAGGTGTAAGGGAATGGAAATGCCGTTGTCCTTTAGCGCCGTCAGCGCGCCCGCGGCCATATTGTCGTTATAGGCAAACACGGCGCTTAGCTGCAGGTTGCGCCCCAGCAGCTCAACCATTGCCGCCTCACCGCCCTGCATATCCGGCGATCCGATGCCAATCCAGCTTTCAGGCGCCACAATGCCCTGCTCCTTAAGCGCACTGCTCCACCCTTCCCGGCGCATGACGTCATCTTCAATGCGGTGGCTGGAAGCCAGATAGCCAATCCGCTGATGACCATTATTCAATAACATACGGGTCGCCATTTTCGCGCCGCTGATATTGTCCAGGCACACGCAGCGGTGGGCGTAGCCAGGGACAATGCGGTTGATCAGCACCATACCGGGGATCTGATCCATAAACTCGCCCAGTTCCCGATCGCTTAACGCTTTTGAGTGAACGATCAGCGCGTTACAGCGCTGGCGGATCAACACCTCAATGGCATGACGCTCTTTTTCGGCTTCATGATAGCTGTTGCCGATCAGCACATATTTTTGATGCTGTTGAGCGACCAAATCCACCGCTTTCACCAGCGCGCCAAAAAACGCATCGGACACGTCCATCACCACCACGCCGATGGTTTCACTGACCTGCGTGGCCAGCGCCTGGGCATTGGCGTTTGGCCGATAGCCCAGCAGCGTCACCGCCTTCATTACCGCCTCGCGCGTATCAGGACTGACCAGCGCGCTGTTATTTAACACGCGGGAAACCGTCGCTACCGATACGCCTGCCTGACGCGCCACATCACGAATGGTGATCATATTCACTACCCTGTCTGGAATTGCAGCCACTCGCTGCATAACTGGCGGCTATTTTGTCAGCGGAGGGAAAAGGACTACGTGAGTGCGGTCACAGCGATGAAAGCGCTTACATCCATTTTGTTAATGATTGTGATCCAGATCGTTATCTGGATGTATGGGACAATGACGTCCCTGACGCTCGCAGGGTTAATTGCCGCCAGAGCCACTCCATCGGGCCCTGAGGCAGGAATCGTAACCAGATCACGGAGAAAAGCAGGTTTGCCAGCCACACCGGGATGACAAACAGCAGCAGTTCCAGTCGGTCAAATTTCATAAATAAGCCGAATTGATAAAACAGCGTGGTGCAAATCACAGTTTGCAGCAGATAATTTGTCAGCGCCATTCGCCCGACACAGGCAATCGCATGAGCGATTTTGCTGCGGCTTAACTGCGGCCAGTAACCAAACATCAGCGCGGTATAGCCGAGCGTCTGAAATGGTGCGCTAAGCTCACGCGGAGCCTGTAACAAGAACGCGCACCAGCGATAGCTCCACTCCAGTTGCCACTGTACGACCACGGCAGGCAGGTTAATAAGTAGACCCACGACGATCAGTAAAAAACCGCTGCGTCGGTAATGCGAAAGACGAAACTGCCCTTTCAGCCAGCCACTGCGCATCAGTGCCGCCCCGAGCAACATCATACCCGCCAGTTGCCAGCCGTACTGCGCGCCCAACGCCAGCAGGCTATTCGATAAGGCATCGACCCGATTACTGATGGCTTCCACGCCGCCATTCACCTTCCAGTATTGTTCATACAGCAACGCAGACGCATCCGGCGTCCAGGCGCGGTTTGTTTCACTGCCGGAGATCGCGCCAAGCAGCAGCAGAACGGCAATGCCGACCAGATAGAGCATCACGCCGGTGTTAAACAGGCTTTTCACCGATGGTGCATCGCGCATCAGTCGCCAGCAGATCAGCCCCACCAGCCCATAGGCCAGCAGAATATCGCCGTCCCAAAACAGCAAGGCATGAATAAAACCAAGGAGCACCAGTAGAGTCAGACGGGACTGGATCCAGCGCTTACCGCGCGGCAGCAGCATTTGCAGGCCCGCGCCAAACAGCAGTGCAAACAAAGTGAGAAATTTTACCTGCGCGAACAGATCCAGAATGGCCCATGTCCAGGCATCTGAAGCCGTGATATTTCCGTACCAGGCGGGATTGAGGTAAGCCGCCTTTGGCAAACCAAAGGCGCTGATATTTAACAGCAGGATGCCAAGGATGGCGACGCCACGGACAAAATCCAGCGTGACATTACGCTCCATAGCTCCTGCCTTTATCAGTTGTGATGACGGACCGCGCGCAAAAATTCCTGACGCGTATTCTGGCTCGATTTAAACAGACCGCCAAGCGAGGTGGTGGTGGTTGCACTGGTGGCATCACGAATACCGCGTGCTTTCACGCAGTAATGCACCGCATCAATCGATACGGCCACGTTATTGGTTCCCAGCAGAGTTTGCAGCGCGGTCAGGATCTGTTGCGTCAGACGCTCCTGTACCTGCGGACGTTGGGCAAAGAACTGGACGATGCGGTTGATCTTCGACAAACCAATCACCGACTCTTTCGGGATATAGGCCACGGTGGCTTTACCATCAATGGTCACAAAATGGTGTTCACACGTGCTGGTGAGAGTGATGTCGCGTACGGTGACCATCTCATCGACTTTCATTTTGTTTTCAATGACGGTGATTTTCGGGAAATTGGCGTAATCCAGGCCTGAGAAAATCTCATCGACATACATTTTGGCGATGCGATGCGGGGTTTCCATCAGGCTGTCATCGCTCAGGTCGAGGTTCAGCAACTGCATGATCTCGGTCATATGGCCTGAGATAAGACGTTTGCGCGTTTCGTTATCCATCTCATGCACGGGCGGGCGCAGCGGCGTTTCCAGCCCTCGCGCTACCAGCGCTTCATGAACCAGGGCCGCTTCTTTACTGAGTGATGACATTTATTCTTCTCCTGCAGGTGTGGCGCCTCTGCCCTGCGTGGGGCAAAGTTTGTAGGCTGTTGACAGCCTGATTATTGTGCGTGAGGCCGCGCACATAATCCAGTATTCACAACGATAATTATTGAAATCGCCGTTGCCTTTCAAACCACGTTTCGTAAAAGGGGACGGGAAGGGTTACATCGACGTGTGCTCAATGATGAAGCAAGTCTGCGCGATGCGGAAGTGAAAGTTACTCACAGTGCCATGAATTATCTGTATTATGGGGAGTTTGCGAACACATTCAGGTTCAACATAACAAGGAGCCACGCATGGAAATGCTCGAAGAGCACCGCTGTTTTGAAGGCTGGCAGCAACGCTGGCGTCACGACTCCACCACGCTGAACTGTGCAATGACGTTCAGCATTTTTCTCCCTCCCCCTCGTGATACTACCCCTCCGCCGGTTCTGTACTGGCTGTCCGGGTTAACCTGTAATGATGAAAACTTTACCACTAAGGCCGGTGCGCAGCGTATCGCGGCTGAATTAGGCATCGTTTTAGTCATGCCGGATACCAGTCCGCGCGGTGAACAGGTCGCCAACGATGAGGGGTATGATCTTGGTCAGGGGGCCGGTTTTTATCTCAATGCGACGCAGCAACCCTGGGCTGCTCATTTCCGCATGTATGATTACGTGCGGGACGAACTCCCGTCGCTGATTCAGGCGCATTTTAACGTCAGCGATCGCTGCGCGATCAGTGGACATTCCATGGGCGGTCACGGTGCGCTGATCATGGCGTTGAAAAATCCAGGCAAATACACCAGCGTTTCTGCATTCGCCCCCATCGTTAACCCGTGCCGCGTCCCGTGGGGAGAAAAAGCGTTTCTCGCCTATCTCGGCGAGGATCGCGCCGCATGGACGCAATGGGATAGCTGTGAGTTGATGTACGCCAGCCAGCCGGAAGACGCCATCCCGACGCTGATTGACCAGGGCGACAGCGATCAGTTTCTGGCCGATCAGCTCCAACCCGCGGTTCTGGCTGAAGCCGCACGCCAGACCGCATGGCCGATGACGCTGCGTATTCAGCCTGGTTACGATCATAGCTATTACTTTATTGCCTCATTCATTGAGGATCATCTGCGCTTCCATGCCGAACATTTGATGAAATAACCGCAGGAGGGCAATGCGCCCTCCTTTTTCTTCTCCCTTTCTCCATGATTTCTTCATTTTTTCCTCACATTTACGTTCCGCTATCTTATTGACTTAAAAGGTTTTCCCTTACAAACCAAACAAACACAAATGATTTCAATTATCATTTGTGTTTACAAATATTCATTCTTTTGTACAATTTCCCCCGCTTCTTTACCGCTAAGAGTTCTTAAAAGACAAACACATACAGTTGTCATGGCCTTTTACATGGCACGCGGTTTTTATTCGTTTAATGGAATGACAAAATGACTATACCTCACGTTAAGGCTATTGCCATCGTCGTCAGCGCGGCATGCCTCCCATCGCTCGTTCATGCTGCCGATCAGGATACCGTTGTGGTTACCGCGACGGGATTTGAGCAGAAAATCCAGAACGCCCCAGCGTCAATTTCGGTTATTTCAAAACAGCAAATTGAAGACAAAGCTTACCGTGACGTTACCGATGCACTGAAAGATGTCCCTGGCGTAGTCGTCACTGGCGGGGGCAGCAGCAGTGATATCAGCATCCGAGGGATGGCGTCGCAATACACGCTGTTCCTGGTGAACGGTAAACGCATCAGCACTCGCGGTACGCGTCCGAACAGCGATAATTCTGGGATCGAGCAGGGCTGGCTGCCGCCGCTGGAGTCCATCGAGCGTATCGAAGTCATCCGTGGCCCGATGTCCTCGCTGTACGGATCCGATGCGATGGGCGGCGTGATTAACGTGATCACCAAAAAAGTCTCTAACACCAAAGGCTGGACCGGTTCTCTGCACGGTGACGCTACTTTCCAGGAAAACAGCGACTCCGGCGATCTGTTCCAGACCAATGCCTATGCTTCTGGTCCGCTGATCGACGGCTTGCTGGGTGCGAAAGTCACCGGACTGCTGTCCCGCCGCGCGGAAGATCAGATCGTCAACGGTTACAATGAGCAGCGCCTGCGTAACGGCGGTCTGACCCTTAACTTTACACCGGACGATAAGAACGACATCGATTTTGATATCGCTCGTGAATTGCAGGATCGCGACAGTACACCAGGCAAATCGATGGCCGAGGAAACCTGCCGGAAAGGCACCTGTAAGCCAAACACGAAAAGTGAAAACCGCTATGAGCACACCACGTATTCACTGACGCACAGCGGCTATTACGATTATTTCAACAGCACCAGCTATATCCAGCAGGAAGAGACCCACAATCCGGGTCGTGAGATGAAGTCATACAACACGATCTTCAATAACCAGAACCAGATTTTCCTCGGCGCCCATACGATGACGCTGGGCGGTCAGTACCGTTATGAAAAACTGCGCGATAACGGTAACCAACTGGAAGCGGCTGACGGTCTGAATAAACTGACCCGCTGGAGCTGGGCGCTGTTTGCAGAAGACGAATGGGCGATGACCGATAGTTTTACCCTGACCGGTGGGATCCGTATGGATAAGGACGAAAACTACGGCGACAACTGGACACCGCGCGGTTATGGCGTCTGGCATCTGAGCGATCAATGGACCTTAAAAGGTGGCGTCTCCGCAGGCTACCGCGCACCCGATCTGCGTCAATCCTCCGCAAACTGGGGTCAGGTCACCGGTGGCGGTCGTTTGAATGGCATTATTGTCGGCAACCCGGATCTGAAACCGGAAAAGAGCCTGAGCGAAGAGCTGGGACTGCTGTGGGATAACGGCGATAACCTTAATGCCGGCATCACCCTGTTCAATACTGATTTCAAAGACAAGATCACCGAAGTTCGTCGCTGCAACAGCAGCGCCGATCCGGCCTGTACGATTGGCAGCGAAAGCTATGATTTCGTCAGCGATCGCGTGAACGTCGATAAAGCCAACATGCGCGGCGTGGAATCCACATTCGGTTGGAAGATGACCCGCGACCTCAACTGGACGGCTAACTACACCTATACCGAGTCAGAACAGAAGAGCGGCCAGTTTGAAGGCAAGCCATTAAACAAAATGCCAAAGCATATGTTTAACACCACGCTGGACTGGCAGGCAACGGAGACCGTCGGCTTCTGGAGCCGTCTGAACTTCCGCGGTAAAACGTCTGAATACCTGAGCCGCACCTCAATGTCGCAGGGCACACCGTCCTATACGCAGGTTGATGTCGGTCTGCGTTACAACGCGAACAAAAACCTGCTGGTGACAGCCGGGGTGTATAACGCGCTGGATAAACAGATTGATTACGATACCTATGACACCATTCTCGATGGTCGTCGTTATACGGTAGGTCTGACGTACAACTTCTGAGTCCCTCCCAAAAAAAAGCCTCCGCAACGGAGGCTTTTTTATCGCTTTATTCATGCGGTGACGACTATTTCTTCACGCGTTCCGGGAAGTGCATTTCATTGTAACGTACGAAGTGAGTCCCGCGGGTCAGCTTATAGCCGAACCAGATAATCAGGAACAGCGGGATACCAATATAGGTTGCCGCCACGCCGCCCCAGTCAATGGTGTCTTTCAGGAACGCTTCATAGTTCTGGCCCAGCGTGATGATAAGACACAGAACAAACGCGAAGATCGGCCCCAGCGGGAAGAAGCCGGAACGATACGGCAGATCCTTCACGTCATGCCCTTGCAGAACATACCCACGACGGAAACGATAGTGGCTGATGGCAATCCCCAGCCAGGCGATAAAGCCCGTCATCCCGGAAGTATTCAGCAGCCACAGGTACACCGTCTGGTTACCGAACATTGAGGTCAGGAAGCACAGACCGGCAATCACCGTCGTGGCATACAGCGCATTACGCGGAACACCGCCGCGAGACAGTTTCGCAAAAATACGCGGCGCTTTACCATCGCAGGCCAGGGTGTATAGCATACGGGTTGAGGCGTACATCCCGGAGTTACCCGCCGACAGCACCGCCGTCAGGATCACCGCATTCATCACTGCCGCCGCAGAGAGCAGACCGGCATGCTGGAAGACCAGCGTGAACGGGCTGACGCTGATGTCTTTAACATCGTTACGCAGCAGGCTCGGATCGGTGTACGGAATGATCAGGCTGATAATCAGAATCGCGAAGACATAGAACAGCAGGATTCGCCAGAACACCTGACGCACCGCACGCGGAATGTTCTTCTCCGGATCTTCAGATTCACCGGCGGCAATACCAATCAGTTCCGTCCCCTGGAAGGAGAAACCGACAATCATCGCCACGCCAATCATCGCCGCAAAGCCACCGGCAAACGGCGCATCGCCCGTCGTCCAGTTGCTCCAGCCCACCGGCTGAGTGCCTTTGAAAATACCGACGATCATCATAACGCCAACAATGATGAAGATAATCACAGTGGCCACTTTGATCAGTGAGAACCAGTATTCCGCTTCACCAAAACCTCTGACCGAGATGTAGTTCAGCAGGAAGATGACGCCGAGGAACAGCGCACTCCAGATCCAGCCTGGGGTATCAGGGAACCACCAGCTCATCACCAGTTGTGCCGCCACAAGGTCAACAGCGATGGTCACCGCCCAGTTGTACCAGTAGTTCCAGCCCAGCGCGAAGCCGAAGCCCTCTTCAACATAGTTCTGACCATAGGTCGCAAACGAACCGGACACCGGCATATACGCCGCCAGTTCGCCCAGACTGGTCATCAGGAAGTACACCATCAGGCCAATCAGAATATAGGAAAACAGCGCACCGCCTGGACCCGCTGCGGAAATGGTGGCACCAGATGCCACGAAAAGACCTGTACCGATAGAACCGCCAATCGCGATCATCGTCAGGTGACGCGCCTTCAGTTCGCGACGTAACGCGGGCGCTTCTGTGGTTTTAGTTTCGGAAACCATGTGAAAATGCTATCCATCCAAAAAATGAGGCGCGATTGTAGCAGACGAAACGCTCGTCTTCCGGCACAAATGCGCTGTTATAAGAGACCTTCATGACTGGCCGCGGATTATAAGTAATAGCAGAGAATGGGGAACTTACTGCCCCCAGGACGTATCACCGTCAGGCGATCGGTCCCCGGCAGGCATTATTCGCAATAACTGAGGAAGCGCTGGAGCGCATTAGAGAGGTGTTTCTGGCGATGATGGATCCGCCAGAGCGTACGCACCAGACGCGGAAGCGGCACTGCCACTTCGCTCAGCGTTCCCGCCTGGAGTTGTTCATCAATCACGCGTCGTGACAGACAGCTAATGCCCAGCCCATGACGAACGGCATGCTTGATGGCTTCGGAGTTTCCCAGCTCCATCGCCATTTCAAATTTGGGCAGGTGCGACAGCAGCAGATAATCGACAATTTCGCGCGTCCCGGAACCGCGTTCGCGCAGGATCCAGGGGGCGGCTGCGAGCTGTTCAAGCGTCACCGGTCCCTGCGCCAGGGGTGAAGATGGTGCGGCGAAGACCACCAGTTCATCTTCCAGCCACGGCTCCGAGATGATCTCCGTATTGTGACACGGCCCTTCGATAAGCCCAATGTCGACCCGAAAATCGAGCACCGCTGTAATCACATCCTGACTGTTGCCGACGCTAAGTTCCAGCGGCAGCGCGGGGAAATCTCGCCGATAACGGGCAATCACCCCCGGAAGGATATAGTTGCCGATGGTGCTGCTGGCATACACGCGTATCGCGCCGTTGTCTTCGCGGAACAACTGCTCGATCTCCACCGCCTGCTCCAGCAACGCCAGCGCCCGCGGGTAAAGCAAGCGCCCGTGCTCATTCACCACCAGCCGTTTGCCTACGCGGTCGAAAAGCTGAACGCCCAGTTGACCTTCCAGATCGGTCAGCGCCGCGCTGACTGCCGATTGCGATAGCGCCAGCATCACCGATGCCTGCGTTGTTGAGCCGCTTTTCAAAACTTCGGTGAAGACTTCGAGTTGCCGCAGGGTGATGTGCATGGTCGCTTACCACTTATAAAGATTAATTATAAATATATAATCAATTTTATTTTTAAGCCAGTTCGCCGTAACCTTTTGCCCATAAAAGAGGAGAAGGCAATGACAGAACTCACCTTAACGAATCATCGTCGAACAATGTGGCATTTTATTCCGGGGCTTGCCCTGAGTGCAGTGATTACCGGAGTCGCCTTATGGGGCGGGTCCATTCCCGCCGTGGCGGGTGCCGGATTCAGCGCCCTCACCTTAGCGATTTTATTGGGGATGGTGATCGGTAACACCGTCTATCCCCAGATCTGGAAAAGCTGTGACGGCGGCGTTCTGTTTGCCAAACAACATTTATTGCGCCTGGGGATCATTCTCTACGGCTTTCGCCTCACCTTCGCGCAAATTGCTGACGTAGGTGTCAGCGGCATTCTGATCGACATCCTGACGCTGTCCAGCACCTTTATGCTGGCGTGCTTTCTGGGGCAAAAAGTCTTTGGGCTGGATCGCCAGACCAGTTGGCTGATCGGCGCGGGTAGCAGCATTTGCGGCGCGGCGGCGGTACTGGCGACGGAACCGGTTGTGAAAGCCGAAGCCAGCAAAGTCACGGTTGCCGTCGCAACGGTCGTGATCTTCGGGACGATGGCGATTTTCCTCTACCCGGCGATGTATCCGCTGCTGGCGCACTGGTTTAGTCCGGAAACCTACGGCATCTTCATTGGCTCCACCATGCATGAAGTTGCTCAGGTTGTGGCGGCAGGACACGCAATTAGCCCGGACGCCGAAAACGCAGCGGTGATTGCCAAAATGCTTCGCGTCATGATGCTGGCTCCGTTCCTCATCTTTATGGCCGCTCGCGTTAAGCAACTGTCACCGGCCAACGGTGGGGAAAAAAGCAAAATCACCATTCCGTGGTTTGCCATCCTGTTCATTGTGGTCGCCATTTTCAACTCGTTCCATCTGCTACCGCAGGCGGTGGTGAACATGCTGGTCACACTGGATACGGTCCTGCTGGCTATGGCAATGGCGGCACTGGGGCTGACGACGCATGTCAGCGCGCTGAAGAAAGCTGGAGCGAAACCGCTGTTGATGGCACTGGTGCTGTTCATCTGGCTGATTGTCGGCGGTGGCGTGATTAACGTACTGGTCCAGCACGTTATTGCATAATTCACTACATCCTGACCCTGTTAACCCGCTATGATTGGCAAGATTCAATTTCCGGATACACAAATCCGCCAGGCCACATCTGGTGGGTTAACAGGAGTCTTTAATGAAATACATCGGAGCACACGTCAGCGCAGCTGGCGGGCTGGCAAATGCCGCAATTCGCGCCGCTGAAATCGAGGCAACCGCGTTTGCACTCTTTACTAAAAATCAGCGTCAATGGCGCGCCGCCCCTCTTACCGCGCAAATCATCGATGACTTTAAAGCCGCCTGTGAGCAATACCACTTCACATCCGCTCAAATCCTGCCGCACGATAGCTATCTGATCAACCTGGGCCACCCGGTCGGCGAGGCGCTGGAAAAATCCCGCGCGGCTTTTCTTGATGAAATGCAGCGTTGTGAACAACTCGGCTTATCTCTGCTTAACTTCCATCCAGGCAGCCACCTGATGCAAATTTCGGAAGACGAGTGTCTGGCAAAGATTGCTGAGTCAATCAACATCACACTCGCCCAGACCGAAGGGGTGACTGCGGTGATTGAAAATACTGCCGGTCAGGGCAGCAACCTCGGATTCAAATTCGAGCACCTTGCCGCCATCATCGATGGTGTAGAAGACAAATCACGCGTCGGCGTTTGCATTGACACCTGCCACGCTTTCGCCGCGGGTTACGACTTGCGTTCCGCCGCCGAATGCGAAAAAACCTTTGCCGAATTCGAGCGCATCGTCGGTTTCCAGTATCTGCGCGGTATGCACCTGAACGATGCCAAGAGTGCCTTTGGCAGCCGGGTCGACCGTCACCACAGTCTGGGCGAAGGCAACATTGGTCATGACGCGTTCCGCTGGATCATGCAGGACGCCCGTTTCGACGGCATTCCGCTGGTGCTGGAAACCATCAATCCCGACATCTGGGCAGAAGAGATCGCGTGGCTGAAAGCGCAGCAAACTGAAAAGGCGGTTGCGTAATCATGAACGACAGGGAAAAACAGATACTCAAAATTCTGCGCCGCAACCCGCTGATTCAGCAAAACGAAATCGCTGATATTTTGCAGATCAGCCGTTCACGCGTCGCCGCGCACATCATGGACCTGATGCGTAAAGGGGCAATCAAAGGAAAAGGTTACATTCTTACCGAACAGGCCTATTGCGTGGTGGTAGGGGCGATTAACATGGATATTCGTGGGATGGCGGATATCCACTACCCGCAGGCCGCGTCTAACCCGGGCAGTATCCACTGTTCTGCAGGTGGCGTCGGGCGCAACATTGCCCATAACCTCGCCCTGCTGGGTCGCGATGTGCATCTGATTTCCGCTGTCGGCAGTGATTTTTACGGCGAGACGTTGCTGGAACAAACACGCCAGGCAGGCGTCAATATCTCCAGTTGCATTCGCCTGCACGGGCATAACACCTCAACTTATCTCTCCATCGCCAATCAGCAAGAAGAGACGGTGCTGGCAATTAATGATACCCATATCCTGCAACAGCTGACGCCGCAGTTGCTGAACAGCTCGCGGGATTTAATCCGTCACGCCGGAGTGGTGCTGGCGGACTGCAACCTGACGCCGGAAGCCATCGAATGGGTCTTTACGGTTGCTGATGACATTCCGGTATTTATTGATACCGTTTCCGAGTTCAAAGCGACGAAGGTGAAAACCTGGTTTACGCGCATCCATACGCTGAAACCGACACAAAAAGAGCTGGAGATCTTATGGGGTCACCCCATCAACAGCGATGCCGATCGACTCAGCGCGGTGAATGCCCTTCATCAACAGGGCATTCAACAGATTTTTGTCTGTCTGGAAGATGAGTCAGTCTTTTGTAGCGAGAAAGATGGTGAGCAATTCTTGCTCACGCCGCCCGCGCATACGGTGGTCGACAGCTTCGGTGCCGATGACGGTTTTATGGCCGGACTGATCTATTGCTTTCTGGAAGGGAGCGATTTTCGCGAAAGCGCGAATTTCGCAATGGCCTGTGCGGCCCTGTCACGCGCCAGCGTCAGTATCAACAACCCCACCCTTTCCGCTGATAACGCGCTGTATCTGTTAAAAACAAGCCAGTGAAAACGGCTTATCCGGCCCAGGGTCGGTCCCCTGACCGGATAAGTCATCAGCCACGCTACGCCAGCCCAATAAAGAACCCGGCAATGGTCGCACTCATCAGGTTAGAGAGCGTGGCTGCCGCCAGCGCCCGCATACCCAACTGGGCGATTTCCGGCGCGCGCTGAGGCGAAATAGCCGAGAACGCCCCGACCACTACGCCAATGGAACCAAAATTGGCAAACCCACACAGCGCAAAAGAGATGATGGCGATGGTTTTCACATCCAGGGTGCCGCCATCCTGCAAATAAGGCGACAGGTTGAGGTAAGCGACAAATTCGTTGATTGCCAGCTTCTGCCCAATCAGGCTCCCTGCCAGAGTGGCATCGCTCCAGTCAACGCCCATGATCCACGCCAGCGGGGCTAACACCCAGCCGAAGATCCCTTCAAGCGTCGCATGCCCATAGCCAAACCAGCCGCCAATTCCGCCGATAATGCCGTTAAGCAGTGCGATAATTGCGACAAACGCCATGACCACCGTTGCCACGCCTGCGGCAATTTTCAGCCCGGTCATCGCACCGCTTGCCGCGGCTTCGATAATGCTTTTTGGTGGCGTTTCGGTGAAAGAGAGGTTTTCGAAAGTGACTTTTGACTCTTCCGTTGCTGGACTCAGAATACGCGCAAACAGGATCCCGCCAGGAATCGCCATCAGCGAGGCCGCCAGCAGATAATCAATCGGCACGCCCATACCGGCGTAGCCAATCATCATCGAGCCCGCAATCGAGGCCATCCCGCTACAGATCGCGGTAAACAGTTCATTGCGATTCAGGCGGTCAATAAACGGCTTCACAATCGCCGGGATCTCGTTTTGCCCGAGGAAAATCGTCGTGACCGCAACGAACGATTCAATCTTACTGATATTCAGGGCCTTCTGGAAAATCCCGCCCAGGATGCGAATCAGCAGTCCCATCACGCCAATGTAGTACAACAGGCTGATAAGCGCGGTGACAAAAATGATCGCCGGGAGCACGCGGAAGGCGAAGATAAAACCGGCGCCATCAAACAGCACATCCATTTTTGGCCCAACCAGAGAGCCAAAAATAAAGGCACTGCCCGCGTCACTGTAAGACATGACCTTATGCACGCCCAGCGCGGCCTGTTCAACCAGCCATTTGCCCGGAGGGAAATAGAGCATGATCCCGCCAATCGCAATTTGCAGCACCAGCGCTGCGCCCACGGTACGTAAGCTGATGTGTTTTTTATTCACTGACAGTAAGTATGCGATCACCAGCAGTACCGCCATACCCACAACACTTCTCATTATATCCATAATGATTTCCCTTCATGCCAGGAAACCCGGCGCGAGGCCAGGTTTTGGTGGTTTCGGGCGACCGCACGCTGCCCGTTCGTTTCGATCAGGCGAGGCGTTGATATTCCTTCGCAATCTCGCAGGCCAGTACGGCGTTGTTAAACACCAGTTGGATGTTGGACTTCAGGCTGTCGCCTCCGGTTAATTCAGCAACGCGCGCCAGCAGGAACGGCGTGCTCTCTTTACCGATAACGCCCTGCTCTTCCGCTTCCCGGACGGCCTGGTCAATCGCCGCATTGATTTTCTCTTCCGCCATGGCGTAGGTTTCCGGGATTGGATTGGCGACCACCAGACCTCCGTTCAGGCCGGTTTGCCATTTCACTGCCATCGCCCGGGCAATTTCCTTCGCGCTGTCGAGACGGATACTGACCTCAAACGGACTGGTACGGCAGAAAAATGCCGGTAACGCAGTGGTCTGATATCCAATTAACGGCACACCGAACGTTTCTAAATATTCCGTGGTTAAACCTAAATCGAGAATAGATTTCGCACCGGCACAAACCACGGTTACATTGGTATGAGCCAGTTCCTGAAGATCGGCGGAAATATCAAACGTATGTTCCGCACCGCGATGAACGCCGCCAATACCCCCGGTAGCAAAAACGTGAATACCCGCAAGGGCGGCAATAATCATGGTTGAAGCAACCGTGGTCGCGCCATTTTTTCCGGCGGCTACCACAAACGGTAAATCACGACGACTGACTTTAGTTACGCTATGTCCTTCGCGACCTAATAATTCAATTTCTTCTTTACTCAGGCCGACTTTCATTACTCCGCCAATAATGGCAATCGTTGCCGGCACAGCACCGTGCTTACGAATAGTTTCTTCGACTTCAATTGCCGTCTGCGCATTTTGTGGAAAAGGCATACCGTGAGAAATAATTGTCGATTCAAGCGCAACAATCGGTTTTTTACTGTTAATAGCGTCCTGGACTTCTGGCGAAATATGCAGTAATTCAGAGGAAATCGTTAATTCAGACATTCTGTGTTCTCCACAAGGGTTTTAACGTTCGCAACAGATAATTCAGGGTTATTGGTATATTCACTGGCCAGCGCCATTGAGGAACAACCCTGTGCAAATCGAATAGAATCAATGAAGGGCATGCCTTCAACCCAGCAGGAAGCGAGTCCCGCCATCATGGCATCTCCCGCTCCGGTAACGTTAACGACATGGGTTTTTATCGGTAGCGACCAGCCGCTCTCCCCGTCTTTTTCACTGTAATAGACCCCATCGCCCCCCATGCTGAGTACCAGACGGTGCAGGCCACGCGCATGGAACCAGGCAGCGACTTTCGCAACATCTTCGCGCCCTGAAAGCGCAATGCCGCTGAGAGTTTCCGCCTCAAGACGATTAGGTTTGAGGGTATGAATTTGGGCCAGACGCTCGCGGATCTTGACGCATTTCCACGCCGATACCGGGTCAACAAACACCGGTACATCCCCCACGTTATCCAGTAACCAGGCCAGCGTCTGTTCACTAATATTACAATCTGCCACAATGACACGGGCACCCCGGATAAAATCGAGATGCTGCGCCAGAAACGCCGCCGAAATATGTTCGGTAATGCTCATGTCATTGATTGCCACCAGCATTTCACCGGTATTATCGAGAAGCGATAAATAACTTGAGGTGTTCTCACCGGCAACAATCAGGCAATTATCCACATGCACGCCTGACTGATTCGTCTGCGCCAATAACGATTGGCCATAGAAATCATTGCCAACCGCCGTCATTAACCAGGAATTTTTCCCGAGCAATGCAAGATTGTGAGCGATATTGCGACCAACCCCGCCGGGTGTAAATTTAATTTTCCCCGGATTTGAGTCCGCATAATTCAAGGAAGCATGCGAATATCCTGCAACGTCCATATTGGCAGAACCAATCGTGATGATGTATTCCTTTTCGCGCATAGCACATCTCCTGGTACGAAAATACCATGACTTTGAGATTGTTAAGACTATTCACGGCTCAAACGACTTATTAGAGCACATGTTTATATTCAAACATGTGTTTATAGTAAGCCTGTTTTTATGAAAGTAAACGCACTGGCAAGAGCAAAAACCGCCAGATATGAACAGAATCACAATTTTTTATAGATACAGTTTGCAAGCGAGGAAATATTTGAGAGGAAGGACACAAAACGAAGATAAAAAAAGGGCAGAGAACTCTCTGCCCTGGTGTGAAATGATGACTTTATGCCGCTTTGGCGACGGCATCTTCTTCCGGACGTTTCAGGAAGGCATAGGCCAGACCCGCAACCAGCGTACCGGCGACAATGGCAATCAGGTATCCCAACACCGGGGTAATCGCCCCTGGGATCAGCAGAACAAACAGACCACCATGCGGTGCCATCAGTTTCGCCCCAACCGCCATTGAGATCGCCCCCGTCAGCGCGCCGCCAACGATACAGCACGGCAGAACACGCATCGGGTCGCGCGCGGCGAAAGGAATGGCTCCTTCGGTGATAAAGCACAGACCCAGTACCAGCGCCGCTTTACCCCCTTCCTGCTGCGCCTTGTCGAACTTACGACGCGCAACAATGGTTGCCAGACCCAGCGCCAGCGGTGGCACCATGCCTGCCGCCATAATAGCCGCCATTGGCGCGTAGGTTTGTGTACTCAGCAAACCGACGCCAAACGCGTATGCCGCCTTGTTAACCGGCCCCCCCATGTCGGTACACATCATCCCACCGAGGATCGCACCCAGCAGCACCGCATTCGCCGTCCCCATGGTTTGCAGCCAGTGCGTTAACCCTTCGAGGATCCCGGCGACCGGTTTACCGATGAGGTAGATCATAGCCAGACCCACCACGAGGCTGGAAATCAGCGGAATAATCAGGATCGGTTTCAGCGCTTCCATACTCTGCGGCAGCTTCAACTTCGTGCTGATGGCCTTCGCCACATAGCCTGCAAGGAAGCCCGCAATGATCCCGCCAATAAAGCCAGAACCCGTGCTGACGGCGAGCATACCGCCGATAAGACCTGGCGTCAGGCCCGGACGGTCAGCAATCGAGAAAGCAATGTAGCCCGCCAGAACCGGCACCATCAGCGCAAAGGCTGAACCGCCGCCAATTTGCATCAGCGCGGCCGCCAGTGTCCCTTCGACTTTAAACGCTTCGATACCAAAGGCGAAGGAAAGCGCGATACACAGACCGCCGGCAACCACCATCGGCAGCATGTAGGACACGCCCGTCAGCAGGTGACGATACGCGCCAGCACTCTCTTTTTTCCCTTCATTCGCCGCAGCCTGCGCTTTGCCGGCGGGCTCATATACCACGGCTTGCGCCACGGCATTATCCAGTTCCTGCGCGGTTTTCTTCAGCGCCAGACCGGTAGAGGTACGGTACATGGGTTTACCAGCAAATTTCGCCAGATCCACTTCAATATCTGCCGCCACAATCACCAGATCCGCCTGGGCCACTTCTTCCGGTGTAATGGCATTGCCAGCGCCCACAGAACCGCGGGTTTCGACTTTCACCCACCAGCCGCGTTTTTTCGCTTCGGTTTCGATCGCTTCCGCCGCCATAAAGGTATGTGCTACGCCGGTTGGGCATGCCGTCACGGCCACGACGCGTTTCGGACCGCTGGTTGTGGCAACAGGCGCTACAGCAACCGGTGCGCTATAAGGCTTCGCGTGACCCTTGGCTTCGCTAAGAAATAGCTCAGGATGCGCCACCGCCCGGGCAATATCACCCAGCCAGACTTTTTTGCCGTTCAACGCGTTGTCATTAGGGATGGCATCGGCCAGTACGATCGCCAGTTCAGCGTCATTTGGATTGTCGATGATATCCAGATTTGCTTTATGCGCCGCCGCACCGAGCAGAGTTTTCGCCATGTAAGCGCGAGCCTGCCCGAGGTTAGCGTCAATAATCAGCAGCGTTTTCATTATGCCTCTCCTGCTGTCAGTTAAACGGTTGTAAGTCGACACGCGACATCATTGCGGCCAACTGAGGACGATCGGTAATACCGACATTGCTCTGACTGACTGCCAGCGCAGCAACGGCTGTTGCCAGACGCAGCGTATGTTCGCTGGATTCACGCATCAGCAGACCGTAAATCAGGCCGCCAACCATCGAATCCCCGGCGCCTACGGTGCTGACCACGTCAACCGAAGGCGGTTTGGCGAGCCATTCTCCCGAGGCGTTCACCCACAGCGCGCCTTCTGCTCCCAGGGAGATCACCACATGTGCGATACCCTGTTCACGTAACGCATGCGCCGCCTCAATCACATCTTTCATTTCTGGCAGCTTGCGGCCGGCCCAGATTTCCAGTTCACGGCGGTTCGGTTTCACCAGCCACGGCGCGGCTTTTAGTCCTGCAACCAGGGCTTCACGACTACTATCAAAGATAATGCATGGACACTGACTGCGCAGACGCGTCATCCAGTCGGTGAAGGCTTCCGGACTCACGCCGGATGGCAGACTGCCGCTGACGCACACCATGTCAAACTGACCCAACCAGCTCAGGGAATCATTAACAAAACGCTCCCAGTCGGCAGGCGTGACCTCAAAACCGGAGAAGTTGAAGTCGGTGACTTCACCGTCTTTTTCCGTCAGCTTGACGTTGATGCGGGTACGCCCCTGCACCACCTGAAAACGGTTAGCAATTCCCAGTTCGCTGAACAACTGCTGAAAACCGTCCTGGTTATCTTTGCCGAGGAAACCGCCGACCGTCACGTCGATCCCGAGATCCTTCAGCACTTTGGCGACGTTGATCCCTTTCCCCGCCGCGTGCAGACCGGTCGTTTTCACCAGGTTAACTTCACCGCGCTCAATTTCAGGACAGAACCCCACCAGATCGTAGGCCGGGTTTAGCGTGATGGTCGCAACACGTCTGCTCATTACGCGCCCTCCCCAAGACCGGCAGCGATGGCATCGCCAATCGCTTTCAGCGCCTGTTCAGCATCAGCCCCCTGCGCCGTAAAGCGCAGGCGATGTCCTTTCTTCACGCCCAGCGCCACCACTTTCATCAGACTACGTCCATTTGCCGGTTTGCCGGTTCCATCAAGGTTTGCCACGGTAATTTCACTGTTGAATTGTTTAATCGTATTGACCAGCATGGTCCCCGGACGGGCATGCAGGCCGTGCTCATTGCGGACCACAAACTCGGCGTTCAGCACATCATCAGTCAGTGCGTCATCGCTGGTCAGCAGTGCCAGGACAGTCGCCGTGTCGGCGTTTAGCAGACGGTCAGCTTTCGTCTCCAGCAGCAGATCGCCCAGACGCTTCAGCACGGCGACGGGCTGGTCGTCAGCCATGGCAACGGTCACTAGCAGCGCCGCTTTTTCGCCCTGTACGTCAAAAGCATTTACCGCACGACTCACCGCCACGGCGCTGCGCAGGTTGCCTTCAGCACTGTCGCTGAG
This sequence comes from Citrobacter sp. Ca225, assembly GCF_030337175.1. Classification (NCBI taxonomy): domain Bacteria; kingdom Pseudomonadati; phylum Pseudomonadota; class Gammaproteobacteria; order Enterobacterales; family Enterobacteriaceae; genus Citrobacter; species Citrobacter sp. Ca225. The sequence continues at coordinate 69,118 of NZ_JAOWCD010000097.1, read as the reverse complement.
CCAGATCCCCTGCCCCAGGTTCATCGGCTGTTCGTTAATCACTTTCGCGACAAACGCCGCATCTACGGCGCCAGCCTCTTTCAGACGTGCCGCATTCAGCGCCTGCAACGTCACTAAATCGGTCGCGACGACATCCAGCATCAGCGTGTCGTTGTCGAGCTTCAGCTGCTCACTCTGCTTTTCGCCCATCAACAACGCACGCAGTTCTTCAGCCGTGGTCGCTGACTTAAGCTGTTCAGCTACGGAGTCATCGCTCAGCACGTGCGTCAGCTGACGCAGCAGACCAAGGTGCTCATCGGAGCTGGCGGCAATGCCAATCGCCACATATGCCACCTGACCGTCACCCCAGGTTACGCCCTGCGGGAACTGAAAAACCTGTACACCGGTTTTCAGCACCTGATCGCGGGTGTCGGTTGTGCCATGCGGAATCGCAATCCCGTTGCCGAGAAAAGTGGACGTCTGCTGCTCGCGAGCAAGCATGCCGTCTACGTAGCCGTCCGCAACGTTGCCAGCCTGCACTAACGCAGCGGCAACCTGACGGATGGCTTCCTGTTTGTCTCCGGCCTGCTCGCCCGGATGAATGTCCTGAACGGATAACTGAAACATGGTTCTCCTCTCCTGCTGAATTGAAACGATTCAGCTTACATGAGAAAAAAGACGCTATACGGTTCCCTCAACTGAAACTCGACAGCGCTGAAACGTTTCAAGAAGTCTTGCGCTTTCTGCTTCAGCACGCAAGTAAAGTTGCATTTTTGATCGCAAAATTTAGAAGCAATGCACATTTTTGCCTCACTGGCGGTAGGTTGCTGAAGTCAATACAGCGTCATTTCACTTAAGGTTCAGCAGCGTCAGCTAACAGCATTGTCAGAGTGAAATGCCATTTTGATTTTTCGTGGCGATTTTGATTTAGTTATCTGTTTATTTCTCACTAAGCGGCGTAAACTCCGCGTCTCGTCACACTACTGATATCCAAACATGCACAATACCCCCGCTGCCGCCTCGCCAAAAACGTTTGACCTGACGTCTACGGCTTTCCTTATTGTCGCCTTTCTCACCGGTATCGCCGGTGCGCTACAGACCCCCACGCTAAGCCTTTTTCTGACTGATGAAGTCCATGCGCGCCCAGCAATGGTCGGCTTCTTTTTTACCGGCAGTGCGGTGATCGGCATCCTGGTGAGCCAGTTTCTGGCGGGACGTTCAGATAAAAAAGGCGATCGCAAAAAGCTGATCGTCTTCTGCTGTGCGCTGGGCATGCTGGCGTGCGTGTTATTTGCCTGGAATCGTAACTACTTTATTTTGCTGTTTGTCGGGGTGTTTCTCAGCAGTTTTGGTTCGACCGCCAACCCGCAAATGTTTGCCCTGGCCCGCGAACATGCTGACCGCACAGGCCGTGAAGCGGTGATGTTCAGCTCCATATTGCGCGCCCAGGTTTCCCTCGCGTGGGTGATCGGCCCGCCGCTGGCTTACGCGCTGGCAATGGGCTTCAGCTTTACGGTGATGTACCTCAGTGCCGCGGTGGCGTTTGTAGTTTGCGGTGCAATGGTATGGTTTTTCTTACCGTCCATGCGCAAAGAGACCGCACTGGCGATCGGTACGCTGGAAGCGCCGCGTCGTAACCGTCGCGATACCCTGCTGCTGTTTGCCATTTGTACTTTAATGTGGGGTACCAACAGCCTGTATATCATTAATATGCCGCTGTTTATTATTAATGAGCTGCATCTGCCGGAGAAACTGGCGGGTGTGATGATGGGGACAGCGGCCGGTCTGGAAATCCCGACCATGTTGATTGCTGGCTACTTCGCAAAACGTCTGGGTAAACGTCTGCTAATGTGCATTGCGGTCGCTGCCGGTTTTTGCTTTTACGCAGGAATGCTGATCGCGCACTCCCCTGTTGTGCTGCTGGGTTTACAATTGCTGAACGCCATCTATATCGGTATTCTCGGCGGCATCGGTATGCTCTATTTTCAGGATCTGATGCCTGGTCAGGCAGGGTCCGCCACCACGCTCTACACCAATACCATCCGCGTCGGCTGGATTATCGCCGGATCGCTGGCGGGCATTGCCGCTGAAATCTGGAACTACCATGCCGTTTTCTGGTTTGCGCTGGTGATGATTGTCGCCACCATGGCCTGCCTGTCGCGCATTAAGGATGTTTAGGGCGCGGTCAGCGCTTCAAGATCAATAAGCCAGGTCATCGCCTCGTCGCGGTTCGTTAAGCACATTTCCTGGGACGGTTTGAGGCTGCGACAGACGTTGGGGCGGAGGCTGGAGCCAAAGATACGGCACAGGTTGTCATCTGAGAGCTGCACGCACCTGACATTTGCAGGCTTTCCCTGCGGCATGCCGGGGATGGGGCTGGAAATAGAAGGGGCAATACAACACGCCCCACAATCCGGACGGCATTCCATAATCTGACTCTCTTTATTGTGACCACCGGACAGGCGCGCACAGTACCACCTTTTTTGCACCAGCTAAAGGTGAATTCCACTTGCCTGAATGACCCGGCGCGAGTAGTTTGACGCGATAATTTAGCTAATCTCTATAACAGGATCTTTTCGATGCCAAGAGCGAACGAAATCAAAAAAAGTATGGTACTGAATTACAACGGCAAACTGCTGATTGTGAAAGATATCGATATTCAGTCCCCGACAGCCCGTGGCGCGGCAACGCTGTACAAAATGCGGTTCTCCGATGTCCGCACGGGTCTGAAAGTGGAAGAGCGTTTCAAGGGCGATGACATTGTCGATACCGTGACCCTGAGCCGCCGTGGCGTCGATTTCTCCTATATCGATGGCAACGAATACGTGTTCATGGATAAAGAAGACTACACGCCTTATACCTTCACCAAAGATCAGATCGAAGAAGAGCTGCTGTTTATCCCGGAAGGTGGAATGACGGATATGCAGGTGCTGACCTGGGACGGCCAACTGCTGGCGCTCGAACTGCCGCAGACGGTAGATCTGGAAATCGTGGAAACCGCTCCAGGCATCAAAGGCGCTTCTGCCAGTGCGCGTAACAAACCCGCGACGCTGAGCACCGGTCTGGTTATTCAGGTGCCAGAATACCTGAGCGCCGGTGAGAAAATCCGCATTCATATCGAAGAGCGCCGCTATATGGGCCGTGCGGATTAATTTTTGAATGGATGTAAAAAAGGACAGCCTGAGCTGTCCTTTCAGGCTGCTGACAAAGAAGGAAAAAACGTGGTTTTTCCTTCTTTGTGGTTATCAGCCGAAAATCAATGAATTGATTTTCCTGGTTTTTAATAAGGTGATCTGTGCTTGTCCGGTATCGGAAAGAAGTTTGTCATCACTCTCAAAGGACAGCCTGAGCTGTCCTTTTTTGTCATTTGCTGTTTTACAGCAGGTCGCGGAACTGGGTCATTTTCAGCGCCAGTTCTACACCGCGCACTTCCGCCAGCCCTTTCAGACGGCCAATCGCGGAATAACCCGGGTTGGTTTTCTTATGCAGATCGTCCAGCATTTGATGACCGTGATCGGGGCGCATCGGAATGGGACGCAAATCCCCCGCCTTCTTACGGCGCTGCTCTTCGGTCAGAATCGCCGTCACCACCGCGACCATATTCACATCACCCTGCAAATGTGCGCCTTCATGGAAGGTTTTCGGGTTCGCTTCGCGGCACGTCGAGCGCAGATGGGTAAAGTGGATACGATCGCCATAGGTTTCAATCATTTTCACCAGATCGTTATCCGCACGAACGCCGTAAGAGCCTGTGCACATGGTGAAACCGTTGTAGATGCTGTCGACGGTCTCTTTCAGCCACTGCATATCTTCAATGGTGGAGACAATGCGTGGTAACCCGAGAATCGGACGCGGCGGATCGTCAGGATGCACTGCCAGACGCACGCCCACTTCTTCAGCCACCGGGACAATCGCACGCAGGAACACGGCCATATTGTCACGCAGATCGTCTTTGCTGATGCCGTCATACTCGGCCAGACGCGCACGGAACTGATCGAGCGTATAACCCTCTTCCGCACCAGGCAGACCGGCAATGATATTACGGGTCAGTTTTTCGATATCCGCGTCGCTCATGGTATTGAAATAAGCCAACGCCTGACGCTGTTCTTCTTCGCTATAGTCCGCTTCCGCACCCGCACGCTTGAGGATATGCAACTCAAAAGCGGCGAAGGCTATTTGATCGAAACGCAGCGCTTTCGAACCGTCTGGCAATTCGTACTCAAGGTCGGTACGCGTCCAGTCCAGAATCGGCATAAAGTTATAGCAGACGGTGTCGATGCCGCAGGCTGCCAGATTACGGATGCTCTGCTGATAATTTGCGATCCATGTCTGATACTGACCGGAGCGGGTCTTGATCTCTTCATGAACCGGAATACTTTCGACCACCGACCAGGTTAACCCTTTTTCCGCCAGAATCGCCTGACGTTTTTTAATCTCATCGACCGGCCACACTTCGCCGTTCGGAATGTGGTGCAATGCTGTCACAACACCCGTTGCACCAGCCTGACGCACATCATCAAGCGATACCGGATCGTTAGGCCCGTACCAACGCCAGGTTTGTTCCATTGCTTTACCTCACAAAGTTGTTATACCAAATTAGCTTACCTGAATGACGACTACCATACAGGCTTCTGCGAGGTGATCAATAAAAGGGGCGTGATTGATTGATCCAGCTCACATTACCCGGATAAATCAGGCTTACCAATTTAATTTGTTGTCATATAACTTTACACTGGCGTTGTTAATTTATGGTTAATCAGGTGTGTAATAAATGACTACAATTGCCTCAGCAATATTGCCGGATGGCGTACAAACGCCACGCTATGACCGCCAGCAACTGAAAACCCGCATGGTGCATTTCGGTTTTGGTGCCTTTCATCGTGCGCATCAGGCATTACTGACCGAGCGGGTGCTGAACGCCCAGGGCGGAGATTGGGGAATTTGTGAAATCAGCCTGTTCAGCGGCGACACGCTGATGCGTCAACTCCGCGAGCAGGATCATTTATACACCGTGCTGGAAAAAGGCGCAGACGGCAATCAGGCGATTATTGTCGGTGCCGTCAACGAATGCCTGAATGCGAAACTCGATTCGCTCGCCGCTATAATCGAAAAATTCTGCGAACCTCAAGTGGCGATTGTCTCACTGACCATCACCGAAAAAGGGTATTGCATCGATCCGGCTACCGGTGCGCTGGACCTGACAAATCCGCGCATTGTTCACGACCTGCAATCGCCTGATGAACCCCATTCAGCACCGGGTATTCTGGTGGAAGCACTGTCACGTCGGCAGGCACGCGGCCTGGCAGCTTTTTCTGTACTCTCCTGCGATAACATTCCTGATAACGGCCACGTCGTGAAGAACGCCGTGCTGGGGATGGCGGAAAAACGATCCCCCGCGCTGGCAGACTGGATCCGCGAGCACGTCAGCTTCCCTGCCACGATGGTTGACCGCATTGTTCCGGCCGCCACAGAAGATTCACTGGCAGAAATCACCCGCGAACTGGGTGTGACCGATCCTTGCGCCATCAGCTGTGAACCGTTCATTCAATGGGTGGTTGAAGACCACTTTGTCGCCGGTCGTCCCGCATGGGAAGCGGCTGGCGTGCAGATGGTCAGCGATGTGCGTCCCTGGGAAGAGATGAAATTACGGATGCTTAATGGCAGCCACTCGTTTCTCGCGTATCTCGGTTATCTTTCCGGATTTCAGCATATTAATGAATGCATGCAGGACATCGCATTCCGCGAAGCCGCGTACCGACTGATGATGGACGAACAGGCGCCGACGCTCACTATTACTGACGTGGATTTGACCGGCTACGCGCAAAGCCTGATTGAACGCTTTGCGAACCCGGCACTGAAGCATAAAACCTGGCAAATCGCGATGGACGGCAGTCAGAAACTGCCTCAGCGGATGCTGGCGGGTATTCGCCTTCATCTGGCGCGCGAAACCGCATGGCCATTACTGGCGCTTGGCGTGGCGGGATGGATGCGCTACGTCAGCGGCGTCGATGATGCCGGTGTGACCATCGACGTTCGCGACCCGCTGAATGATAAAATCCGCGCTATAGTGACCACCCATCATGAGGATCAGCGCGTGTCGGCACTGCTCTCTTTATCGGAAATTTTCGGCAACGACCTCCCGCACAATCCGGTTTTTGTCCAGGCGATTGAAACGGCCTGGCAGCGTATCGCGCAACACGGTGCACATCAGGCGGTGATTGATACGTTAAAAAATTAACAATTTCTGCCATTAAGGTGAACGGAGGCCGTCTTCGTTCGCCCCGTCCTTCTCTTTTTCACTTTTTTTCGCCAGGATTAATGGAAACCGTTACGGTACATTATTCTGGAGCAGGCGTGACCAAAACTAACCTCATCACCGGTTTCCTCGGCAGCGGAAAAACCACTTCTATCCTCCATCTGTTAGCGCACAAAGACCCCACCGAAAAATGGGCGGTACTGGTCAATGAGTTCGGTGAGGTCGGCATTGACGGCGCTCTGCTTGCTGATAGCGGCGCGTTGCTCAAAGAGATCCCCGGCGGCTGTATGTGCTGCGTGAACGGCCTGCCCATGCAGGTTGGACTGAATACCCTGCTGCGTCAGGGAAAACCAGACCGCCTGCTGATCGAACCAACTGGACTGGGGCATCCGAAACAGATCCTCTCCCTCCTCACAGCACCGGTGTATGAACCCTGGATCGACCTGCGCGCCACGTTGTGCATTCTTGATCCTCGCGGATTGCTGGATGAAAAAAGCGTTACCAATGAGAACTTCCGCGATCAGTTAGCGGCAGCAGATATCATTGTGGCGAATAAAACCGATCGTGCGACTGCGGAAAGTGAACGTGCGCTGCAAACCTGGTGGCAACAGTTTGGCGGCCACCGTCAGTTAGTGCAGGCCACGCATGGTCAGATTGACAGACAGTTGCTCGATTTACCGCGTCTGAATCTGGCTGAATTGCCCACCAGCGCCGCGCATTCGCACAGCCATCCAGAACCGCGAGGATTGGCGGCGCTGAGCCTGCCAACTCAACAACGCTGGCGTCGTAGCCTGAACAGCGGTCAGGGGCATCAGGCCTGCGGCTGGATTTTTGATGCCGATACGGTCTTTGACACCATCGGACTGCTGGAATGGGCACGACTGGCGCCGGTTGGCCGGGTGAAGGGAGTCATGCGTATTCCGGAAGGCCTCGTGCGCATTAATCGCCAGGGCGAAGATCTGCACATTGAAACGCAGAATGTCGCGCCGCCGGACAGTCGTATTGAACTGATTTCCAGCACCGAGGCAGACTGGAATACGTTGCAGAGCGCATTGTTGAAGCTTCGTTTAGCTGAACACGCGTAAGGTTGCCTGCGATTTATTGAACAGCGAACACGTTAAATATGAAAATCCGGTTACCACTGATACTTCTGCTGAATGTTGCCGGTCTGGCGTTATTCATGAGCTGGTATATGCCCGTGAATCATGGATTCTGGTTCCCGGTTGACGCTGGCATTTTCCACTTCTTTAACCAGAAACTGGTAGAGAGCCAGGCCTTCCTGTGGCTGGTCGCCATCACCAATAATCGGGCGTTTGACGCCTGTTCCCTGCTGGCGATGGGTTGTCTGATGCTGAATTTCTGGCTGAAAGAAACGCCTGCTGGCCGCCGCCGTATTGTCATCATCGGTCTGGTGATGCTGCTTACCGCCGTGGTTCTGAACCAGGCAGGTCAGGCGCTGCTGCCTGTAAAACGCGCCAGTCCTACGCTCAGTTTTGCTAATATTTATCGCGTCAGCGAATTGCTGCATATTTCGACGAAGGATGCCTCCAAAGATAGTTTCCCTGGCGATCACGGGATGATGCTGCTTATTTTCGCCGCATTTATGTTGCGCTATTTCGGAAAAGCCGCAGGATTTATCGGCCTTATTATTGTTGTGGTTTTTGCTTTCCCACGTGTCATGATCGGCGCCCACTGGTTCACCGATATCGCCGTAGGATCATTAACCGTGGTTCTAATTGGCCTGCCCTGGTGTCTCCTGACCCCGTTAAGCGATCGCCTTATCGCGCTTTTCGACAATTATCTTCCCGGCAAAAACACACAAATCTTAAACAAATAACCCACAGTTATTAACATTATCAGGGTTTATTCTTACGCCCTGATGATGTGTTAAGATAAATTATTCATCTCATCGTCATTATTTTGTCATGACATTACCTTTTAGAATGAATGAGTTGCCTGTTTTTCCGCCATTTTGCGTTTAAATTGACCAATCCCGTTTATTCACTTTCTGTATCACATTTTCTTATTAAAATTCAGATAAAATCACTCGCCAAGCCTGAAACGATCGGGTAACCTCGAACTCGTTTTGCCTCGCTGGGTTATTATTCTCTTCGCGAATAAATTTGTGCGTTCTGCCACAGTTTTGCGCTTAAAGAATTGTCTCATTGTGCGCAGGTAATTAGTCTCGTCACGTTTGGCATTTTTTATAACGATATTTATCGTTAAGGACTTCAAGGGAAAACAAACAAAATGGTCAAATCTCAACCGATCTTGAGATATATCTTGCGCGGGATCCCCGCGATAGCAGTCGCGGTACTGCTTTCTGCATGTAGCACTACCACAAACACCGCAAAGAACACGCATTCTGAGACGCTTGGTGTGAATCAAGAAGCTTCCTCACTGCAAGCTTCTCAGGATGAATTTGAGAGTATGGTACGTAACCTCGATGTTAAATCGCGGATTATGGATCAGTACGCTGACTGGAAAGGCGTGCGCTATCGTCTCGGCGGCAACTCCAAAAAAGGTATTGATTGTTCCAGCTTTGTACAGCGTACATTCCGTGAACAGTTTGGTTTAGAACTCCCACGCTCCACCTACGAGCAACAGGAAACCGGTAAATCCGTTTCGCGCACTAATCTGCGTACTGGCGATCTGGTTCTGTTCCGCGCAGGTTCGACGGGCCGTCATGTTGGTATTTACATTGGCAACAACCAGTTTGTTCATGCCTCTACCAGCAGCGGTGTCATCATCTCCAGCATGAACGAGCCATACTGGAAGAAGCGCTATAACGAAGCGCGTCGGGTTCTGAGCCGCAGTTAATCGTTTGGTTGCTATCCCTTGGCGACCCTGACGAGACAGACGAAAAGCATCGCTTCGGCGGTGCTTTTTTTTGATTCCCTTTTTCTCCCTGTGGAAAAGCATGACTCGCCGAAGCAATCCAGGCTATAGTCTTGTTATTCCATCACATTTATCATCATCGCAATCTCAGGATAAAGCCAGGCATCATGTTCACTCACGCCTTAACGACTGGTCGAAAAATCGTGCTTACCTGCCTGATTACCGGGGTTGTCGTTGCTATTGTTATCAGTAGCTTACAATTCGTGATGGCGTGGCATAAGCGGGAAGTTAAATACGACACGCTGGTTTCTGACATTCAGCATTACCTGGTTAGCTATTTTGCCGATCTCAAAAGTACTACCGACATTCTTCAACCGTTGACTTTAAAGACCTGTAAACAAGTCAGCGCAGAACTCACTTCCCGTGCCGCCTTTAGCCTGAACGTTCGTGCCTTTTTGCTGGTCAAGGATAAGAAAGCATTTTGCTCATCGGCAACCGGAGGCATGGATACGCTGCTGACTGAACTGGTCCCCAGCCTCGATATTGGTAAAGATATCGATATGGCGATTATCCCGGGAACGCCGATGATGCCCAATAAACCCGCGATGGTGATTTGGTATCGTAATCCCCTGATGATGAATAGCGGCGTTTTCACCTCCCTGAATATCAACCTTACGCCGTATTTGCTCTATACCGCCCGCCAGGAAGACTTTGACGGGATTGCCATCATCGTCGGCAACACCGTGTTGTCGACCTTTTCAGACCATCTGCTCACCGTTGATGAACTCGACGGTTCACCGGAGCGCGAAGCAAAAATTGCCGGTGTTCCGGTGACAATCAGGCTATACGCAACCAACTGGACCTGGCCCGACTTATGGTATGCCCTGCTTCTCGGCGGGATGGGTGGGATCATTGCGGGTTTACTCTGCTACTACGTCATGAGCATTCGCTTGCGGCCCGGAAAAGAGATCCTCACCGGGATCAAACGCGATCAGTTCTACGTCGTCTATCAGCCTGTCGTGGATACGCAGTCGCTGAAGGTCACCGGGCTGGAAGTGTTGCTGCGCTGGAGACACCCAACGGCAGGAGAAATCCCACCTGATGCGTTTATTCATTACGCTGAGGCCCAGCACATGATTGTGCCGCTGACCCAACATCTGTTTAAGCTGGTGGCGCGGGACGCCCCTACGCTGCAAAAAGTCCTCCCGGTCGGCGCGAAGTACGGTATCAATATTGCGCCTGATCACCTGCACAGCAGCAGTTTTAAAGATGACGTTCGGCAGTTAGTCGCCGCGATGCCGCCCAACCACTTCCAGATCGTGCTGGAAATTACTGAACGCGACATGCTCAAGCAACATGAAGCGTCACAGTTATTTGAGTGGCTGCACGCCGCGGGCTTCGAAATTGCGATAGACGACTTCGGCACCGGCCACAGTGCGCTGATTTATCTGGAACGCTACACCCTGGATTATCTGAAAATCGATCGCGGTTTTATTAACGCCATTGGAACAGAAACCGTCACTTCGCCGGTGCTGGATGCAGTGCTGACGCTCGCTAAACGCCTCGATATGATGACGGTAGCCGAAGGGGTGGAAACGCCTGAGCAGGCAAAATGGCTGCATGAACGCGGGGTTCGCTTCCTGCAGGGCTACTGGATTAGCCGCCCGCTGCCGCTCGACGAATTTGTTGATTGGGTTTCACAGCCACACGCGCTGAAATGGTAAAGTCCCAACGCGTGGATTCACAACAGACGCCACCTGCCCTATTATTCAGGCATCAGAGTGACCTGCGCGGGCAGGTAAGCAAGACAAGGAATCCCTTTGCAGATAATCGTTCGCATATTGCTGCTGTTTGTCATGTTGATAAGCGCGAGTGTCCAGGCGCAGGCGATCAAAGAGAGTTATGCCTTCGCGGTACTGGGAGAGCCTAAATACGCGTTCAACTTTGATCATTTTGATTACGCCAATCCCGCCGCCCCCAAAGGCGGTCAGATTACCCTTTCCGCGCTCGGCACCTTCGACAACTTCAACCGCTACGCCCTGCGAGGTAACCCCGGCGCCCGGACCGAACAGCTTTACGACACCCTGTTTACCACCTCTGATGACGAGCCCGGCAGCTATTATCCGCTGATCGCCGAGAGCGCACGCTATGCAGAGGATTATTCGTGGGTGGAAATCACGATCAACCCCCGCGCTCGTTTTCATGATGGCTCGCCCGTCATGGCCAAAGATGTCGCCTTCACTTTCAACAAATTTATGACTGAAGGCGTGCCACAGTTTCGTCTGGTCTACAAAGGCACAACGGTTAAAGCCATTGCCCCACTCACCGTACGCATGGAGCTCGCGAAGCCGGGTAAAGAGGATATGCTCAGTCTGTTCTCATTACCCGTAATGCCACAAGCGTACTGGAAAGATCATAAGCTCAGCGACCCGTTGTCCAGACCGCCGCTGGGTGGTGGTCCTTATCGCATTAGTCAGTGGAAGATGGGGCAATATATTGTCTATACGCGCGTGAAGGATTACTGGGCGGCCAATCTGCCGGTCAATCGTGGCCGTTGGAACTTCGATGTCATTCGTTATGACTATTATCTCGACGACAACGTAGCCTTTGAGGCCTTTAAGGCCGGCGCGTTTGATTTGCGCCTGGAGAGCGATGCCAAAAACTGGGCGACGCGCTATGTTGGCAAAAACTTTGATAATCAGTACATCATCAAAGATGAGCAGAAAAATGAATCAGCGCAGGATACGCGCTGGCTGGCGTTCAACATTCAGCGCCCCGTTTTCAATGATCGACGCGTCCGTGAAGCCGTTACGCTGGCGTTTGATTTTGAATGGATGAATAAAGCGCTGTTCTACAACGCCTGGAGCCGGGCAAACAGCTATTTCCAGAACACCGAGTATGCGGCCAGAAACTACCCCGATGCGGCTGAACTGGTCCTGCTTGCGCCGATGAAAAAGGATCTGCCGCCGGAAGTCTTCAGCCAGATTTATCAGCCTCCCGTATCCAAAGGTGACGGTTACGATCGGGAAAACCTGTTAAAAGCGGATAAATTACTGAAAGACGCGGGCTGGGAACTGAAAGGTCAGCAACGGATTAACACGGTCACTGGCAAACCGCTGAATTTTGAACTGCTCATTTCCGCCGCCAGTAACAGCCAGTGGGTCTTGCCCTTCCAGCATAATCTCCAGCGTCTGGGGATTACGATGACTATTCGTCAGGTGGATAACTCACAGCTCACCAATCGCCTGCGCAGCCGGGACTACGACATGATGCCGACCCTGTGGCGGGCGATGCCGTGGCCCAGTTCCGATCTGCAAATCTCCTGGGCGTCCGAGTATATCGACTCAAGTTATAATTCTCCTGGTGTGAAAAGTCCGGTGGTCGATAAACTGATCGCTCAAATCATCGCCGCACAGGGTGATAAAAACAAACTGCTGCCGCTTGGACGTGCGCTGGACCGCGTGCTGACCTGGAATTACTACATGTTGCCGATGTGGTACATGGCGGAAGATCGACTGGCCTGGTGGGATAAATTTTCCCGTCCAGGCATTCGTCCAATTTATACCATTGGCCTGGATAACTGGTGGTATGACGTAAACCGGGCAGCGAAGTTACCTGCCGCCAGACGGCAGGGTGAATAAATGGGCGCGTACCTGATTCGTCGTTTGTTGCTGGTTATCCCGACGCTCTGGGCAATCATCACCATCAACTTTTTTATCGTGCAAATTGCCCCCGGCGGCCCGGTCGATCAGGCGATTGCCGCCATCGAATTTGGTCAAACGAGCGCGCTGCCCGGTGCCGGGAGCGAAGGTGTTCGCGCCAGCCATGCCCGAACCGGGGTGGGAAATATCAGCGACAGCAACTATCGCGGGGGACGCGGCCTTGATCCGGAAGTGATTGCCGAAATCACCCAACGCTACGGTTTCGATAAGCCACTGCACGAGCGCTATTTCACCATGCTGTGGAACTATATCCGCTTTGATTTCGGCGACAGCCTGTTTCGTAGCGCCTCGGTACTGACGCTCATCAAAGAGAGTCTGCCGGTGTCGATCACCCTGGGGTTGTGGAGTACGCTCATCATCTATCTGGTGTCGATTCCGTTGGGGATCCGCAAGGCCGTGCATAACGGCAGCCGGTTTGACGTCTGGAGTAGCGCGTTTATTATCATCGGCTACGCTATCCCGGCGTTTCTGTTCGCAATACTGTTGATTGTCTTCTTTGCCGGCGGCAGCTATTACGACCTCTTCCCGCTGCGTGGTCTGGTCTCGGCGAATTTTGACACGCTGCCGTGGTATCAAAAGGTAACCGACTATCTGTGGCACATCACCTTACCCGTCCTGGCGACAGTCATTGGCGGGTTTGCTGCATTAACGATGCTGACCAAAAATTCCTTTCTTGATGAAGTGCGCAAGCAGTATGTCGTCACTGCCCGCGCCAAAGGGGTCAGTGAAGGGAATATCCTGCGGAAGCACGTTTTTCGTAACGCCATGCTGCTGGTGATCGCCGGTTTTCCGGCCACCTTCATCAGCATGTTTTTTACCGGTTCGCTGCTGATCGAAGTGATGTTTTCCCTCAACGGTCTGGGCCTGTTGGGTTATGAGGCAACGGTGTCACGCGACTACCCGGTGATGTTTGGCACGCTGTACATCTTCACCTTGATCGGCCTGCTGCTGAATATTCTCAGTGATATCAGCTATACGCTGGTCGATCCGCGCATTGATTTTGAGGGACGTTAATGGCCCATTTAAGCCCCGTCAATCAGGCCCGCTGGGCGCGTTTTCGCCATCATCGTCGTGGCTTCTGGTCGCTGTGGATTTTTCTCGTCCTGTTTGGTCTGAGTCTGTGTTCTGAATTGATTGCTAACGATAAACCGCTGTTAGTGCGCTACGACGGAAGCTGGTATTTCCCGCTGGTCAAGAACTACAGTGAGAGCGATTTTGGCGGGCCGCTGGCAACAAGGGCGGATTACCAGGACCCGTGGCTGAAGCAACAACTGGAAAGCCGCGGGTGGGTCCTCTGGGCTCCGGTGCGCTTTGGGGCGAACAGCATCAACTTTGCGACTGACAAACCCTTCCCCTCGCCCCCTTCGGCGCAGAACTGGCTGGGTACCGATGCCAACGGCGGCGACGTGCTGGCGCGAGTGCTTTACGGCACGCGGATCTCCATTCTTTTCGGCCTGATGCTGACTTTGTGTTCAAGCGTCATGGGTGTACTGGCCGGAGCGCTACAGGGCTACTACGGTGGCAAAGTGGATTTATGGGGCCAACGGTTTATCGAGGTCTGGTCGGGTATGCCGACGCTGTTCCTGATTATTTTGCTCTCCAGCGTCGTGCAGCCTAACTTCTGGTGGCTGCTGGCGATTACGGTGCTGTTTGGCTGGATGAGTCTGGTCGGCGTGGTGCGTGCGGAGTTCTTACGCACGCGAAACTTCGACTATATCCGGGCCGCCCAGGCGCTCGGCGTCAGCGACCGCAGTATTATCTTTCGCCATATGCTGCCCAACGCGATGGTTGCCACCCTGACCTTCTTACCGTTCATTTTATGCAGTTCCATCACCACTCTGACGTCGCTCGATTTTCTTGGCTTTGGTTTACCGTTAGGTTCTCCTTCGCTCGGTGAGTTACTCCTGCAAGGCAAAAACAACCTGCAGGCGCCGTGGCTGGGTATTACTGCGTTTTTGTCGGTCGCCATTCTCCTCTCGCTGCTGATCTTTATTGGCGAGGCCGTCCGTGACGCATTCGATCCCAACAAGGCGGTGTAACATGACGCAACCTTTGCTCGATATAGACAATCTGACGCTGGGATTTCGTAAGCAGGAAACGGTTCGTACGGTAGTTAACGCGGTGTCGTTGCGCGTGGAGGCCGGCGAAACGCTGGCGCTGGTAGGAGAATCCGGTTCCGGCAAGAGTGTTACCGCACTGTCGATTCTGCGCCTGTTGCCCACGCCGCCCGCCGTATATCTTAGCGGCGATATCCGTTTTCACGGCGAGTCATTACTCCACGCCAGCGAGCAGACGCTACGCGGCGTGCGCGGCAACAAGATCGCCATGATTTTTCAGGAGCCGATGGTGTCGCTGAACCCGCTCCATAACCTCGAAAAACAGCTCTATGAAGTCCTTTCCCTGCACCGCGGTATGCGCCGGGAGGCGGCACGCGCAGAGATAATAAGCTGCCTCGATCGGGTCGGTATTCGGCAGGCTGCAACCCGGCTGGGCGATTATCCGCACCAGCTTTCCGGCGGCGAGCGTCAGAGGGTGATGATTGCGATGGCGCTGTTAACGCGACCCGAATTACTCATCGCCGACGAGCCGACTACCGCGCTGGATGTCTCGGTACAGGCGCAGATCCTGCAACTGTTGCGCGAACTCCAGCGCGAGCTGAACATGGGGATGCTGTTTATCACCCATAATCTCAGTATTGTCAGGAAGCTCGCCGACAGCATAGCGGTGATGCAAAACGGGCAATGCGTTGAGCAAAACCGGGCCGCTCCCCTTCTCCACGCGCCCACGCATCCCTATACGCAGAAATTGCTCAACAGCGAGCCGACAGGCGACCCCGTACCGCTACCAGCCGGACATTCACCTCTGCTAAAGGTCGAGGATTTGCGCGTCGCCTTCCCCATTCGCAAAGGGATTCTCAAGCGCGTGGTGGCAAACAATGAGGTGGTGAAAGGCATCAGTTTCAGTCTGCAACCGGGTGAAACGCTGGGGCTGGTTGGTGAGTCAGGGTCAGGGAAAAGTACCACCGGGCTGGCGCTCCTGCGGCTTATCACCTCTCAGGGCAGCATAGAATTTGACGGCCAACAGTTACAACATCTTAACCGCCGACAGTTGTTGCCCGTACGTCATCGTATTCAGGTGGTCTTCCAGGATCCCAACTCCTCGCTGAATCCGCGTCTGAGCGTGTTACAAATCATTGAAGAGGGACTGCGCGTTCATCAACCATCGCTCTCAGCCGAACAGCGCGAGCAGCAGGTCATGGCGGTGATGGCGGAAGTGGGACTGGATGCCGACACGCGCCACCGCTATCCGGCGGAGTTTTCCGGCGGTCAGCGCCAGCGGATTGCGATTGCCAGAGCGCTGATCCTGAAGCCGTCATTGATTGTTCTTGATGAACCAACATCATCTCTCGACCGGACCGTGCAGGCGCAAATTCTCGCGCTGTTGAAATCGCTACAGCAAAAGCATCGCCTGGCCTATATCTTCATAAGTCACGATCTGCACGTGGTACGTGCGCTATGCCATCAGGTGATTGTGCTGAAACAGGGAGAGGTTATTGAGCAGGGGCAATGCGAGCGCGTCTTTAGCGCACCGCAACAGGCGTATACGCGTCAACTTCTCACGCTAAGCTGACGCTCAAAATGGATTGTTGTTAGAAAACGGTTCGGCAATGGCCACGCCAAAGTTTTTCAGACGACAGGTCGCGGCAAATTCGTCCTGGCGATTCACAAACAGACACGGTTCGCCTTCACATTCCAGTACGGAACATGGCACTTCGATATCACTGAGCGCCTGACTGAGTTTATGCATCACCGGCCAGGCGCTATCGCCATCCGGACTCAGCAGTTTAAGCGCCACCAGACTGTTTTCGACGCTTTGGCCATTTTGCGGAATCGGTTCAACTTTCGAACCTGCGAAACCCGCAGACCAACGATAGTTCTGTGGTAAGCGATGAACGATTGAGAGCTGTAATGTTGTCACTTTCTTTCCCCGGAAGCACAATCACTTCACAATTTATTTACATCTATATTAACACATCATTGACAATCCGTCCTTAAACGGATGCATAACGTGGCAATCCTTCTCCCGCGTGGCCAGTATGTGGGGTATGGCCTTTATTAAAATAGAGATTTCCAGTCGGGACAGGAGCGCGGGCTATATGTACCCGTTTCTGCGATCTAACTCAACCTTTTTAACTACAATGATGTGACTTTTTACATAAATTGATTTTACATAAAATAAACATATATCGGGGGAATGATAGGATTGTCGTTGACATACATCAACAAAGGAAGCCGAACGGCTTCCATATTGTGTATTTGATCACCGTTTTTTCGGGCGGCTCGCATAGAGATAGAACAAAATTGAACAGCTTGCACAGAAGGCAATAGACCAAATCATCGGCCAGGCTGAGTTAAACGTTGCCAGAGAGAGTAACGCGCCAACAAGCGCGCCAATGCCAAAGCGGAAAGTGCCCGCCAGCGATGAGGCCGTTCCCGCCATGTGTGGGAACTCATCGAGGATCACCGCCATCGCATTGGAAGAGATCATCGACACGCAACCGACAAAGACTGCCACCCCCAGCACCAGCGCCCAGAAACCGATGCCAAACAGCGCACTCAGCACCATCCACACCGCCATCGCCAGTTGGATCCACAATCCGGTACGGAACATGTTCAGCGCACCGATCCGGCGTACGAAGCGACTGTTAAAAATCGTCATAATGAATAAAAAGACGATGTTTAGCGCGAAGTAGTAGCCAAAATCCTGCGGCGATACGTGGTTGATTTCGATATACACGAACGGCCCGGCGCTGAGAAAAGAGAACATCCCGGCAAAGCTAAAGCCGCTTGCCAGCATATAGCTCAGCACCCGCTTATGGCGAAACAGCGAGGCAAAGTTACCTATTGTCGTGCGGATATGGAACGGCTGGCGCTTTTCAACCGGTAACGTCTCTTTAATGAGCGTTGCGATCATGACAGAGGCCAGAACCGCGGCGATCGCCAGGATCCAGAAGATAGAGTGCCAGCTCAACCACACCAGCACCCAGCCGCCGATGATTGGTGCCATCAGCGGTGCAATCGTGGTCACCAGCATGACGAACGACATCATGCGGGAGAACTCTTCTTTAGGATACATATCGCGCATCAGCGCATTGATCACCACGCTGGCAGCGGCTGCAGCCAGACCGTGGAAGAATCGCATCACAATCAGCTGATCGATGGTCTGCGCCAGCGCACAGGCTACGGCGGCGGCAGCGAACACCAGCGTGCCACCGAGGATCACCGGTTTTCGCCCAAGGCTATCCGCCATCGGCCCATACAATAACTGCCCGACTGCGAAGCCCAGAATATAGGTGCTAAGCGTCATCTGTGCGCTGCCCGCCGGCACGCCAAACTGCTCGGAGATCACCGGTAGCGCCGGAAGGTACATATCGATCGACAGCGGCATTAACATCGCCAGCAGACCGAGAATAAAAACAATGGCAAAGGACGAGTGCTGCCGGGTGGTCACAAAAAACTCCTGAATTTAGCTGGACGACATGCCGACGCTGGCAATTTCGGCTTCGGTCAAAGGGCGATACTCACCGGGTTCAAGGTCAGCATCAAGGGTAATGGCGCCTATCCGCTCACGGTGCAGTTCGACCACGTGGTTACCCACGGCGGCAAACATCCGTTTCACCTGATGATAGCGTCCTTCGCTGATGGTCAGACGCACCTGCGTCGGGGTGATAACCTCAAGCACAGCCGGTTTGGTGAGATCTTTTTCATTATGTAACTGCACGCCTTTTGCAAACTGCGCGGCGGTATCTTCGGCGACGGGCGACTCCAGCGTGACCAGATACGTTTTCTCGCAGTGGTGACGCGGAGAGGTGATGCGGTGCGACCACTGCCCGTCGTCGGTCATCAGCACCAGACCGGTGGTGTCGATATCCAGGCGACCCGCAGCGTGTAATTTATGCGCGACCGGCTCATCCAGGAAATACAGGATTGTCGGATGATCCGGGTCATCCGTCGAACACACATAGCCCTGGGGTTTATTAAGCATAAAGTAACGTGGGCCGTTTTGCTGAACCAGCGTGTTGCCGTCATATGCTACGTCGTGTTCTGGCAGCAGTTTGAACGCAGTATTCCGGATGATTTCACCATCCACGGTAACACGGCTACCGCGGATTTCACGCCCGGCAATAGCGCGGCTGACGCCGAGTTGCTGAGCGATAAATTTATCAAGTCGCATGAGTGTGATTTTGCCTGTAAAAATACGGGAGTCGGGCGCGTCGCCCGAAAAGTGGAGCCGTTATCTGCCCAGTATAGCGGGCTAACAACATCCCTCAAGGGAAAACGATTCGTGGCATACTATACCCGAGTTCGTTACGTATTGTGAGACCATGATTTTTACACTTCGCCCCTACCAGCAAGAAGCCGTGGATGCCACGCTCAACCATTTCCGTCGCCATCGCACGCCTGCGGTGATTGTTCTGCCCACTGGCGCCGGTAAAAGCCTGGTGATTGCTGAACTGGCGCGCGTCGCCAGAGGCCGCGTGCTGGTTCTGGCGCATGTGAAAGAGCTGGTGGCGCAAAACCATGCCAAATACTGCGCACTGGGGCTGGAAGCCGATATTTTTGCCGCCGGACTTAAACGTAAAGAGAGCCACGGTAAAGTGGTGTTCGGCAGCGTTCAGTCCGTGGCTCGCAATCTGGACGCCTTCCAGAGCGAGTTTTCGCTGCTGATTGTTGATGAATGCCATCGTATCGGCGATGACGAAGAGAGCCAGTATCAACAGATACTCACCCATCTGAGCAACGCCAATCCCCACATTCGCCTGCTGGGGCTGACCGCCACCCCTTTTCGTCTGGGCAAAGGCTGGATCTATCATTTTCACTACCACGGTATGGTGCGCGGCGACGACAAGGCGCTGTTTCGCGACTGCATTTACGAACTGCCGCTGCGCTACATGATTAAGCACGGCTATCTTACGCCGCCGGAACGCCTCGACATGCCGGTGGTGCAGTACGATTTCAGCCGCCTGCAGGCGCAAAGCAACGGTCTGTTTAGCGAAGCCGATCTGAATCGTGAGCTGAAAAAGCAGCAGCGTATCACACCGCATATCATCAGCCAGATTATTGAATTCGCCCAGACCCGCAAAGGGGTGATGATTTTTGCCGCCACCGTCGAGCATGCCAAAGAGATTGCCGGACTGCTGCCGAAAGCGGATTCCGCGCTGATTACCGGCGACACGCCGGGTCCTGAACGTGATGAGCTGATAGACGCGTTTAAGGCTCAGCGTTTTCGTTATCTGGTCAACGTCTCCGTC
Source organism: Citrobacter sp. Ca225 (assembly GCF_030337175.1). NCBI lineage: Bacteria > Pseudomonadati > Pseudomonadota > Gammaproteobacteria > Enterobacterales > Enterobacteriaceae > Citrobacter > Citrobacter sp. Ca225. The sequence continues at coordinate 49,011 of NZ_JAOWCD010000097.1, read as the reverse complement.
TTAACCACGGGCTTCGATGCCCCGCACGTCGATCTCATTGCCATTCTGCGCCCCACCGAGTCAGTCAGTCTGTACCAACAAATTGTGGGTCGCGGCCTGCGTCTCGCACCGGGAAAAACGGACTGTTTGATTCTGGATTACGCCGGTAATCCGCACGATCTCTATTCTCCGGAGGTGGGGAGCCCGAAAGGCAAAAGTGATAACGTGCCGGTCCAGGTCTTCTGCCCGGCCTGCGGTTTCGCAAATACCTTCTGGGGCAAAACTACCGCTGACGGTACGCTGCTCGAACATTTTGGCCGCCGCTGTCAGGGTTGGTTTGAAGATGATGAAGGACATCGCGAGCAGTGCGATTTTCGCTTCCGCTTTAAAAATTGCCCGCAGTGCAACGCCGAAAACGACATTGCCGCTCGCCGCTGTCGGGAATGCGATACGATCCTTGTCGATCCCGACGACATGCTGAAAGCAGCGTTGAAACTGAAAGACGCGCTGGTGCTCCGCTGTAGCGGCATGACGTTGCAGCACGGCCATGACGAGAAAGGCGAATGGCTGAAAATCACCTACTATGACGAAGATGGCGCGGACGTTAGCGAGCGCTTTCGCCTGCAAACCCCTGCCCAACGTACGGCATTTGAACAACTGTTTATCCGCCCGCATACCCGCACGCCAGGTGTGCCGCTACGCTGGATCACCGCGGCGGATATCCTCGCGCAACAACCCTTGTTACGCCATCCCGACTTTGTGGTGGCGCGGATGAAAGGCCTGTACTGGCAGGTGCGGGAAAAGGTATTCGATTACGAGGGGCGTTTCCGTCGGGCACATGAATTACGCGGTTAATCGTACTTTTGATTGATGTAACGGGCGTTTGAGGATAGAATCTCGCCCGCTTTTGCATACGCAAAGCAGATCACTTACCTGTTGCTGGGTCGCCTGTAGCAGGAATTATTAAAGAGAGATTTAAATGTTTACTATCAACGCTGAAGTACGTAAAGAGCAGGGTAAGGGTGCGAGCCGCCGCCTGCGTGCCGCTAACAAGTTCCCGGCAATCATCTACGGTGGCAAAGAAGCCCCGATTGCTATCGAACTGGACCACGATTCCATCATGAACATGCAAGCTAAAGAAGGTTTCTATAGCGACGTTCTGACCATCGTTGTTGACGGTAAAGAAGTAAAAGTTAAAGCTCAGGCTGTACAGCGTCACGCGTTCAAGCCGAAGCTGACTCACATCGACTTCGTTCGCGCGTAATCGCCAACAAGTTGAAGAAAACCCCGCTCCGGCGGGGTTTTTTTATGGCTTTTAATTACCGCCAGACGTACGGCGCTGAAGCTGATCGCGCAGGTTCGGCGGCGTGCCTTTAATGGTCAACGTATCCGTTGCCGGATCCCAGAAAATACGCTCGCCCAGTAGCATCGCGTCAAAGTTAATGGTTAACCCACCGCCGCTGCCGGCATATTTGGTCAGTTGGCGCAGCGTGCTGCGATCGGCCGGGAAGCTCTCTTCCAGCTCATAGCCCTTCTCTGCCGTAAACTCGCTAAAACTCACTTCACTGACGCCAGAAAGTTCTTTTGACAGCGACTCCAGCTCAATTTCCTCACCGGCCTGAAGCTGCTCGTTGCAGTAGCTGTACACCTGCTGGCGCACGTTTTGGCGCTCAGCTTTATCCAGTTGCGCTTCAGCGGTGAAGTCATCGACCGCCTGCAGCAGTCCACGGTTTTGCGCCTTGGCGTTGAGACCTTCGCTGGCTCCGAGGAAATCCATAAAGAAGTCAGCCACTTTTCGCCCTACCCGCCCCTTCAGGAAGGTCAGATAGCGGGTGGATTCCGGATTGGTTTCCCACTCGGTCAGATCGATACGCGCGACGATATCCGCATGGTTGATATCCAGATAGTGCGTCGGGTTGATATCCAGATTCTCATTGACGCGCATGCTGCTTAAGTTGTTCAGCACCGCCACCAGTAAATACTCTACCGCCAGATAGCGATAATGACAGAACAGCACAATGCCGCCGTCAGCAAACGGGTATTTGGCGAGCTCGTCACGTAAACGTCCGGTCGCCGCACGGCTAAAGGCGAGAAAATCTTCCTCACCCTGGCGCTGTAAGCGCAGCGCTTGCGCCAGTTCGCTCTCTTCGCTGAACAGACCATACGCTTTGTTTTTCGCGCTATAGACCCGATGCAGTTCAGCCATCATATCGACAACGGTGTTTGTCGGTTCCAGTAATGAATCGCGCAGGACCAGCTCAAGGTTTTGCTCATCACGCTTGATAAGCTGGTGCAGGGCAATCTGGTTGATATCCAGACTCATGATAAACTCTCCTTAAAGACCGGGCGGTATTCAACCACCACCGGCGAGGCGACGCAACAGAAGATGCAGCGCCGTTTTGCCTGTCGCACGGTAGCGCGAATTATTGAGGATAAAAAAGCGGAAAAAAAACTGTTGCTACGGTAATATGTTGCCCTTTCATGAATAAACTGATGTCGATTTATGCCACAAATCTCCCGCTATAGTGACGAACACGTTGAACAACTGCTCACCGAGATGCTCAACGTACTGGAAAAACATAAGGCACCGACTGATCTTTCCCTGATGGTGCTGGGAAACATGGTCACCAACCTTATTAATACCAGCATTGCCCCGGCTCAGCGCCAGGCGATTGCGAACTCTTTTGCCCGCGCATTGCAGTCCTCGGTTAACGACGACAAAGCGCACTAAAAGCCGATTTTGGGGAAACGAACGACACGTTATGGTAACTCATCGTCAGCGCTACCGTGAAAAAGTCTCCCAGATGGTTAGTTGGGGGCACTGGTTTGCACTGTTCAACATTCTGCTGGCTATCGTGCTCGGCAGCCGTTACCTGTTTGTCGCCGACTGGCCGACAACGCTGGCCGGTCGCGTTTACTCTTATCTGAGTATCGTCGGCCATTTCAGCTTTCTGGTGTTTGCCACCTATCTGCTGATTCTGTTCCCGCTGACGTTCATTGTGATGTCCCAGAGGCTGATGCGTTTCCTGTCAGCCATTCTGGCGACGGCCGGAATGACGCTTCTGCTGATCGACAGCGAAGTGTTTACCCGTTTCCACCTGCATCTTAATCCCATCGTCTGGGAACTGGTGATTAACCCCGACCAAAATGAAATGGCGCGCGACTGGCAGCTGATGTTTATCAGCGTGCCGGTTATCTTATTGATTGAAATGCTGTTTGCGACCTGGAGCTGGCAAAAACTGCGCAGCCTGACGCGTCGTCGTCACTTCGCCAAGCCGCTGGCCGCCTTCTTCTTTGTGTCATTTATTGCTTCACATGTGGTCTATATCTGGGCGGATGCCAATTTCTATCGTCCGATCACCATGCAGCGCGCCAATCTGCCGCTCTCCTATCCGATGACCGCGCGCCGGTTTCTGGAAAAACATGGCCTGCTGGATGCGCAGGAGTATCAGCGCCGTCTGGTCGAACAGGGGAATCCGGAAGCGGTGTCCGTGCAGTACCCACTAAGCGAATTACGCTATCGCGATATGGGAACCGGGCAAAATGTCCTGCTGATCACGGTCGATGGCCTGAACTATTCGCGCTATGAAAAGCAGATGCCGGCACTTGCCGAATTTGCCGGGCAAAACATTGCCTTCACGCGCCACATGAGTTCCGGCAACACCACCGATAACGGTATTTTTGGCCTGTTTTACGGCGTGTCGCCGAGCTATATGGACGGTATTCTGTCCACCCGAACGCCGGCTGCGCTGATTTCGGCTCTGAATCAGCAAGGCTATCAGCTGGGACTGTTCTCTTCCGACGGCTTTACCAGCCCGCTCTACCGCCAGGCGTTACTGTCTGATTTCTCGATGCCAAGCGTACAGACGCAGTCTGACGAACAGACCGCCAGCCAGTGGATCAACTGGCTGGGGCGTTACGCGCAGGAAGACAACCGCTGGTTCTCGTGGGTTTCGTTTAACGGCACCAACGTTGACGACAGCAACCAGTCTAACTTCGTTCGCCGCTACGCTCGCGCGGCGGGAGATGTTGATAAGCAGATCAACCGTGTGCTCGGCGCGCTGCGTGAGTCCGGTAAACTGGATAACACGGTGGTGATAATCACCGCCGGTCGCGGCGTCGCGTTGAGCGATGAAGAGAAAAACTTCGCCTGGTCGCGCGGTCACCTGCAGGTTCCGCTCATTATTCACTGGCCGGGGACTCCCGCACAGCGGATCAACAGCCTGACCGATCACACAGACGTCATGACCACGTTGATGCAGCGTCTGCTCCACGTCAGCACGCCTGCTAATGAATATTCGCAGGGGCAGGATCTGTTCAATGCCAATCGTCGTCACTACTGGGTAACGGCGGCCGATCTCAGTACGCTGGCAATCACCACGCCGGAAATGACGCTGGTGCTGAACAACAACGGCAAGTACCAGACATACGATTTACGCGGCGAGAAGATTAAAGATCAGAAGCCACAGTTGAGTCTGTTATTACAGGTGCTGACAGACGAGAAGCGTTTTATCGCTAACTGATTTATTATTAATCAGTTAGCTGGATGTCCCCTTGCATTCGGTACGGAAAGCGGTAGTATTAGCTCCCACGAGTCGGCACGTAGCGCAGCCTGGTAGCGCACCGTCATGGGGTGTCGGGGGTCGGAGGTTCAAATCCTCTCGTGCCGACCAAAATACTCCTTAAGAACCAGCCTCTTACGGCTGGTTTTTTTATGCCTGAAATTTGTACGGGGTGAAACTGGGGTGAAATGGGGGTGAAACCACCGTCATATTAGATGACAGGGCAGCTATCAAACTCTCCCGATCGTGCATCATTGATGATGTAAGCGATCACCCCAAATACTGGCGAAGTCACATTGTAGTCACCCGTTGAGTCTGGTATCTCTTCGCGCTTACCGTTCTCCAGGTTCACCAGGTGAGGTCTTGGGTGCAAGCGGAAGCGCTTTATCTTTAGCTCACCATCTAACCTACAGATGAGCAGAGAGCCATCGCAAGGTATCAGGGAGCTATCTACCACTAACAAGGCACCATTCATGATGCCTTCTCTCCAGTATGTCTGCCCTGCTCTCATGAAGTATGTAGCTGATGGATGCTCAATAAATTTCTCGTCTAGCGATATGTGGCGCTCAACGTAGTCCGCTGTCGGAGAAGGGAAGCCCATAGTTACCTCTATCTACTATTGACACTGGATAAAAACACAGTATATATACTGTATATCCAACCAGTAAAGGGAGAAGGTAAAAATGTTTGTTGAGCTGGTTTATGACAAGAGAAACGTTGCCGGGTTTCCAGGTGCAAGTAACATCATTCTGGCCGAATTGACGAAGCGGGTGCACCGGATTTTTCCCGATGCTGAGGTGAGGGTAAAGCCAATGCAGGCTAACGCCTTAAACAGCGACTGCACCAAAACTGAGAAAGAACGGCTGAACCGCATGCTTGAGGAAATGTTTGAAGAATCTGATATGTGGCTGGTGTCAGAATAAGAGCATTGTTTTGTCATATTGCATATGTAGAATCCGCACCGGCTGGCAATCATTCAATACTCGCACTATCGAACGATCGCCAGCCGCCGTCCGTTCCTGCATACGACGAACAACGGCAACTTTTTTCAGGCGCATTTACTGGTGACATTCTTTGTCGTAACCCCCGAAGAGGCGAGCTTAAGCGCCCGGTTAAATGCAACAACTGTCACGGGTTTTTCCTCTGCTTTAACTCGATTAGAATGACTCTGGAAAACATAAACATCATCAGGATAAATTTCCCTTCTGCGTAAAATTATGTTTCGAACCGGCGAAGGAGCTATTATATTTATTTCCTTCAATCTTCCTCTTTGCTCAAAGGTCAAATTACTACCAACCAAGTTAGTATAGCGAAGCATTCTTACCCTTCCGATACCAACTGGTAAATAGTGAAGGCACACCCACAAATCGGCCCATGTATCACTGATATCCAGCAATCTATGGTTGATTGATGCAATCTCATAAAACGTAAGCAAATCCCTCTCCCCCATTTTACGCAAGAAAATCCTTCTATATTGTTTACTACAGACTGATAGACGATATCTACTAGTTACCTAAATTGAGCTAAATTTTTATAATGATTACAAGCCTTCGGATACGCAAATATTACAGGTTTTAGTATGCCGAAATGGACTATCATGCCCGGTTCGACACAGTTTAATACAGGCGGAAACTATCAATATTTAACGCTGAGTATCTTGCTGATCTTTAAACTCATAGATCACTGTTCAGAGACTGAACCCAAAAAAAAGGGGCCTACTGGCCCCCTCAGTTCATTTACCATTCAATGCAGTTTTCAACATTTCGATCTCTGCCTTCAGGTGCTTCACATACCCCAGTAAGTCCATCACGATCGGGTTGTTGTCTACAGATGGCCGGTCACGAGTTTTCGCCCCGATCTTGTTGCCGTCGTCGTCCATGATATCGGCGATTTCTTCTGAATTGTGTTTGATGTATTGCGGCGCCACCTTCTCGGCCTCTTCCGCGATAATCCCGAATCGCAGGCGTTCTTGCTCGTCGTCGTTGTACACGAAGTTAACCATGCGAAGCGCGTCAATGCGGTTTACTGCTTCCGTCAGATCCGCGTCCGTCACATCGTGTTTATAGGCCAGACCGGATGTCCCCTGAAGGGCTAATGTACCGTTGGAGTACGGCATATTAATAACAAGCTGGCCTACGTTAGACTGCGCTCTGTTACGGGCGATAAACTGCAAGCCTGAAACCCCGTTCAACGCCATCATCCACGTTTTACCAACGGCGTCGGCGTTTGCTGTATTCTGGTCTCGAAGGCCCATACCTACGAACCGATCACCATTTGCAAACATACCTCCGGTAACACCGGGATCAGCTTGTAAGTTAAAGTTCCCGCCAGGAATATTAGCCGTGATGTATCCCGCGTGGTTAAATGACCAGGAAGCCGAAGCGTCTGTGCTCCAGGCCTCTATCACCGCGCTCACATTTCTGAAACCGGAAGAAAACGTGCTATGCGTTGCATACAGCGAACCGCGCGCTACTTCTACCCCTGCGATTTTATAAGAACTGCGCACATCTCCGCCACGAGTAACCACACCGGCACCGGGTGCCTCTGCGTCTTCGTTGATAACGGACCATAACGTGTTAGCCGCCGTGAAGCCTCCAGACGCGCAGATGATCCAGACGCCAACAAAAGAGTTAGGCCATACCTGGTTAGCGCTACGCCCATATACAGGGTTTTTAGAATTAGCATCAAAATACACATAAGTGTATCGGTTTGGTGTGCCGGTAGCCGATGACGTAACAAATCCGTTTGTGAGATCAGTCTCGCGAACACTAAAGGCACCTGTCCCGCTGGATGCTACCGCCCTCCCGGCTGCATCAACAGCACCAATACGCCCTGATATGTTAGGCGCGGCACTTTCGTAAACGTTACCCGCTGGCAATAATCCACCCTGATCGCCCCGACCAAATAGCCCCGGAATTGACCCGCTTTGAACACCGTTAAAGTCTGGCACCCTGAAAGTAGTCGATCCATCGCCGTTTGAGTAGTTGCCTCGCTTCCCAGGGTTAGCCAACCAATCGGCATCGTCGATCGGCGTGTGCATTTGCGCGTGCACCCATAGTTCAGGCCAGTCGGCACGGTTAAGGATCTGCCCGTCCGACACCACCGCCCACGCCGGAGTAAAGGCGCGACTGGTCCACAAAATCGGCATACCCACGCCGAAGTTTTGTACCCCGTTCATGGTTGGCCCGGTTCCACCTCCGCCAGATACATAGTTCTCCACCCAACGTTGCGTCGTTGCGTCATATGGGTTTACCGGGTCTCCCGCTAACGGGGTTGACCCGATCGGGCGAACGTTAAGCCAGGCGGCGGCACGGTCCGCCAGGTCTGACAGGTTCAGCGATTTAACGAGTGCCTCAGCAGGATTGTGAGATGCCGCTTCTGCTGCGGATTTCTTCGCTTTCTCCGAATAGTGAAGCGCTGAATATTCGTTACCTGTTACCGGGTCATCCTCCGGATTAAGCGCATATTTACGAGCCAGCTCCTTATAGCCTTCAGCATTCGTTTCGCTCTGGGCAGCCTCAGTGGCTGAGCCTTGCGCGCCGGTTGCAGCAGTGGATGCAGTCTGCGCATCAGTTGATACCTGCTGAGCAGTGTCAACGACCGTGTTTTTATCGGCTTCAACCTGCTGCGCATCCTGTTTGATTTGTGCAGCAAGTTGATCGAGATACTCAACATCCAGTGTGTTCAGAATGTTTGCAATACTTAACCACGAGGGGCCAGAGAAGGAGGAGCCATCCGGTAACATGACGGTGATATGACCGTCCACACTGAATACAGCCTGCCAGTTTTGTTTGTCATAGTTCAGCCCACGCAACGCCTCGGTGCTCTGCACTACCAGCGCCGCTGTCACCTGGTTCTGTGTGGCACGTGGTACTGCATTCCACGCAGAACCTTGATGTGTCGGTCCGGGATATTTGCTGATGAGGGTGATTTCAGTATCACCTTCAACGGACTTAACCGGCAGCGTGTAAGTAACGCCACCAACGGTAGCGACAACAAAATCACCAGCGGTCAGTTCCGTGGAAAATGAGGTGCCTACCCCGGAGACCAAATCTGAGTTATTGGTCAGGGTTAACGTTCCTGCTGACATATTATTTCCTCAATACATGGGGGGAAGGACAAGAATTGGCATTGCGATGTTCTGGTTAAAATTATTGTTAAACCCCTGGTTATAATAATTACCGACAACCCGACTAAGCCCGGCGCGAATATTATTCCCGGACCGAATCATCCCCTTAAAGCGCACATTATCGTAGTCACCAATCTTGCGGCTATTTGACCCGACGAAGCATAATTGTGTAAAGCTGGTTCCGACTGTCTGGTTACTGTCGGACACGGTAAGAAGGCGTTCGTAAATAAACGGTCGCTTGAGTGTGGAAAATGTCACCTGCCCCGCTGAGTTGGTCATGGTGATACCAGGTCCCCCAACCGGAGCGGTATTATTGAATATAACCAGGTCTAATGTAACACTCCCTGTAACGTCATCGGCCCCGGTGTAATTAGTATCCCGCACAATAATATTGGTGCCGTCGAATCCTACTGATACACCGCCATTATCCCAGCGGGCGAAGGGTATCCCGCTAACAGGAAGGGCGCGGGACCCATTCACAACCCACTGCCCAACCCATGCGCATGTCATTAATTTTGCGTTGTTCGATATAGCGGTGAAATCGGTAGAGTCAGCCACAAGCAGGCCGGTGTTATAAGTTCCAGCAGGCAATATCTCAAGAACCGTGCCGCGCCAGTCCTGCGGGGTGAGGTTGTAACCGAACTGGGGACCGCCGTTGATGATTACTCCGCTATTTCCATTTCGTGCAACTGACGCCATTGATACTGGGATTTGAAGAAATACCTGGTTATCGATGATTTCCTGTACTTCTGCCGGCTTCGTTGGTACGACAATCACCTGTGACCCAGCTGTTAGCGGTGTGCTTATTGTCATTTGATTACCAGCCGTACCGCGCCCCGAAAAGTTCGTGCAAAACGACGGGGCACGAAGCCCCGCTGTAATCGCCATGACCGGGCGACCATCGTTATAATCAATCAGAATACCTTCTGGCATAACTCACCTACCATTTACCAACGACAACACGCCCGCCACCAGACAGATTGACAGTAATTCCATTGCCGTTAATAACGACCGTATTATTCACACCATTAAAAGCAAACTGACCACTGTCAGCATAAAACTTCCCGTGAAATTCACAGTCACCACTCTTATCTATATTCCAGCCACGTGCTCCGGCGAGGAAATTATTCGAGCGGATATAGTTTGCAATTTTGGCATTAGTGATCGTTCCGTCCTGGATAAACGCCGAACTGATAAACACCTGGCCGTTTACAACGGCAAATGGTGAATACTGAGTCGTTCCACTGCCACTCATCAGCACAAACTGGTTGGCGTTAAAACCGACGCGGGTAATCACAGGCTGACCAGCCTGCGCCAGCACAGCAATCGACATCCCGGCGTTGTACATCACGCCGTTGATTCGCACACCAGCCTTCAGCGTATGAATTGCCGTCGCCCCGTCCGCATCAACTACCGCAGTGAGCTTGTCCTCCAGCGTGGCGGTCACATCCTCGATCTGCGCCTGAACCTTTGTGGACAGTTCAGCCATCGCTTTATCAACATCAGCGATGGTTGTTTTAACAATCAGGATATCCGCACGGACCTCACCCAACTGTGCCCACTGATGCTCAACGGTCGCATGATTCGCCAGAGCATTTTGCAGGGCGGCTTCCAGACTGGTGTCAATGTCTCCGGTCAGGCGATCGCCATCTTCGGAAGTCAGGAAACCACCCGCAATATCGCCGAGATAGTCATCGGCGTTATCGTTGGACATGCCGCGGATCCAGTCGGTATATCCCGATTCGTTTCCGGTCTTATCCACCAGTTGCGCGCGGTACCAGAATTCCTGCCCGGCTCTCAGTCCGAGTTGTGTATATTCCGACGAAGGATACGGCACATCAGAAAGCAGCAACGGATCCGAAAAATCACTGTTCGCGGTATACTGAATCTCCGTTTTCAGCGTATCCGCAGTGTTTGCCGGGAACCCCCAGTTCAGACGAATACCCCAGTTGATGCCCGTTGCCGTAAAACCAACCGGCTTCGGCGGGTTGCCCACCTTACCCGTCAGTGTTTTCTCTTCCGAGTAACCCCATCCGGAGGAGATTTCCGCGGCGTTAATGGCACGCACACGCACCAGATAGCGCCCGGCATAAATCCCCGGAATGTCGAAAGATGTGGTGGAGCTGCGTGGTACGTTTACCCAGTTGCCATCATTGCGGCGCCACTGCGCTTCATAAGCGATAGCATTGGGTGCCTGGTCCCAGCTGGCACGCATCGTCTCGACGCTGATACCCTGCTGAACAACGGAAAACGAACTGATAATGATGTTTTCCGGCGCATGCTGATTACCCGGAGGAACGACACTGACAGGCCGCTGATCAATGATGGCGCCAGTATCGATGCGGGCATATTTATCCGGATCATGATAAGCCCCGGAAATCGTGAATGTACCATCGTTATTATCGGCCACACTCACAACGCGGTACTGCTGCGCATAGAGCTCATCTGATTCAGCAACCCATACACATTCAGCCTGCGGTGTTTCTCCGTAGGCTGTCGTGACTGTAATGACCCTGCCGTTCACCGCCTGGACTGTTCTGGCCTGCGACACGCCGGACGGCAGGTTCACAATAAGACGGTTACCGGGAGCGATATCAGCCACACGATCCAGGGTGAGAACCCTGCCGTTCACCGAACTGATACGACCGCCGGTGACTTTACCCGACAGCATTTCGTCAGCGACCGCAATGACGTAACCTGGTTGCGGGATGTTACCGTCCAGACCAACAGAGAAAGTCACTACCCGATCTTTGTTATTGGTCAGGATCCCCCAGCGCCCCTTACGGTTTGCCTCAGATTGCCGGGTGCAGCCGATTGCAGTGAGCTCGAGCTGATTGAAGCCGTACCGGGCAACAAGCGACTGTTCAAACACCGGCTCCATCGCGTCCGCATAAGCATTATCCGGATCGGACCAGGAGACCAGCGCCGTTGTATAGCGGGTTTTTGTCGTGCTGCTTGAATAGACGAACTGCCCGTCAATGACGTTGGCGCGTGTATAGGTGTAGTCGATATCGCGGGGCATGTCCGCCAGCGCCACTATCTGATCGCCGCCCCAGTAAGTCATCCCGCGGAATATGGCTGCGAAATCCCGCTGCACGGTGTATGCCTCATTCCGGTTCTGCACGTAAACGTTGCAGATATAACGTGGTTCGGTACCACTGCCACCCTTTCCGTCCGGCACTGGCTGATCGCAATACTGCGCCACCTGGTACAACGTCCATTTATCAATGTTTGCCGCCGTCAGGCGATTCCCCAGACCAAAACGATCCGTCACAACCAGATCGTAAAAAACCCATGCCGGGTTGTCTGTCCACGCCCATTTAAACGCGCCAGTCCATGTACCACCATAAGTCCGGGTTTCGGGGTTGTAATTATCCGGAACACGAATTACGCGCCCGCGCGGCTCGCAGGAAATTTGCGGAATGGAGCCATTAAACTGACTGGAATCAAATTCAATGTAGAGCAGTGCAGTGTTCGGATAGCGCAGCTTGGCATCGATCACTTCCGTGTAGCTTTGCAGCGTCATCGCATCACCAATTTTTGCACTATTGGCATCAGCGGTAATTTTGCGAAGTCGCACTGTCCACGTCGTTCCTGCCTGCGGCAGAGCAATGCGATGGCTGCGCTCATAACCTGATGTGGTTTTCCCGGTCACACGCGTGTTGATCACTGTCTGCCATGCGCCACCGTCGGTCTGCAGATCGATCGCATAATTAATCGAGTATCCGACCAGATCGCCGTCGTCTTCCTGCCTGAAAAGTGAGGGCCATTTCAGACGCAGGCGGATGGCTGAAAGCTGGATATTTGTGAAGGTATGCGTCCATGCCGTACTGCTGGAGATCGCCGTACCCACATTAATTTCATTTTCGGTGCCCGGTATCCCCTGAATATATTTTTGCGCCTGAGTACCAGGACGAAATTCCCAGGCCACTCCACCGAAGTTTTTCGAACCGTCAGAGTTTTCAATGGGCGTTCCGTCAAGGTAGATGTCTTTCCCGGTCAACTGGCCTGCAAATTCGCCTTCACCCAGCGCAATCAGGATTTTTGCTTTTGCAACAGACTGCAGATCATCGGGTTGTTCGGTTGGCGTGCGGGTTTTTGAACTGCCGCCCTTGCGGCCCTTAATAGCGGTTGCAGTTGCCATATCGTACCCATAAAAAAAGCCACCCTAAGGTGGCCTGGAGGAAAGTGATTTTTTATTGCTGATCTTCGACGTAGATGCCGGCGGAGATGATTGCGCCACCGATGCGACGCTTTCCGTATAAGAGAGGAACGGGGTAACCCTGTGCGGCGGTATTCGTCACGCCACCGAAAGCGTAACTGGCCTGATTAGCAGCATCCTGTTTGCTGGCTAGACCGGTTGATTGAGGAGACAACATTTGTATGACTCCTCCAATTGCTAAAGCAGCACCAAACTTCATCAATGGCACACCTACAGCGCCCCCACCGAAGTATGTAGCAATAGCACCAACTGCCACCAAAACAACTCCCAGTATTGTTTGTAACAAACCTGCTTTTTTGCTGCCTATAATAACAGGAATGATTTTGATCACTTCCCCCGTAACAGGAAATCCGAGATCATCAACACCAATATTATTTTTCCCTTTATATACCGCATACGTAATCCCTCTCATACGGCTAGTGTTTAGATACTTTTCAAAACCATTAATAGTTTTTGTTAATGAATAAGCAGCCTCTCCTGTCGTCCGAATAAGACGATAATGAGTTCGACCAAAAATTTTCCCTAACACACCGTAAAGTTCTATGCGAGTTAGTATTTCTGACATTTAAAAACTCCATAAAAAAAACCGCCGCAGCGGTTTTTTTAGAATGTAATCATTTATCAGTTTTGAGCGGCTTTTCCGCCCGTGCATTGATATTCAACAGAGACATTCGAAACAATGCAACTACCCCAGCCATCTGTTTGACCACATTGAACAGTCTGACCGCCAAAAGGTTCTGCCCCTTCATATCCCCATGTTTTGCATTTCTGTCCTGCCAATAAAGAAGCCTGATTTAGATCGACAACAGGCTTTTCAAACTGACCAACTGTATAACCCATTCTCACTGTACCATCGGCTTTACTTCCCCCCATAGGGACCATTTCTTTACGAACTGAGCAGCCAGATAAAATCATAATGGCCAGTGTTGCCACGATAACTTTTTGCATTTTTAGTTTCCCTTGTTTGCAATCGGAAACATCTTAACATCAACACAAAGTTATCGAAACTATGCTTATCTTTGTATCTACACGCTTCAAATTAGAATAGTGACTCATATCTCAGGATTTTCATCGTTCTTTCCTTCCAATATCCACCATACGGAACCCGTTGGCTGAGATGCCCATAAAGGTGATGCAGCAACATGTTACCGTCCAGCAGGATCCCGGCATGGTTCCACTTATTCGCCTGGACCTGCATGATCACCATATCGCCTGGTTGTGGCGCACCTTCAAACTCCCGGAATCCACATTCAAACCAGCACTCCTGATAAAAATTATCCGGATACTGATCTTCCCACCACGGATAATCCACGCGGTAATCCTGAAGTTCTATCCCGTGGGTTTGCCGGAAGTAGCTCATCACCAGCCCCCAGCAATCGAAGTGACCAAGAACAAACGGTCGCTCGAGCAACGGTAGCTCCCCGCGAGGCTGAATGGTCCGTAAATCACCTTCCGGCCAGCTGACAATATGCCAGGGGAGAAGCGTTGCGTCACACTGAGCCTTATCCAGTTCACTCGGTTGCGTTGTTGCATCCGGATGGCTGTGAACGATAGCGATCACCGTTCCCCAGTCTTCTGCGGTCGCATAATCCTCCGGTGAAAGATGAAAATGCTCTGTCGGTTCTGCTGCCAGATTGCGGCACGGAAAGTAACGCTCAACACGGCTTTTCTGCGCTACCACACCGCAGGATTCCCGAGGATACTCGGCAGCGGCATGCGCCATAATGGCACTAATGGTTTTTTGCCGCATATTAACTCCTGATTAAAGAGGTGCCGGGGAACCCGCCAAACGGTAACTCGTTACTTTCACCATGTCGCAGTTTGCAGGCCGTAAGAGTACCGTTACATTCATCCAGGGAAGGATCACTGACGGGCTTGTTGTTTTTATCGAAATAGCGCGTGCCGGCATAATCACAGCCATCGCCGGAACGATACTTATTGCGAATGCACCAGGTACACAGAGAATGCAACTGGCGCGTCGGGATCATCAGCCCCTGCAGGTCCATCGGGCTGGTCAGCGTAAATTCAACAACCTCGTTGGTCTCGCTGCTTTTAGCGTCAATGTAGAAAACCTTCAGCTTCTCCTGCGTCGGATCGGCTGTCGGGTTACCGCCAGTAAAATTTCTGGCATCAAGATACTTCGCCAGGGTGTCGTGGACAGACACTTTCGCTTGCAGAAGATCATCATAAGCAAGACACAGGGCAGTAATCGAACTGTCGAGATTGGCTACGCTGAGCTTGGGTTGTGGGCTGGTGCCGTCAGTGGTTGCCTCAATGCCTTCGATCTGACATGGCCAGGCTTTATATTCATTCCCCTGCCACCAGATCGACTTTGCCGGGAGTTTACTTTCATCACCGCCGGCAGCGTCAATTTCCTCCGGCGTATACGCGACGTTATGCGCGTGAAAATGCATCACGTCAGACACACCAAACGCGGTTCCGTCGACTTCAAAAAGCCGCACCGGATTGCCTGGCTCAAGCTTCTGATAATCTGTGTGCAATGTCATGGTGCAAATGCCTGCTCGAATGTTGCTGTAATGGTCATAACCTTTTTGTTTTTGACCACCTTCCTGAGGCTGTCAGCCTCAACCCTCCACAGGTTTTTATCCTCGTAAGGGGGCGTAAAAACAAAGGACTTCGTTTTATGCCGGCGTAAAAACGCGTAGATTTCCAGCGCTGTTTTCGGGTTTCCTGTATATGAAAACTCATAAGTGAGCACTTCATCATTCAGGCCCGATCCGCTGATCTGCGTATACCCGTCACCAAACTGCACCTTCCGGACTGCATCCCTGCTGCCCGTTGTCGGCTGACTTGCCGCCTGGATACGCCAGGTAAAAGTTTCTATTGCCATAAAACCTACCTGCCTTTTGTCGCATTCCAGATTAGACCGCCAGGCTGGATCGCTTTGGCAATCCCTTCATTCACCGATTTATTAATCACCTGCTGATAGGCTCGTCCCAGCGCTTCCCCGTTGTTCTGCTGCTGTATACCGGAGGAGGGATTTTCAACCGTCACCGGCGCATAGACACTGACGCCGAAGGGTGCCGCCGGACCTGTTGAACCTCCACCTACCAGACCACCAGAGGCATAGCCCTTCATCATCCGGTACAGGTTGCTGACGCCGATCCGGCTGGTAGCCTCTTTTGTGAAAACAAATTCACCACGGTGAACCACCCCGGCGGGCTCATACTTCCCACCTGAACCAGTGAAACCGCCACCAGCAAAACCGATAGCCGAAGTTGCTGAGCCAACAATTCCTACCAGAGCCTGCTTCATCAGGATCTGAGTCAACATCGACAATGTCGCTCTGGTAAAATCAGCCATTTTCGCCTTACCTGTTATCAACATGTCAGACAGATTTTGCGACATACCATCAAAGGTACTGGCTGCGGCTGACTTCATCTGTCCATAAGCATCGGTTGCTGAATCTGCATAATCAGCCCATGCTGATTTAGCACCAGACAGCCAGTCACCGCGCAGATTGTCCTGCGCTGCGTAGTAGTTTTTCAGTGCGGCCAGTTCATTCTGATAACCCTGGTTGGCATCAGTCCCCCCCGCATTGAGCCATCCCTGACGAAGTTGCGCCTCTTCATTCTGACGTTGCGCGGCCCGGCTGCTCATCGCACCACCAGCAACCAGCGCCCGCGTTTTCTCGCCGATCTGCGTGACGTATTTCCGGGAGGTATCCTGCAGGCGGTTCAGGCGCTCCTGCGCCATGATCTGATCACCGAGGCGCGCGTTAACCTCTGCGCGGGAAAGGACTTCATCCTTGCTGGCCAGTAAGGATTTTTCCTGAGTGGAAAGGGTTCGTGTTTTCGCGGCTTCTTCAAGGACAGTAAACCGTGACTGCTGGCGCCAGAGCTCCTGCCGCTGCTGGCTGATGGTGTCAGTAATACTGCGGTGCTCCTGAAGTGTTCTCAGTTGCGCCTGCAGTTCAATCGTCTGTGCGCTGGCGGTATCGACGGCCCTGACGCCGGAGGGCGTTTTCACCGCCGGAGCCTTGCCCGGCTTTTTCAGTGAATCCTCGTACTCCTTTTTCGCCGCCGACATATTAATGTTGTAATCTGCCTGAAGAATGCGCCCTTCTTTCAGCGCCTTATTCAGCTCATTCTGCCTTTGTGTGTACTTCTCAAGTGCAGACTGTGTTTTTGCATAGTTAGCCTGTGCCTGGGCGGCATATTTCTGCCTGTCAGACTCAGCAACCGCTTCACGGGAGGCATTCTCCTCATTCGCCCTTGCAACACCCGCTTGCTGCTGTGCCATTTCCAGCGCCATCCTGGCTGTTTCCCTGTCATTCCAGAACCGGTCACGCGCTTCACTGTTCACGTACCCGTCGTTTCTACGCAGGTTCCAGATTTCATCCGCACGCTTAAACGCGGCTTCTGCCTTACTGACCATCTCCTGCGCTGTATCCGGTCGCCCGACGTCCAGCGCCGCATCCCACATCGATTTAAAAGCGCGCTTCAGGGAATCCGCTGCTGACTCAATGGTCCCCATATTGTCGCGCAGGGATTTTGTCTGTTCGTTAAACCCGCTGGTTGCCGCATCATTAGCCGCCTGCAGGGCAGCAGCCTCATCACCGGCACGTTGCAACTGCGCAACATACGCAATCTGCTCAGCCGTCACGTTATGGAACTGCTGGGCCATCGCGATAAGACCGGAGGTAGGATCATTCGTCAGTTTGCCAAACGCTGCAGCAACCTTATCAACCGGAACGCCGGACACTTCAGTAAAGCGGGAAACTGACTGGCTCATCGCATCGAAATTCGCCCCGGCGCGCACGCCGGCATTAACCAGTTCCGTCAGCGCCTCACTCGTCTGGCTGAACGTCAGCCCGGCACTCTGTCCGTTTCTTGCCAGAACCAGCATTCTGTCTGCCGTCAGGCCAGCCGAATTACCTGAAAGAACGAGCGTTTTATTGAAATCTGAAAGCGTGGATGAGCCCTGGTACCACGAATAAAATAACGCCCCCGTTGCCACTGACAATGCGCCAACACCCACCATCAGCGGAGATATGGCCCCCGTCAAAGCCCGGAACGTGGGAATAATCCCGCCGAATGAGTCTTTAACCTGCCCGCCCTGCTGCAGCATAATGAGCCACGGACTCTGCCCGCCCGCCAGCTGCGTCGCAATATCTGTAAATTGTGCGGGCAGCATACGCATCGCATTCGAGTACTGCCCCACGGAAAGACCGGCTTTTTTTGCCGCAATTTCCTGACGCGAGAACGCCTGCCGGATACGTAACTCCGTATCATTAGCCGCATCCCCTGTTTGTCTGAACTGTCGCTTAACGTGGGTTATCTGTTCATTAAATTTTGTCGAGTTAACGTCAAGGTTAACAACCAGATCCCCGACTGCCGTCTGGGCCATAGCGAACGCCTCCTGTCATTCCTGACGCCTTCGCCATCAACATATCGTCATCAGGCTCTTCCGGTGGCAAATCGTCGGGAGTCGGTGTCAGTATGCTGAAGATGGCAGGAGTCAAATCCGGGTCACGGAAAAACATCGATGAAAGGGTGTAGAGCAAACCTGAAAAGTGAGCATCAAGCTGCACGTCATGAAAATAATTGTCCCGGTAGAAAATACGCCAGTCGCTGTATTCCGTGGAGGACATGCCAGCCAGCATTGCGCGCCAGTCAGGACGACTGAACTCACGCGCCAGCTTCATGACGAACGTCAGCTCGCTGGCGAGGACTTTTCCGCGGTGACCGGCTCTGCCTGAACGTCGCTTTCAGGTTCAGTAACGTCTTCTGGCGGCGGTAACATACCGGACAGGATTTTTATCCTGTATTCAGCCAGTGCCAGCACCTCGAGAGGCCAGGTAGACAGCACCTCATCCTGTATTTTTTTAACCTCTTCGGCAGCACCACCAGGCAGCGTGCCTTTCAGTGCATGGGCATGCCATAGTGACATCGCCACCACAAATGCACTGCCACGCACAGTGGTTTCCATGGCTGTCTGGATATCCCCTTCATCAACGGCTTCAATTTTTTTCAGGTATTCAAGATGCTCAATACGCTGCAGCGCCGACAGCTCATACAACGTAACGCTCGCACCGTTTTGCTTTAGCGGTTCGCTTTTCAGAAACATGATTAACTCCGGGACGGGGCCGAAGCCCCGGTATTCAGGAAACTGTTACGCTGCAGATCGCCACGAAAAGGCCATCATTGGTCATGACCACAATATCTGCGGTACCTGCCGCCGCCCCCGTAATCGTGACGGTGTCATCACTGGCAGTTGCTGTCGCCACTGACGGATCGGATGAGGAAAGGCGGAAGGTTTTATCTGATGCCCCTGCAGGAGTAATCCCGACGACCACTGTGGTCGTGTCACCAATACCCACCGCTGCAGTCTCTTTATCCAGCGTGACGCCGGTTACCGGAACAACCGGCTCGCCGCTTTCTTCTGCCAGTCCAGGTTTGCCGGTATTGGTGACTTTTGCTGTGCGGGTGATGACTTCTTTGGCAGGGATCGCCTTGCCGAGACTGCTGCACCAGCCGCGGAACACATCAACAGCACCGTTCGGGTATTTGATTTTGTAAGCGCGAACCGAGCCATCATTAAACCAGGTTACCAGGTCTTTCTGACCGGCTTCACCCGGCTTCCAGGCCAGCGTAAAGGACGTATCCCCGGCTGATTTTTCCCCCTGAGCCGTTGCACTCCAGTCTGCATCTTCATCGTCGAGATAGGTATCATCATACGGTTCAGCCGTCATTTCTCCCGGTGTCAGATCCTTGATTTTCGCCAGGCGGCTCCAGTCGATATCCGAAAGCGGGTTGGCGAACGGATTCCCCGTGCCGGTATAAATCCACAGCGTGGTGCCTGCACCTTTTACAGGCTCAAGCGGGTTTGGTGTTGGCATAGCATCCTCACATTTCGTAAGTAATGGAATATTTAAGGTCGGCGGAACTCCACAGCGCCAGATTCTCATCGCGCTGGTAGTCATACCCCAGGACATTCATGAGCGTAACGATCCCCTCCAGCGCCGGAATATCCGCCATAGCCGGGTAAACACGTGACTCCATCCACTCATCCAGTTCGGAATCAGGGACCTGGGCAGGCAGAAAAACTTCGATATGCAGGGTGGCCTGCCATTCATTTGCATCAAGGACAGCATCTGTTGGTTCTGCGTCCGTCAGAAAAACAGCCACTGCCGGAAATTCATTTTCTTCAAATGCCACCGGCCGGCCGTCAAAATAAATCGCGTCATGACCGATAGTCCCTTCAAGGGCATCGATAATCGCCTGTCGGATATCACTGTGTTTCATCGTTTCAGAATCAGCCTGAGTTGGTTTTTAAGGGATGCCCGTAGCTCTTTGGGCATATCGGTTTCCATCAGTTTTGGCAGTTCATCCTTAAACGCCGTTGTCAGTGGCACCGCCAGCGGGATGCTGACGACCTCAATCGGGTAGCGGGGTTTTGCCGTTCGCCGTATAACATGCCAGCGACCGTTTTTCAGTTGCTGAATAAATGCGCCCGGAAAACGAAACGGACCAATACGCAACACACTGTTTGCTCCTCGCCTGTCACGTTTACGGCGGGAAAGTCTGACACTGGCGGTACCGAGTTTGATCGCCGGCAGGTTACCCCGGTTTACACGAATTAACGCCCGCGGCTTCTTCACCGTGGCACGTCTTACCCTTGCGCGCTGTTTAACCAGCTTGCGTGGCACCCGGGTGTCTTTCGATACGACAGAGACGCTTTTATTAACCGCGCGTGTCGCAACACGGTTAACCGCCTGCGCTGAAGCACGCGGCACGGCGGTAGTGCTGATACTGTTCAGGTTTGCGATTGCCTGTTCCAGACCTTTAATGGACATGCCTCCCCCTTAATGCCGTCGGTTTGATACCGGCGGCGAACCTTTACCAAGGAAAACATGACAGCTTCCGCAATCATCCGGCCCGATACGATCAACCCAGTAAGACGAACCGTTGATCACCAGGGTATCGTGGCGCCGCAACTCGCTGACAGAAGATGTCTCCACGAACAGTGACGGGCTTGTACCTTCCACCCGGACACCACTGCCCGCATATGCGACACTCTCGGGATCATCAAAAACACCACGTATCGTTTGCCCCGCCATTTCACCGGAAGTCACTGAGGCTTCCACCCCCATAGCGCAACGAATAACATCATCAGCACGGGACAGAGCAGCATCGAAAATGTTGTCTAAATCAGCCACGTCGCCCCCGGTTATTTTTCGCTGGCAAGCCCACCAGCAATCAGTGCTTCGGCTTCATGCGGCAGAACACGGATCGACATCCCTGTCACGGCGATGGCGACAGGCGTATTTTCTGTTTCATGCAGCGCATCGATGTGCAGGGTGGCGCGCGTAATAACCGTCACCAGCCCGGCATCCGTTACCGCGGGTTTCTCCTGCACCTGATCACCATCAGGATTGTCCGTGGCGTTTTCCTGCGCGTTAATCCCGTTATTACCGGACTGTTCGTCATCGTTACCGTCGTCAAGCTCTTCCTCAAGCTCTGCAACTCGCATCGTCAGTTCTTCGACAGTGCCGGTAACGTTCACATCACGCCCAAGTTGTGCGCCAAGCGCTTTCAGGCGCTCAACCAGTTTTTCTTTTGCTGTCATGGATAGTGCTCCAGAGAAATGGCCCCGGAGGGCCATACGAGAGGAATTACG
This sequence comes from Citrobacter sp. Ca225, assembly GCF_030337175.1. Taxonomy (NCBI): domain Bacteria; kingdom Pseudomonadati; phylum Pseudomonadota; class Gammaproteobacteria; order Enterobacterales; family Enterobacteriaceae; genus Citrobacter; species Citrobacter sp. Ca225. The sequence goes on along the minus strand of NZ_JAOWCD010000097.1, from coordinate 27,476 downwards.
CGAGTTTTACCGACACAAATTCATCAGGATCGGCCAGCAGCATCAGTGGCGCAGACTGGACCATCGTAAACTCACGCGCCGGATCGCCAGTCTGGATCCAGTTTTTCGGATAACGCGTGGAGGAGTTGATACCGTCATTCAGTGCATCAACGTCCTGAATTGCGCCATAGGTACGCAGACCGCGCGCCAGAGTGTTGCCCAGCACCATAGAAAGATCCGGCAGGTAGTTCTTTTTGGCGTCACCTTCAATGTACTGCCCGGCGTAAACCACAATCGCGACATCGCCGTACATGCCCTTGTAAGACACCGCCCTGCCCAGGTCCTTGAGCGCGGTTTCCAGCTCGGAGTTTGAGCCACGACGGGTATCCAGTTTCTCTCTTACTGCCTTGAAAGAACGGAACAGTGCCCAGCCTTTCGGGTCAAAAACAATAATATTGACCACGCCGCTGGCATTAAGCGCATACGCTTCGATGTCCTCCGTCGGGTCATACGTTTCTTTGTCTTTGCCGGACCATGCAGCCCCGCCAGCCTGGGTGATGTTGTTGACGGCACTGCGCCCCATATCCACCTCAACCGGGTCAAACTTATCCCCTGTCATGGTGTATTTACCATAGAGCACAGCCGAAACCGCCTGCATCTCTTCAACCTGCGCAATCGCCAGCTCTTCATCTTTAATGTTCTGGAGGATGATGCGGCGACGGCGGTATGCCGGATCGGCGAGGTTCTGCGGATCTTCGTCAGGCAGGCGACGAAGCGTCATTTGCGGGTTTACCTCGTGCTTCGGTTTCACATAACCCGGCGTGAATTCGGAAGTGTTACCGCCGCGTGAGCGGATCACATTGCCGGAGACAATCGGCGACACATACAGCGCCATATTCACCAGTCCGGGGATCTGAGAAAGGTAAACTTTTTCGGTGGAAAACGGATAGCTTTCACGAAAGAAGATACGCAGAAACAGCGGATCGAATTTGAATTTTTTCTCGGTAACCGCCAGCAACTGGGCAGTGGTATACATAGACATAGTTTTTTCCCGTAGAAAAAAGGCCGCTCATGCGGCCTTTATGGATGGAGATAACTGGCTGGTTAAGGGGTCACACAATACTGATGGAGGTACCGGCGAAGGCGTTGCGTCTGACGTTATCGGTTGCCGCAGCATCAGGCCACAACACATCTTCAATCCGGAAAGAGCCCGTTTTAAAGAACGTCAGTTGAGCACTGTTCTGATCGGCGTCAATCGCGAGAATGCCTGTCGCTGTGCCAGCGGCAGCACCGTCCCAGACAACCAGCTTTCCGGCAGCGGGATCAAGCATCAGCGGCGTCATCGCCGGAACACTGTCCGTTAAGGCACCGGGTGCGGATGCGGTATGTGCCGGGTCACTGTTACCCAGCGGCTGATAATGCTTAAATTCTTCGTTTGGCATTGGAACCTCTTATACAGGTGTGTTCATCAGGTCATCGGTATCAGATGCCTGGCTGGCGGCACTGACAGCACCAGGCGCGGTGTCCATCAGGCGATCAAGTGCGGTATCCGTTCTGACCTGCGCGCTCGCTGGCGCCGCGGCGAGGATCAGTTGCGCATTTTCAATCGTCATACCCGGTGTTGCCGCGAGCACCCGCGCCTGCGATTCACGGCCCTTCGCCTCTTCACAGTTCAGGATCCCCATGATTCGGCTGTTTTCGGCATTTACCGCCGCTGAAACCTGCGCGCTGATATCGGCGGGTGCAGCATTTACCGCCGCGGCAGGCATCGCACCGTCGAGAGTGACTCCGGCTGATGCGTCCGCTACAGGCTGAGTTGTTTCAGCGGATGCAGTGGTAGTTTTCATATTTCCTCCGAGGGTTATTTTCTTTCGTTTATCAAGTGCATCGCGCATCACACTGAGCGCGTCGGTGTTATTGACGAGTTCGTCTGCGATTCCGTTCTCAATGGATTCCTGTCCGGTGAAAACCGCCGCTTCGGTATCCAGTACCGCCTGAACAGTCAGGCCGGTGTACCCGGCCACCTTCTCAGCAAACATCTGTCGGGTGGCATCAATACGTGACTGAAAATCAGCACGCACATCCTTAGGCAACTTTTCGTAAGGGTTTCCGTCGACCTTGTGATCGCCGCTGTAGATGAGCGTGACTTCGACGCCGCTGGTCTTGAGTGCAGCACCGTAGTTGCTGTGCGCCATCATGACGCCGATCGAACCGGTTCTGGCGGTCTGTGTAACAAGACGACGGGATGTCGCGCTGGCGATAAGCTGCCCGGCGCTACAGTTCATGTCGTTCGCCAGCGCCCAGACCGGTTTGATATCCCGCAGACGGGCAATAATGTCAGCGCAGTCAAAAGCACCGGATACCATGCCGCCAGGTGTATCCATATCCAGAAGAATGCCGTCCACGCCGGGATCACTGATAGCCTGTTGCAAGCGGGCAATAATGCCGTTGTAACCCGTCATACCTGAATACGGTTTCAGCGAACGGGTTTTACTCACCAGCGTGCCAGAAACCGGCAAAACCGCGATACCGTCGATCACCTGGTAACTGCGTGACGGGCGCGGCCCCATCTCTTCATCGTCACCAAACAGCGCAAGAGGTTCAGCAATCTGTTCACCGCTGAGAGTGACGCCGGAAACGGTATCTGTCAGACGGGTAATACCCAACTGGCCCGCCAGCGCGCAAAAGAAAACCCGCGCATAGGCGGGTTCAAGTAGCAGCGGCTCATTAAAAGCCAGGCTGGCAATATGCGGGAGATTACGCAGCTCGGGCGTCATCTTTCTCCTCCTTAGTGGAATTCTCTAACCCGGACTGGAAGGCAGCAGCAGCCCATGAAGGCGGTTTGAGCCCGGCGGCGCGGCGCTCCATCGTTTCGCGAACCTGCTGCGCGAAAATTTCCTGATAATCTTCACCGCGTTTGGCGCACTCTTTTTCATACGTACTGAGGCCCGCTTCAATCAGCATGACCGCTTCCTGAACCTCTTTCAGTCCGTCAATAGCCATACGCCCGGAACCAATCCAGTCGCAGTTTCCCCAGGCGCTTCGCGCTTCCTGAAAGCTGAACCTTGCCCGGGAAGGCAATGTCACAACCCGACGGATAATGGCCTCCTCCAGCCAGCAGAGAAACATCATGCACGCCTGACGGGACGCCACGAATTTCCGGCGCCCCATAAAAAACGCCCATGATTCATTGGCGCTGGCGCGGGCGGTGGAGTAACTCATCTGGGAGTAATTCCGGGACAGTTGTTCAAACGAAACGCCAAGCCCGGCAGAGATATACCTCAACAGCGACTGTTCGAAGACCGAATAGCCGTTATCCGCGTTCGGTGGCGACTGGAGATTCAGGGAATCACCCGGCATAAGGTGCGGTACTTTAGCCCCACCCAGGCGAACCGGCGCCGCAGAGTAGTACGACGCCATTTCCGCCAGCCAGCCCGTGAATTTGTTCTGCTGCTCTTTATTATCAGCGCCGAGAATAAAATCCATCGCAGTCTGGGTATCGAGTTCGCTCTCGATAGTGGCAGCATACATTGCCTTCACGATAGCGCTCTGCAACTGTGTGTTCTGCAACGTATCGAGCATCTTCATTTGCTCCATAACGCTGTAAAACTGGTTGGCGCCGCGGGTCTGGCCGTCCTCAAGCGGCTCAAAAATGTGAATAAATGAAGTGCGCCCACCAGCCAGTTCACGCGGGATATACGTCCATTTCTGCGGCATCCAGCCAGGATAACCATCATCGCTGACGTAATACCCCACCGCGGCCCCGGTGTTGTTCACCGCCACACCGGCGCGACAGTTTCGCGTGTCGCCCGTGTTATTCGGGTTACTGATACGCTTCGGACTGACCATTTTGAACTGTGTACGGAAAAGGCGTCCGGGGCTGCTGTCCCACGCGGGCTGCACACACAATTCACCATTAAAGGAGTGCATTGCCACGCCTTCACGGATCATCATCGTGAAAGTGCGTTTGCGCTCCGCATCGATAAAGCAGTTGTCGTCTTCGGCAAACTCTTTCCATGCGGCTTCCACCTCGCGGGAGAAAGCCCGGGCATCCTCTTCAGAAATGCCAAGAAAACGCCAGCTCGGACGGTGGCTCAGGCGAAAGAATGAGCCGACGATATGATCCTGGTGCAGTTGTATCGCATTTGCGGCATAGCCGTTATTCCTGACCAGATCGTCTGCGCGGGCGTTACCGCGCACAAAATTGGGCAGTAATGCCGCATCAGGGCTTTCGCTCTGCGGTTGCCACCCCCTGAGTTGACCACCAAAACCATGACCACCGCCGTGATAACCGGCGTATTCCCGTAACGACGTCCTGCCGTCCGGCCCCAAAAGTGCAGGTGTTTTCATACGTAAAATCCTGCCGGCCCCCGGCGACGTTGAGTGATACCGACCTGAACCTCCAGATCAGCAATGTATTTTTTAAGGTCGCTCACCGAAGTCACCGTAAACTCCACCCGGCGACCGTCCTTTTGTACCGTCGCCACCCGCTTTCCCGTCATCAGGTCATGCAGTGCGGCGCGGGCGCTGTCGAGATCGGATTGTGACGCCATTACTCATCTCCAGATAATGCCCTGGCGTAATCTGCCACGGTCTTTTTCGGTTTACGCGCCCCTTCTTCCTCCAGCAGGCTTACCAGAAGAGAATCAAGGTTCAACTGCCAGCGGGAAATACTGATCCGCAGTGCCGCCAGCGCATACACAAAACAGTCGAGTGCCTCATTGCGGCGCTTTTTGCTGTCCCAGACTATTTTCTTCCGCCCGTCCACCCATTTCTCAACCTGTTCCTCGGCGGTCAGCTGCTGTGCCTCAGTCAGGTCGTAAATATCAGGGTTGTTGGGGAAGTGAACGGCCCCCGGCAACGGTTCATCACCTTCGGCTACCAGGGTGAAACGGTTGTAAATCTGCTCTTTCGCGGTATCAGTACCGACTTCCGTCAGATAGACACCGTTCTTATTGCGCTTGCGAGGCATATTCGCGACGGGCTTGCCGTAAACGGATGCCCCTTTTATCGGGATCACACGGAACAGACCATGTTTTTTCGAGCGGTTATAGACAATGGTGGGATCAATACCGCCAATATCCCAGCAGATACGGGATATCGACATTTCAACGCCATTGTGTCGGGGATATGTTTTGTTGAGCGCTTCATCAACCCTGAGAAGCGTCGCCTCATCATCATGACGGCCCATGATGATCTGCCGGTCAATGAGCCAGCTTTCTTCGCCAGGCCCCCATCCCCAGACGCGCATTTCGTATCGATCAAGCTGGGAGTCGATCCCGGCGGTCAGATAGGCAACCCGATCAGGGACTGAGGCTTCAAAGTGTTCCTTACGCTCAGCCATCACATCCGCGTCAGGCCGTTCACCGATTTTCGGCTCCCACGTTTCACCCAGCGTGGTATTCACGAAGGTTTTGCGCTTTCCGGTATCCCCCTTCGTTTTGATCCAGTCCTTGACGATCTGTACCCAGGTAGTGAACGGGCTGTATGCCGTCCAGATGTGAAACGTCACGCTGTCCGGCGGGTCAATTTCTGCGCCTGTTGATGAAAACCAGGATAAACCGTCACGCGTCCAGATCCCTGTGGTATCACAGATGTACCTGGCCTCAGTAAAGTCCAGTTCCTGCTGTTTAATCACGCAGGCGTTATGTTCACAAAGGTAAAAAACACTGGCCGGTTCACCGGGCGTCCACTTCAGCCCGAATGGCGTTTCTTTATCACCAAACTTAAGATATTGCTCCTCGCCGCAGTGCGGGCAGGCAACGTGGAAACGCATGAAGTGTTCTGACTCTTTTGCCGCACGCTCAATCTGGCATGTTCCTTTCACTTTGGGCGTAGAGCCGCGGATTGATTTGGGCCACACCGAACCCTCAATACGCTTATCACCGAGAAAGGTCGGAGATCCCTCTTTTTCAATATCGTCGTCGAATGCTGCGAGCTCATCGTATCCGGCAATATCCACTGATTTTTCACGGTAGTTTTTTGCCGCCTTTCCGCCCAGGCACCAGAAGCCGCGACCGTTAGAAAAACGCTTCATACTGAGCGTGTTGTCACGGTGCTTTTTGCCGTACCACGGTGCCAGTGAAAGCAGTGAAGGAATATCCCGGATAGTCGGCTCAACATGCGACTTCATGAAGTTTTCGGCGTCGCCGTCGGTAGGAAGCCAGATCAGGGTGTTTCGCTGTTTGTGCTCAATAAAATATGCATAAACCCCGAGCAACATTTTTGAATAGCCAACACGGGCAGATTTAACGACGTTCACCTCGCGGATATAGTCGTTTCCCATCGCATTCATGATCGCGCGCTGAAAAGGCAATGTTTCCCAGCGCCCTTCCTGATAAGCAGATTCTTTCGGGAGATAATAATGGGTATCAGCCCATTCAACTGCCGTCTGCGGCTCTGGCCTGTACAGGGAATGAAGCCCCGCACTCGCAGAGTGCTGCAGTCCCTTAACCTGACTGTTCGATATATTCACTCAGCAACCCCGGTATGATTTCATCCAGCGCAGCTGCTTTGTTCATGGCTTTGATGATGTCCTTTTTGAGGAAATCAATATGTCGGTTTTCCAGTTCCGGAAAACGCCGCTGAACCGACAGAGGGATCCCATCGAGAATACTGGCTATTTCACCGGCGATCCGTGACAGCACGAACGTGCAGAATGCGGTCTCCACCACCTCAGCGGTATCTTTGGCATTTTTTAGCTCCTGGGCGTCAGCCTGTGCTCGGGTTAGCCGGTGCCGCTCATATTCAATCGTGCCGGGATGGAGGTCGGATTCCGAAGCAATGCGAAGATCCTCTACCTCTTTCCGTAATTTCTCATTCTCAATCTCCGCGTCGCGCGCGGAATACCACTCGATAGCTGCGGCTGAGTCATAGAGTACTTCGTTACCTTTTCCACCACCGCGCGCAACCGGCATCCCCTGATCCTGCCAGTTCTGTATCGTGCGCACACTGACACCGAAGATGTCAGAAAGCCGCTTTTTGTTGACCTCCATAGCTCACTCCGTGCGCAAAAAAAGAGAACGGAAACAATCTCTGGTTTTTTACCCATTTTTCTGGCTTAACGTTTCCTTTCTTTTGAGGGGGTGTTTTCTTTTAAAACAATGGATTAACGAGAAGAAGAACGGAAACGGCAAAAACCCGAAAATTTTCATAAATAGCGAGAATCTGCGCGGACGCCGCCCCGTAACAGACCAGATCGCCAGAAAGGACCCACAAAAACAAAGCAAACAAAATGTGATGAAGTTCAAGCTGAATCACTTACTCAACTTCAAATGCCGAAATAAAAAAGCATCATCTCTTGAGAAAGATGATGCTTTTATTAGAACTGGCCGTCGATGACGATTAGATTAAATTAATTTTTATGTCATAGCTTTCCAGTCCAGTCATTTTTTCCCGAGCAGTAAACTGGATATCAGCAACTTCTTTACCTGTCTTTTTTTTGAGCTCATTTATTTTTTTAGTAATGAAATCAGAAATATCCGCTTCAGTTTTTCTTTTTAACTCTTCGATTTTCATCATGCACCTCTTCTGGTCTGTATTGGCATCTATGCCCGGCAGATCCCATGATTCATGTGATAACTTGAACAACCATTGGTATCTATAAACAATAAGTTGGAAAGTTTCAATAATCAAGGGGTTAGTGCATATTGTTTATACGAATTTCGCTCAATAATCAAACAACCATTCACTACTTTAGCCACATTCATAAAGGTATGAACAGTAATCATTTAAAGAGTTTTGATGCTGCTTCAAGAATTTCTTCAGAAGTAACATCCCGGTCTGAGGCAACATAAACAATCTTATGATCTCCGGTTATAGACGGAAAACCTGCAGACATTACTTGTAGATGTGCTTTTTCCCCATTAGGGTACTCGCGCATTATTGTAGTAATACCCTTCATTACTGATACTACTACAGCGGATTCTGAATTAAAAAACACTATCACTTTTTTCATAATTCTCCCGTGTACACCCTGTCAATAAGAACCGCATAAAAAAGGCCCCATAAGGGGCCTGATTTTTATTTTCTGAAATCTAATGGAGACTGACCAGAACGAATGTACATTGCAATATTATCGAATGTAATCATTGTAGTTTTGCAAAAAATACATTTCGCGCCGAAAGGATTGCTATCTGTGACATCAAAAGATGATGTTCTGTACTGAGACCCATGGCAACAAGGGCATCTGAAGTGAATATTATTAGTAATAACAGTTTCCTTAAAGGGCTACGACATTAACTGCCGAGGGACCTTTAGGGCCCTGTTCAACACCAAACTCGACTTCCTGATTCTCATTCAGCGTCTTAAAATCGTTACTTTGGATAGCAGAAAAATGTACAAATACATCCTTACTACCATCTTTTGGAGTGATAAAACCAAACCCTTTTTCAGGATTGAACCATTTAACTAAACCAGTCATTTTGTTAGACATAATCATTACCTTTTTTGAGTAAGCCCTTGGGCAGAATGGTCCGAAAAAAATTATCAGAGAGAAAAAGCCGACAAGGAAATCTCAATAGGAACAAATAATAAAATTATTACAGTGACTGCTTCAGATAAATTTGTAACAAACCAGAGCCCCATTAACGCATGATTAACACTACATAGCAAGATATAGTTTTGTAAGGCAGTAACACTCTGCTACTGCACATGTTTTTATGTTAATTGACGAATTTTATTTTGATTCATCCCTCTGCAATACACTTTTAGTTTGCCTTAAGGATTCATATGTACGTTGACAAGTCACTCCTGCAATGTAGCGTTCGTCAGCGATTGCAGCATAACGTTTAGCTTCTGCTGCAATATCTCCGAGCATGTCGGCGAGCATTCCGGCGTCGGCTCTGGCTGTTTTGCTTCTGACGGCAGCGGCAAGATCTGCGGTGTGCTTTGCGGCGTCCAGGCGGGTGGCAAGTTTTGTTGCTTCGGTGCGCAGCTTGTTAACAGTGGCAGACAGGCCAGCAGCAGTGGCAGCAGCTTTGGCGGCTTGTGCTTGTGCATCTTTTACAGCCTCATCACGGGCAATTATGCGCCCTTGTTCAATCATGCGGGCGGCGGTCTGCGCGTTCACTGTCTGTGACGACTCAGCGCTGTCGCGTTCTGCCCACTTCTTTTCCCAACCCCGATCACTCCAGACATTTCCGGCAATGAATAAGGCGGCCACCAGCAACATCATCACCAGTGGTTTCCAGTATTTCTCCAGGATGCCCATCATGACAGGAACACATCACGCTCAGCCTTGCGGCGATTCGTGAGCCCCGGCATAACTTTTCCACCAGCTTTATTCCAGCGCAGAAACTCATCTGCAGCGCCTTTGATATCGCCAGCGTTCAATTTCTTCAACAGCGTGGATGTTGATAGCGCACTCGAGCCAACGTTGTAAGCGAACGATACCAGCGCATCAAACTGGCCTTGTGTCAGTTTCACTCTGACCAGTTTCAGCACATCGTTTTCATAACTCACCAGCCCCGTTTTCAGCAGCCGATCAGCAGTGGTCTGGTCGATAGTCATTCCAGGCTTTACTGGCTTGCCATCTACCGGGTAGGTCCAGCCGTAGCCAATCGTCCACGGTGCGCCGCCTGTTCCCGGATCTGGATAGGCGGACAGCCGGCAACCTTCGAATTTTTTTATCAGCGCAATGCCGTCAGGACTGGTTTGCATCGTCAACTCCCGCCTTTTTGGCTGCGAATTTTTTAATCAGGTTGCCGATCGAATCGGTGCCGATGTATCCAATAAAGACGCTGGCAATGTATGCGAGGTTGCTACTCAATCCGGAGAAGTCGAGCAGGTCACGAATAAACCAGGCGATCATCGCGCACATCAGCGCATCAATTAGCGTCTTCATCTTGGCGCCACCGTTATAGCGACCACGCAGGTACGCCATAATAAAAGCCAGCATTGCACCAATACCCTGCTCCTTAGCGGCAAATAGCGCAGCGATGAAATCTTGTTTGTATGGCATTTTCATAGGCCTCACCTCCGATAGTTCGGATGGCGCTGTGTGTGATTGAAAGAAATCAGGCTTCCGGGCTCTTTTGTAAACGTGAAAAAAGAAGGTGATTCCCGGAGCCTGAAGATGATGATCACCACAGCGGGATGACGTGATGATCGTTATGTCTTATCCAGTTCGCGGATTTCCTCCACAGTCTGAATAAATCGCTCTGTTTCCAGCTCAACACCGATTGCCCGTCGCCCCAGCCTCATAGCCGCTTTAATGGTCGAACCTGATCCCATGAAGAAATCAGCCACAACATCACCCGGCCTGCTGCTGGCGTTAATGATCTGCTGCAACATGTCTGCTGGCTTTTCACAGGGGTGTTTCCCGGGGTAAAACTGAACCGGCTTATGCGTCCAGACATCGGTGAAAGGAACAGAGACTGAAACAGAAAAGAACCGCCGGAGAGACTTATACTCTTCCAGCAATTCTGAATACTTCCGGTTCAACGAATGCCACGTGGCCACCAGTTGGTGGTGTGGTGTGTCGAGTTCATTGTTTCGATGCTTATCGAATGCAACCTGAGTGAATAGTTCCTGCAGTTTCTGGTAATCCGCTTCGCCCGGCAGTTGCCATTGAGATGCACCGAACCAGTGGGACACCATATTCTTTTTCCCGGTCGCATCGGCGATCTGCTTAGAGGAAACCCCCAGCGATTCACGCGCGTCACGGAAATATGAAATCAGCGGCGTCAGCACATGCTGTTTGAGCTCGTTACTTTTCTCTGCGTATCCATCACTCTTGAGCTTATATGGGCCCTGGTAATGTTCAGCGAAGAGAATGCGCTCAGTCGCAGGGAAGTATGACCGCAGGCTTTCTTTGTTGCAGCCATTCCAGCGACCGGAAGGTTTTGCCCAGATGATGTGATTAAGGACACTGAACCGCTCCCGCATCATGATTTCAATATCAGACGCAAGGCGATGCCCACAGAACAGATAAAGGCTACCGGCGGGTTTCAAAACACGCCAGAACTCAGCCAGGTATCCATCAAGCCAGCGTAAAAAATCCTCGTCCCCTTTCCACTGGTTGTCCCATCCTTCAGGCTTCACCCTGAAGTAAGGTGGATCCGTAACGATAAGGTCAATGGAGTTATCAGGGAGAGAAGCGATGTAATGCAGGGAGTCAGCGTTGATTAACTCAACACTGTTTATTTTTACAGTATTTTTCATAGATCAGTAAGCGTAACTCTGGTAGGCTCACTATGCTTTTGCGCTAAAGCAGTGGGCCCTGGTTAGCTTGTGACCTGAAAGCATGAGCTGATGGCTGGCTGGGTGCGTCAACACCCACCAGCCGCCCATTTCCACAGCAAAAGCCTCCTTAAAAGGAAGCCGCAGGTATAAAAAAGGCCGCCCGTAGGCAGCCTTAAAAATCTTACTTCCACCATCGCGAAGGATGAAGGGTTTTATGACGAGGCTTGATGTAAACCTCATAGGAATGAGACGGCTTGTCTACTTTTATAATTGGTAATTCCCAACCAGTATTCAGCGAAATACTTTTCTGACTAGCAGACACTGATACTGTGCCAATCTCAATGTTTCCTGTAATAGCTACGACCTTCTTGGTCGCTAATCTATTTTTAAACATGGCTAACTCCTGTATGCCAACGCCGCAAAAGTGCGACATAGATCACACTATCAGCAGTTTAAAAAACATGCAACAAAAAACCCGCCTGAGCGGGTTTATAAACGTTAGACATTCAAAGCCCATCGTTACGAAAATACTAACCACATTTTTTGAAAATTGCAAGCATCGTGCAGCGAAAATCATTAAAAATGTAGCTATCGTGTCACTTTCCGTAATTGCAGCTCTGCGAATGCTTCTTCCTGCCAGCATTTAGTGACCAGCTTATTGATCACTTCACCATAACCGCTGTACCAGGTGTAATTCGTCAAATCAGGAATGACCTTTTGCACCTGCGCCCGGGCAATAGTTGTTGGCAGCCTGCTGTAACGATTGCCATTACAGCGACCGCATACTTTCATTACCGGCACGCCGTGGAGTTTAGTGCGCTTCTCATCAAGTACAGTTCCCTTCCCCCTACATCCTCTGCATGCTGTCGAGACAGTTCCCTTACCGTTACAGTGCTGACAAACTTCTTCAACTTCCTCATGGCGGATCATAGGCTCTACACCTTTTACGCCTGGATGTTTTACAACATCACACATTGAACGTAACACCCCTTCACCATTGCAATGTGGGCAAACTGATTTACTCGCCGCCGAACGGGAATAGTCCTCATATGCAAACTTCACCAGTACAGGAAGAATTTCAAGGCGAGACTTCTCACTTAGTTTTTGTAATACCGGATTTTTCATTGCCAGGGCGTAGTTAAAAAGCCCCTCCAGTGCAGGTGCTGGATCCTGTATTCCCATCTTTGCCAGAAACAGATTAAACCCAAGTGGTGCCACTGACTGCACCATGCCCTGTGCAGCCATCACATCAGTGATTGTTAACGCCTCAGAGCTGGTTCCCGGCGTTTCATCATTTAGTTTCGGTGATTTTGGTGAGTAAAATTTTGGTAATGATTCAAGGTTCATACTTGTTCTCCACTTACGCCAGCACACCAATTGCAAGCGCGCGATCGATAAAACGAAATATCAACTCCAGCTGCGAGCCGTATTTCTCTTCGAATGCCACGGTATCCGCATGTAACTCGTCGTGATGCTTTCTGCACAAAGGCAACACCCAGAGGTCATGCGCTTTTGTCCCCATGCCGCCCTGACCGTGACCTATCAGGTGGTGCGGATCATCTGCCTGCTTACCACAGCAGGCGCACGGCTGGGCCTTCACCCATCGCGTGTATGTCTCATTTTCCCAGCGTCTCCGCTTCGGGCGTAGCATGAAGCTTTCCGGCGATTCCGGATCAATCCTGAGTGTCAGTACCTTTTTCGCCTTCTCCTGCACAATGCTGGTGGCCGGTAACGAGGGCACAATATCGCTTTCTCGCATGATGGATTTCGGCTCTTCACCCGGTAGTCGCAGCGCTTTATGTGCAACGCTTTCCGGGATCACATCACCCAGATCATTTCTGACCATCCACCAGCACAACTCCGGAAGAGTCAGAACATGCGACTCAGAAAAACCTAAATCTGTTCCAATGACTGACAAAATCCAGGATACCAGGTTTTTGCTGGCTATATCTGCAAGCTGTTCCGTGTATTGACCAGCGAGAGTGTGGTCACAGTGCCAGCACAACCGGATGCTACCAGGCTGATGGCGCATTATCGTGAAATTCTTGTCGTGCCATGTTGAATGGGGCCACTGGCATTCGAACTTTTTGTTTAACCAGCCATCAAGCGAAGACAATCCACCAGCGCGCTGAATAACGCGCTGATCCTCAAATATCTCACTCATTACCGGATCGTCTGCCAGTGGCTGAACCGCTGCCGGCACATAACCAGTATCGTAAGAGGCCATGCTTTCCGGTTCTGGCTCGAGTAAAACCCGACCGCGCATGAATAGCGGCATCAGTTCAGCACCGGGACGGAAAAGCACAACCCCCATTCGATGAGCAATTTCAGGTGTCAGCAAAGCCCTCACGCTGCCTGCCCCTTAGCAATATGTTCCGCCCATAGACCGCCGATCCAGCGCACCCCCTTAGCCGTAAACCGCGCCTGGCTGAATGCGTGGTTTGAAGTAACAGAGGTCCCCGTCTTAACCTCAAATCGCCCCGCATCAATGTGCGCCGCCATCGGTGTAAGCGTACCGCCCAGGCGGTAAAGGATGCCGCGATCTATCAGAAACAGACGGAACTCGTTTTCCTTTGCCTTAAGTAATTTTGCCACCTGCCGGAACGACATTGACCCACTGGCAGAGCAGTAGCGATCGACAAATTCCACCTTTGGCGCCGCGGCAGCCAGTTCAATGGCTAGTTTCTGCTTTTGCTCCGCCAGATCGGCGGCAAGCCGCAGTGCTTCAGAGAATGACTGAGGGATCGCCTGCTGTTGCGCCTGCTCCAGTCCCTGCCATCGATCAACAAGCCGCGCAGTGAACTCTGGCGACAACTGAGCCACAACCACATAACTGTCCCGCTTTCCTATCAGGTAGACGGCTACCGACTGATTGAGGTGATTTTTAACTTCCCCCATCGGGGGGAGTTTAATAACACCGCGCTCTGCCAGCCGTTCAATTGAGCGCTTAACGTGATCATGACGTGATTCCACTAAATCAGCGATATCACTGCTGGACATGGTTAACGCCGCGGTTGCTAACTGATTCATAATTGCTCTCCACTTATCAGGCGGCTGCACCCGCCCCCGGTTCAAATTTGGTGATAGTGATTTCCACTTTCCCCTTCGGGATAATCGGCCCCCACTCCACCAGCATTCTTTTTACCTGGCTGTCGTCCTCCCAGATCCCCGCATGGGTAAGAGCGTCAAACAGCGCTTTGTTGTAGTTATCCAGATCCCGGATCCGGTTGTCCGGCGGGAACAGGATTATTTCGACAGCCGCCGGTGACGATGACGGCTTAGGGAGCATGCGCAGTTGTTCAATGATTGCCGCACATGCTGACGACTGGAACTGGCGACCTTTGGCACTAATCAGGTGACGCCCCGCCAGCGGCCCCTTATTCGGGGCGCGCCAGTACGTGTTCACACTTGGAGGAAACGGCAGCACCAGTTTCATATCCGGATCCCCTTGTTTTTGAGATAGGCGATTGCGCGGTCCTTCGCACCATCCTCACCATTCACAAGCGCATGCAGCAGGGAATCTGCATCAGCAACGTTCTCCAGATCGTTGATGGCTATTCCCCGCGAAACGCCACGCGTCAGGGTGATAGCTCCTTTTCTCTCCAGCGCGCGCAGATGATCCGCAGCGGCATTTGGGGAACTGCATCCCAGCAGTCCCGAAAGTTCTGTATTAGTTGGAGGATAGCCATGCTCGCGTTGAAAGCTGATCAGGGTATCCAGTACATGCTGCTGGCGAGCCGTTAAGTTCATCATGCTGCCTGTTCCTCCTTGCTCACACATAACTCAGGCAAATTGGCGCGCACCAGCGCTTCAGCGAACGGTGGCGGGACAGCATTGCCGCAGCGGGCCACTTGTTTATCTTTGGCGTAGCGCTTTCCGCGATAATCCTGATCGATGATGTACCAGTCAGGGAAGCCCTGTGCGCGATAGAGTTCGTGCGGCTGAAGCATGCGCATACCGATATCGACGATGCGATACGTTATCCCATCGATGTCGACCATCCCGGTGCATTCCTCGCCGCAGTATTCACGCAGGAACGCCAGCGCCTGCTGTGCGCGCTGTTCGTCGAAGTCTTCGACCGCCAGAGTGGTTTTGACTTCCCCGACATGCAGACCGCCGGCCGTAACTGTCGGCATTGGTTCACTCGTGGGCTGACCATCGCGACAGGTGCCGCGCAGTTTTACCAGGTGAGAAGCCACAACAGCATGATGATCGACCGTCGTCACCGAGTGGACTGGTTCATCCAGCCCGACGCCCGGTCCCGTATAGTTGCCGCCGTAGTGCTTCGCCAGAAATGCGCTGGCCACGGCGAACTTGTTACCGCCAGCGGTTACAGTCCCCAGCGGCTTTTCAAGCTGCAACACACGCGGGTCCTGCCCCGGCCTTTCGCCGTAACCCATCTGGATCAACGTTGGCGTCACCAGCTGTGAATGACCGCCGCCGCCCGCCGTAATCGTCGCACTCGGCTCGTCTGCCCGGTGACCGATGCTGGCCCCAAACTGGCGAGCGATAACCGGCGCAACCAGACAGGCACGGGACTGTTTCAGGATAGTGTGAGCGGGTTTATCCAGCGGGCGCGGCTTTGCCTGGTACTCACTGCCACCGTTACCAGCCAGGAACGGTGTAAGCGCGGTCTCAACGATGCCGAGGGCATGTCCATTCCCTCCCGGGCGCCGCGATGTGCCAGCGGTGATTGTCGGGACTGGTTGTGTGACATCCTGCCCTGTCGCGCCTGTTCTGAACTTCGTCAGGTGCGGCACGGCAACCGCGTAACCATGCGTTTTGGTGATTGTCTGCAGAGGTTCTTCCAGCGACTGGCCCCGGAAGCAATCGTAATGCGTTTTGGTGCTGGTATGGTTGCACTTCACGATAAACGGCGATGCGCTGTCGATAACGAAACGCTGAATACCGCGTGCGATGCGCTTGAGCGTGTTCACTGCCAGTGGCTTTTTGCGGTCGAAGATCGACGGCGCAGGAATAGTCCAGTCGATACACTCCGCAGCGGTGCGCCACGGCATCCGCTTGCCAGCCTGAACCGCTGGTGATTTCGGATCCCCATGTGTTGGCTCCGGCCACACTATCGGTTTCCCGTCACAGCGCATAACCATGAAGAAGCGTTTTCTGATCGTCGGCGCACCGTAATCACAGGCGCGCAGTTCGCGATACTCAACGACATAACCCAGACCTTTTACCAGTCTGGCGGCGTCCTCGCTGTCGAGAGGAATACCCAGGAATTCACAGCACTCCGCCAGCGCCGGATGATTTGCAGGAATGCCGGTAGTCAGCATGCCGATGAATGCCTCGAAAGTTTCACCAGCACGGGCAGGATCCGGGCGCATTTCACCGGCGAGAAGCGGTCCCCACGTTCTGAACTCTTCGACGTTCTCCAGCTTCATCACACGGGGTTTAACATCGAGTGCCCAGCGCAGAACAACCCAGGCCAGACCACGAATCGCTTTTTCTACTGGCTTCGCACCTTTGGCTTTCGAAAAATGGCGACAATCAGGACTGAACCATGCCAGGGCAACCGGTAGCCCGCCTGTCGCCGCGCGCGGATCCACTTCAAATACAGATTCACAGTAATGGAGTGTGTCCGGGTGGTTCGTCTTGTGCATCGCGATCGCGTTCTCGTCATGGTTGATCGCGATATCAACACTACGACCAATCGCCATTTCAATACCGGTTGACGCGCCGCCACCGCCAGCAAAGTTATCAACGATAATCTCACGCATGAGTCACCCCCTGCATGCTGCTGGCAAGACCAGAGGCAACGGCAATAATCTCGCTGGTGGGCATACGTTCAAGCCATAGCTGATTGATATTGCCTTTCAGCTTGTTCTGCTGTGACTCAGTCAGGGCGTCGACGCCATCCACCTGGTTAAACACCAGACCAACCTCGAGAGGCCAGATACGCGATTCGACTTCTGGTAATGTCAGCGGCGCAGGTGGCTGTACTGTTTCTGCCTGCTGGGCCTTGCCAGCGGCAAATGTGACCAGCGACATAAACGCCTTCCCTTTTTCCTCCAGATCGGTACGGCTGATGTAGCTGAAACGCTCGCCGCGCCATGACTTATCGAAGATTGCAATGGCGCCAGCAAAGAAAGCACCAGTGGGTTTCTGCTTATCGTCAGCAGGAACAAACCACATAGGGAGATCGAAACCAATGCGACCGCGAATAAACATGATGTGATCGGCGTCTTCCGGCCACCATGTTTCACTTGTCGCCGCTTTAATGAGGAACACGTAACGCCCACCCTTTTCACGCATCTCCATTGTGTGATCCATGATGTGGGTCATGCCGGTGATCGCCTGCTTCTCGTGGTACTGAGAGCGGCTATAGGGTGGATTACCGAATGCGGCCCCGCCGATTGACTCCAGCATTTCCGACCAATCCTGCATCAGCGCGTTATCTTCGGCTGTGTACCAGACCGGGCACTTCGCGTTATCGTCGTCAGCAAACAGATCCAGAACCAACGGCCCAAATATTGCGTTAATCCCCCAAAACAACAGCTCCGGAGTACGCCATTGATCGCCAACCTCTTTCAGTTCGTGGGCTGGTTTGCTACGCAATTCCGCCAGCGCCTGGCAATATTTGTTTGTCATTATCCCCTGAACCCCTCTGGAATTTTGGTATCAACCGGACCGACCTTCATTGGGTCATGTTTCTTTTCGCCCCAGGATTCACGTGGCGGACGCCCCTTCTTGTCCCAGCGGATCCCGCTTTGCAGATACCCCTCAAATTTTTTCGGGCCAAACAGTGTTTCAGGGCGCATGTACTGGTACTGCTCATCGTTGCCGTTCCAGTGCTCGTGTTTCAGGTCGATAACCAGTTGCAGGTCAGCAACGCTGTAACCTTCACGCAGACGAGCACGAATATTTTCCAGCGAGGTTTTAGATTTCTGATACCGCGAGCCGCTGACCTGGTTCAAATGGGTTAAAACCAGAATGGCGTTATCGGTGATCGCAACTTCAGGGTCTGGTTGCGACGCAACCGGACAAGAAGGTTTTTTACCTGATGGATCAGTAGTTGAATTTACTGACGGATCCCCGCCAGATTCTGACGGGTGAAAACCGCCATTCTGACCGGATTTTGACGCCTCAAATTTTGACGGGTCAGATTTTGATGCGTCAGATTTTGACGGGTCAGAATCTGACAGGTGAGCGAATGCAACTGTCTGGAGTTTTGCCACATTCAACTGATAAACATTGGAGGCATTTCGGTTGCCCTGTCGCCGCGCTTTGCGTGACAACCAGCCATCGGCTTCAAGCTTCGCTATTGCCGTTCTGACAGTGCTGACGCCTGCACCAAGCTGTCTCGCGATTGTTTCGATGGAAGGCCAGCAGACACCTTCGTCATTGCTGAAATCAGCCAGGCGCGCCATGATGGCCACGCTGGATAACTTCATTCCTGACGCTGCACAGGCATCCCATACATAGCCTGTCAATTTAGTGCTCATAGTCGCCCTCTATTTCCCTGAACTTTCGCTGAAACTGCTCAAGCGGGCTGAAACACTCATGCTCATAGCCTTTACGCAGGTAGATAACGCGGCGGGTTTCCGGTTCCCATCTGATAACGCGAACCGGGATGCCGTAGTGGTCTTTGAACCATCGGTTAAGTTCTCGCATAAGGACTCCCCTCTACGGCGCCATCCCCCCACAATTGCCATCGCCCGACTGTGGTTACAGGGAACCCAGCGGCCTGATACCATGCGCTCATACCTAAACATGATGTAACCCCGAACAGGGAATGCACGTAGTTGCGGTATGCGGTTCTTTACCGTTAAACTGTTCATGCGTTAGTTTCTCCACTGATACGACACGCCACGGCGCCCGGAGCTGCACACTCGCGGGCGTCACTCTTTTCTGGCAGGCAGTAAACACGAGAAATCAAATTCAGGAAGGTCATCAGGGTCACCCTGAACTGATATGCGATGTCGTTAAGGCTCTGCCACTCGCCCTTATCAACAACGCCGTCGTCGATATACCAACGGTATGCATTGACCAGATCCCCGAGTCTGCCCACCAGCTCAGCCAGCTTTAAACCTATCTCCTCGTTCTCTATCTCTGGCGCAGCGCCTGGAATGTGGATCCCGTTATCTGTTTGACGAGAAAACGCATCAGCTATGTAGCTAACACCTGCAGCTTTCTGTAACACCATCGCCCAGCCCATAGGGAAGATCTGATCGCCATCTACGCGTAGGCGGTTAAATAGCGCGTTCTCTGTTACCCCCAACCACTCTGCCGCCTCAGCATAACCACCAGGCAGATCGGTAATGGTCTTTTTAATTGCGGCCACCAGCCAACTAGGCTGACGTTCGACTTTCCATTCAGGTTCTTTACCCACGGTTACCCCCATTTTTATGTGGTTACTCTTATGCAGCCGACACGTTAGTTTTTAAGGGTTCTTCAGGAAGACCATCGCTAGGATTTGGGTAAATATCTGGTCTCAATTCATGAGGGGTCACTGACCAGCAACCAAGCTCACAGAGTTGTAAAACTCTTTCAGATGGAACTTGATTATTAATCACCCAATTAGCGACGGATTGTGTTGATTTGAAACCAAAGCGCCGGGCTACCTCAGATAGAGATTTCCCCGCTGCTTTAACAGCTTTCTCGGTGAGATTTTGAGATGACATATACGGCTCCTCTAAAGTGTAGAGGAATAATGCTACCTAAAGTAGCAAATAGCAACTACTTAAAATAGAAATGACTACTTCGTGTTATGTGCGTAATCTTCTACCTATGGTAGAAGAACAAAAACACCCTGATTTCGCTAAACGACTGAGTGAGTTAATGGCTGACAGAGGTATATCTGTTACTCAGCTCACGGGTCTAACTGGCGTGACATATGAGATGGTGCGCCGGTACACAATCGGTGCGGCAAAACCTCGTGCTAAAGTAATGAATAAGCTTGCTATGGCGCTGGGATCATCAGCTTCATATCTAGAGTATGGTGTTGGCGATAAGGGAGATGGTAAGAAGATGGAGAGCAAAAGCTCACCTGAAAATCTTAACGTATACCGCGTAGAGGTTTTGGATCTAGCGGTTAGTGCCGGCCCAGGTACCTACATGCTTTCGGATCATGTTGAAGTGCTCTACGCCATCGAGTTCACTACTGAACATGCCAGAGTACTTTTTGGAAATCGCGATCCAGAAGATGTGAAGGTCATGACCGTTAACGGCGACAGTATGTCCCCAACCCTCGTTTCGGGTGATCGACTATTCGTCGACATCTCAGTTCGTCACTTCCAGACCGACGGCGTTTACTCTTTCGTATACGGTAAGACATTCCATGTTAAGCGCTTGCAAATGCAGGGTGATAAGTTGGCCGTCCTGTCTGATAACCCAGCCTATGAAAAATGGTACATCGATGAAAAATCGCAAGACCAGCTTTACGTTATGGGTAAGGCATTGATTCATGAATCTATAAAATACAATAAATTGTAAGTTGTTCAGTCCCTGTTATAGTTTGCAACTAGTTTTTAGTTGCTACTCCATTGGGTAAGGATATACTAACTGTGAGTAAACAGCAGAAGCTTAGAGAGCGCCTAAACTCTATACCTAAGAACTACACTTGGGATGAGCTAGTGACGCTCCTAAATAGTTACGGTTTTAGTATGCTCAATGGCTCTGGTTCAAGACGAAAGTTCGTTAACGCAAGCAACAGAGTGATTAGTATTCACTGCCCTCACCCAGGGAGCATAGTGAAGCAATATGCGTTGAAAAACGTGAAATTGGTACTTGATGAGTTGGATAATCTATGAGCGGCATTCTTAAATATAAAGACTTTTATGGCAGCATTGAGCTTTCATATGAAGACAAGATTCTCCATGGAAAAATTGAATGCATCAATGACCTTGTGACCTACGAAGCAGAAACCATTAACGATCTTGAAGCAGCTTTTAGAGAAGCTGTCGACGATTACCTAGACACATGCAAAAGCCTAGGCAAAAAGCCAGAAAAACCGATGAGCGGCACCTTTAACATTAGAATTGGTTCTGAGTTACATCAGAAAGCATATCTGGCAGCAACTGAAAATGGTATGAAGTTAAATGAGTTCATCAAGCAGGCTGTTAGTGAAAAGTTAAGCGCCAAAAAAGAAATTCATTATCATTTTGAATCGGTTACGGCAATATCGAGAGGTCGATTTACTACTTCACATAGAAAACAGTCAAATTTTGTATGGACCGCACAAGACGAAGGGAGAATACAACATTGATCACAAAGAAAATATTCTTCGATGGATTCGATGTAACTTCATCACGATTTGTTGACCACGATAATTCCGATGTTGAAGGGGGTAGATTCAATGTCGATTTTACTGAACTCAAGTTTACAGCAGAAAAAGAATCAGAAGAACTTCAATACATTTACTTAGAAACCGTTGCCATACTGAAAGCCTACAATGGCCTCTCAACAGAAGAATACCTTGATGAGAATCTGGCGTTTGAATGTGATGTTTCTTTATCATTAGTTTTCAAATACTTATCAGATAAAGAGCTTACAAATGAAGAATTTGAAAGTAACCTATGGTTTTTCGAGAATTATATATCCCTTTCTGGAAAATTAGCTCTCGAATCATTGTTAAAAAATACAATGATAGAAACAATAAAACTACCCTGGCATAGAAAAATCACTTAGGCATAAACCCGGCTTTCACGCCGGGTTATTTATTGCCCTTTCTCACCAGTTCAGCAGCATCCCTGTTTGTCTTCTTCTCTATCACTTTGGTGGCATCTTGCTGGTTACGCACAAGTTGTTCGATTAAGTTATCTTTCGTGATCGGTACTCCTGCTGCTATCAGATCAACCACGGCCAAACCCAATGCGTTGACTATCAATCCTGCCTTATCCTCACCGTAACCCATTTCTTATCCCCCACCTAGTGTTTTTTAATCATACCACAAACTCAAAATATAATATTTTATCTTTTAATTCAGTTGGTTAAGTGAAATAGGTTTAGTTTACCTGATATTTCTACTTTTTGTAGTTGATTTTTACTACTTTAAGTAGCAATATCATTTCAATGACAGCGAACAGGTAGGACGCCCACGAAGTAGCCGCCGGTGGCGTATGAATGACCGGATGATTCGCAACTGTGATTTAGATGATTAATGAGTTGATTATGCAAAAGAGCAAGCCAGGACGAATGATTGAGATTCGGGTAAACGGTGCATTGTTTACTGCAATTAAAACTGAAACCGCCGTCGCTGCAGATTACATAAGTTTTATGGAAGCAGTGACTAAAGCTTTGATGGACCCGGAAAAGCTGGAATGCGAAGCCAACGCCTCCGGGAAAACGATTTTACATCCAGATTTCAAAACTTTTGGTTCGATGACGATCAGTAATCCCAGAGATCCTCAATAAAAAAATTAACCTTGATGGTCCCAGCTCCTCGCGATGCCTCGAGGTAATGCTGAATGACATCATCATCAAGATGAGTGTTCCATTTTTCAAAGCTGTGACGTGGGAAATACTCTTCAAAAATATCACGTACAGCAGCTTCACCAGTTGCGATATCAGGAAGCATTCCGCAGCGAGTGAGGCATTTAGCAATAAGTGTTGACTTAAGCATCTGTTTTCCTTGCTTGGTATGGGCACCAATAAGGATACCACCACGCCTGATGTGGATAAAAACAATAAGAAGTTCATCCCTGTTCTGGCGGCCCGGTGTTTTCCCGTGTATTTCCGGCAACCGCCAGCCTTTTCAGGGCACAACATGCAAGCGCACTCCTTCACTTACCAGTTATGGGTGACAGGTGTGAAACGGCGGAGTGCGCTTGCAGTTGTGGTGAATTGCAGCCCTTAGAGGTAACCAGAAGATAAGCATCTGGCGCCACAACCCAATCACGTAGCCAGCGTGGTACCAGGAAGAAAGAAAGCTGTGTGTAGTCTTGGCGGTACCAGGGTCTTCAACCTGACAAAAGGGGGACGAAGATAATGTTCTACCTGGGTACCGCCTTTTTTACAAAACAGACAAGAGCATCACCGGGTGACGGGCTCATAACCCAATCCACCCGGGCGGCTGCAACCGCAGGTGCTCTTGTCTGTTTTGTGGAGAAACTAACTGGCGATGGCGGTCGCCCGTTGCACTAAGTGCCTCTGGATGGGGCATTTACTGAAACGAAACCAAAACTTTTAATCGCCTTATGGTTAGGGATTCGTGCAACCAAAAATCGTGCGGTGCAGCGCACCAACTAAGGAGAACTAACGATGAGTTTTATCCAGACTCTTTCCGGTAAGAAGTTCGATTATATCAACTCCACCATTGACGATATTGATATCGAGGATATCGCCGGTGCGCTTTCAAATATCTGCCGCTTCGCGGGGCACCTGTCGGAGTTTTACAGCGTGGCGCAGCATTCCGTTCTGTGCAGTCAACTCGTGGCGCCAGAGTTCGCCTTTGAAGCACTGATGCATGACGCGGCAGAGGCGTACTGCCTAGACATCCCAGCCCCGCTGAAAGCATTGTTGCCAGATTACCGCCGGATCGAGACGCGCACGGATCAACTGATCCGCCTGAAATTCGGCCTGCCGCTCGACGAGACATCCCTCGTTAAATATGCCGACCTGACAATGCTCGCGACCGAACGCCGGGATCTGGATATCGACGACGGCTCCATATGGCCGATTCTTGAAGGTATTCCACCCACAGATTTATTCGAAATTCATCCTTTGCGCCCCGGCCAGGCCTTCGGCCTGTTCATTAACCGGTTCAATGAACTGATGGAGCTGCGCCGCCGCTGGCATCGGTAAGGAGGAATGATGAAATTTACAAAAGAGCAGTTAATAGAGTGGGCGCGGGAGAGAAAATCACAAGCCGAAGATTTTCCGGGCGTTGAAAATGCAGAAAAGGATCTGGTTCTTGCTGAAATCGCGCTGGCATCGCTGGAGGCTGAGCCTGTGGCTGACGTAGTGGCATGGTCATCACCTAACGAGGAGCGCCAGTGCGACATCCGCTGGCGCCGTCATGATGTTGCTCCTAGTCCTCTCTACACCGTACCGCCAGCGCAGGATGATTACTTTTCATCACTTATCGCCGCTGCGCGTATACGGGCACATAAAGCAATGCTTAAATTTCCGCAACCGAACTATGTTCTGAACAAAGTGGCAGAAGAAAGCGGAGAGGTTATTAAAGAGGTTATCCACTACACGGAAGGGCGTGGGGACTGGAACAAGGTTGAATACGAGCTGATCGATAACCTGGCCATGTTAATTCGCCTGGTGACCGAGGGCGATCAGGTTATCGGGTTTACTCCTCCTGATGTCTGCCGCGGCGCCAAAGGTAGCCAACCTGTAAGTAATGGTGATGAGTTGAGCTCTCCAGTAATTCCGGATGGCTATGCGCTGGTACCAAAAGAACCGACTGAAGCGATGCTTCTTCTGCTTGGGCTAACGGGTTCATTTACAGCAATGGATGCCGCTTATCAGAAGATGCTCGCTGCATCACCATTGCATTCAGCCACCAGCACTGATATTTGATGTTACAGCCCGGGTGCAGCCGGGCTAAGTGGAGAAACAGCCATGGCAAAGCTAATGAAGGCGAGTCAATGGGGGCGTCGTGAATTCACCAATGACTCAGTTCCTGACAATCGAACTATTAAACGTTGGGTCGAGAATGGTTTACTCATGGGGCGTATCGTGGACGGTTCTGTTTTTGTCTGCGAAACAGAAAAATGGGGTGTCGACTCAATGGTTAGTCAAGCTGTTCGCCAGTTAATTAATGAGGGCTGACCATGGCGGCAAGGCCAAGAAAAAGAGAATACCGACATCTGCCAGACTATCTGGTTTTTGATAAAGATCGCGGTGTTTATAAATTCACACTTATTACCGGAAAGAAAAAAAATATAGGTAAGGATCGAGCCATAGCAATAGCTATCGCCCGAGAGTACAACCTGAGAATGAGACCAGAGCTTTCCCCGTCGGTTGATAATCTCATTAGAGAATCAGGTGGGGTTACTGGAGAAGCCAAACCATTTGCTGAACATGTGGATCACATAATGGCCCGAGCTATTGAGGACGAGCGCCCTTCTCAGAGCACCCTGGATGACTGGAATAATGACGCTCTACGCGTGAAAGAGTTCTTCGTTAATGTTCCGGCCTGCGATATTGATCTGGAGCACGTTAACGCATACATCAATCAATACCATTCCGGCGCGTCTGCGAACGTGCAAAACAGAAAAGTCAGCTTCCTTAAAAAGCTGTTTTCGTATGCGGTCGATGAATCCCTGATGCTTGATAACCCGGCAACCCGGAAGAAAATGCGCAGGACCGAAGAGAAGAAAAGACAACGTCTGTCTCTCGATCATTTCATGGCTATCCGTCGCGCTGCGGAACCATGGTTAAGAACAGCGATGGACTTGGCCCTACAGACAACACATGCTCGCCTCGAGGTATCGCGGATCCGGTATTCAATTCGGGAACCGAAAAACGGTGTATGTGGTTGTGTCTGGCTCGAACAGCCAGAAAACGACATATATGGAACTCTGTACATACACCGCCAAAAGGTACAGAAGAAGGAGGCGTCTCACGTTGCGATCCCCATCGGTGATGAGTTAAAACGCATCATTGATGATAGCCGGGATAATGTGGCCAGTCCGTATGTTGTTCATCGGATCCCGGAACGACAGGTAAAACGGAGTAAAGAGGTCTCGCATCCCACTCAAGTGGCCCCGGACTATTTAAGCCGATCATTCTCTGCTGTACGCGACAAGCTCGGGTTATGCAACCACCTAGCTATGGATGAAAGGCCAACCTTCCATGAAATACGTGCTTTAGCTGCCCACCTGTTTGATAAACAGGGCATAGATCCGCAAGGAAGAATGGCGCACAGCGATGCGAAGTCAACCAAGATTTATACGCAAAACCATATAGATTGGATTGTCGTTCCACATGGGGAAATCTACTGCAGTAGAAAATAAAAAAGGCCTCAAATGAGGCCTTTTTTAAGAGGCTTACGACTTTTTCATATCGACACAGCGCTGCATTAGTTTCTCTGCAGTTCTTATCGCAACGCTTGACTGAGTGCCGGTTATCGTATCGCATAGTCTGTAGTCACAAATGATCCTTTGATCTTTGAGAGACTGAATCGCCACGGATAATCTAGACACTTCCTAGCCGTTGATAATACTGGTTTTCATATTCTGTCGGTGACATCTGATCGCTGGAACCATGCCGACGCTTACTGTTATAAAACATTTCGATGTAATCAAAAATATCGCTGCGGGCTTCTTCCCGCGTTCCGTAGATTTTTTTCTTTATCCGTTCACGTTTCAACAACTGGAAAAAGCTTTCTGCAACCGCATTATCATGGCAGTTACCGCGACGGCTCATGCTGCCCTCCAGGCCGTGTGATTTCAGGAACGACTGCCACTCATGGCTTGTGTACTGACTGCCCTGATCCGAATGAACCAGCACCTGTTTTTGGGGATTACGCCGCCATACAGCCATCAGCAGTGCGTTCAGGACAATGTCCTTTGTCATCCGGGATTGTATGGACCAGCCGATAATTTTGCGTGAGAACAGATCAACAACCACGGCAAGATACAGCCAGCCTTCGTGGGTCCTGATGTAGGTTATGTCCGTTACCCAACTCTCATCCGGAGCATCCGGATTGAACTGTCGCTGGAGCCTGTTGGGCGACACGATACTGGCCTCGCCTTTACGTGCCCGCGGGCTCCGGTATCCGACCTGAGCCTTTATCCCGACACGTTTCATCAGTCGCCAGACTCTGTTCACTCCGCACTGTTGCCCGCTGTCCCGCAGATCCAAATGGATTTTGCGATAACCATAGACGCATCCCGATTCCAGCCAGAACTGTTTAATCTGCCCTGTCAGCCTCAGGTCTGCCTGATGGCGT
Source organism: Citrobacter sp. Ca225 (assembly GCF_030337175.1). NCBI lineage: Bacteria > Pseudomonadati > Pseudomonadota > Gammaproteobacteria > Enterobacterales > Enterobacteriaceae > Citrobacter > Citrobacter sp. Ca225. Next base: position 454 of record NZ_JAOWCD010000097.1, on the reverse strand, counting down.
TGTGAATGCGGCTGCTGAAGCCAGGCGTAAAAACCACTGGGATGAACATCCAGCACCCGACAGAGCAGGCGAACAGGCCAGCAACAGGTGTTGTCACGGATAAAGGCGTACCTCAGTCGGACAGCTTTGCGAAGTACGCCGCGGCTTTTTTTAATATGTCCCGTTCGTCGGTAACCCGCTTCAGCTCTTTCTGGAGACGGCGGATCTCGGCCTGAGCATCTGACTCTTCTTTATTAGTGGAAGAATCTGGACCGTACTTCTTTATCCAGGCGTAAAGGCTGTGGGTGGTGATATCGAGACGTGTTGCAACGCTGGCAACAGAATAACCGCGATCAACAACCTGTTTGACTGCTTCAATTTTAAACTCTTCGGGATAACGCTTACCGCTCATGGGCACCTCTCTTTAAGCCATCTTAAATGACTCTGAGGTGTCTGTTAAACCCGTGGCGATTCA
>NZ_JAOWCD010000096.1:0-2690 GCF_030337175.1 Citrobacter sp. Ca225 | reverse complement strand
GTTGAAGGCCAGCTTAGCCAGCGTCTGCAACTGTGGGGCAACGTCGCCCAGCAAATTGGCGACAACGGCTACAGCGATACGCAGGGAATGTTAGGACTGAAATACAGCTTCTGACTTTCTACCACCCGTGGTAACACGGGTGGTTTTCTTCCCTCGCCTCCCTTTGTGATCCCATTCGCATCCCTCAGATTTTGTTGTAAATAAGATGGAGTGACGTTATCCAGCTCAGGGAAATGTGGTTTATGGAACCTCTACATGCGGTTTTCCTCACCGTCAGCCTGTTCGTGTTAACCTTCTTCAACCCCGGCGCCAATCTGTTTGTGGTCGTGCAAACCAGTCTGGCCTCCGGACGGCGTGCAGGTGTATTAACCGGTCTGGGCGTTGCGTCAGGTGACGCTATCTATTCCGGGCTGGGGCTGTTTGGCATGGCGACGCTGATCACCCAGTGCGAGGCGGTTTTTTCGGTGATCAAAATTGGCGGCGGCGCGTATCTGCTGTGGTTTGCCTGGAACAGTATGCGTCACCAGGCCACACCGCAGATGCCAACGCTGCAGCAACCCGTTAGCGCGCCATGGACCGTGTTCTTTCGTCGTGGCTTACTGACCGATCTGTCAAATCCGCAAACCGTCCTGTTTTTTATCAGTATCTTCTCCGTTACGCTGAGTGCCGACACACCCATGTGGGCAAGGATGATGGCCTGGGCCGGGATTGTGCTCTCTTCGGTTATCTGGCGCGTCTTTCTAAGCCAGGCCTTTTCGTTGCCTGCCGTGCGTCGGGCATACGGCAGAATACAGCGCGTCGCCAGTCGCATCATCGGCGCGATAATTGGCCTGCTGGCGTTACGTTTAATTTATGAAGGGATTACGCATCGGTAACATACTGTTTAGAGAGAGGATTTCATGCCCATACTGCCGGATGGCGATGCGTTGCGCCTTATCCGGCCTACAGGTTTTTTGCCTGGCCGGGTAAAGCGAAACCGCCTCCCGGCACTTTGCATCAGAACGACGCTTTAACACCGATCATCGCTGAAGTGTCGCTGTAGCCGTTGTTACCAACTTGCTGTGCGACGTTGCCCCACAGGGCGACGTTCTTCGTCAACTGGCCTTCAACCCCGGCTTTCAGTTCGCCAATATTGCGGGCGCCTTTCAGATTCACATTTTCACCGTTCATTGCGACGCCAAAGTCTTTGCTGTTGTGGATCCAGTTGGCTTCGACAAACGGCTGGAAGGTATGGTCTTTGCCGTCGTCCAGTGTGTTGTGGCCCTTGCCGAACAGACGGACGCCGACGCGTGTCTGGATGTTGCCATCGCCGTTACCTTCAACGCGGGTACCGTTAACTTCTTTGTGCTCATCTGCCTTCACGCCCATCCAGGTGATCTGGGCTTTTGGCTGAATATACAGCGCGTTACGCTCGCTGAGTTCGGCCAGTTTCCAGGTGTAGCCGGATTCAACAGAGGCGGTGAAGCCCTTAGAATCATACTCTTCAGATTCGACGTCACGACCAGAAACGGTGTTATCAAACCAGCTGTACTGCGCCCAGCTATCGACATACGCGCCTTCGTGCGTCGCGTTGTCCTGCAGCCAGGTGCCGTACAAACCAACGCTGTAACCACTGATGCGGCTGTCGGCCCGGTTACCGTTACGCTGGTTTTCGGCACGCGCTTTCTGGTTCGCATAACCGGCCATCAGACCCAGATGGTAGCGGTCAGTGTTGTCCGAAGACCACTGCGCAATGTCGCCGCCCAGTTGCATGACATAACGGTTGGCCTGCATATCCAGTTGACTACTGCTGTCTTTCTGACGGGTATGACCGCCCACGTTACGCAGCCACATACTGGTGACGGCTTCTTTGCCGGTCAGCGCGTCCACGTAATGCGTTTCGCCCAGACGATCCTGCAAACGGGTATTGAACAGCGTGTTCGCCGCCTGCAGGTTCATGCCGTACAGACCGGCTTCCGGACGCACCGCGTGTTCGCGCGGCGTCGGAGTTGGCGGCTGCGGATCGGTAGGATTCAGAGGATCCAGCGGAGTAACCGGAGACAGGGCGCTGCTCAGATACCAGTTTTTATTATTCTCGCCTTCACCGCGATGCAGGGTGTAGTCATACGCACCGGCCACGATACGGCCATTTTGTTTAAACACACCGTCAGAATTGCCGCCAACGCTAATCAGTTCGATGCCCGACGTCGTCAGACCGCCCGCGCCCCCGGCGTTCAGTACTTTAACGTTCGTGGTGCCGGAGGTGTTGCCCGCAACGATCATCCGGTCAGTCGGTGAGCTGTCATCGCCCAGTTGGGTGTTCATCACGAGATTACCGTTAGTGCCTGTGTAATCACCGTCCACTGTCAGGGTTTTGAAGCTCGCGGTATCACGCGTCAGCATACGACGCTTTGTGGCGGCTGGCATAAAGGTCAGCGTGGAGTCATTCAGCGTCAGGTTGGTGAGCTGAGAACTTTTGGTCATGTTCCAGGCCGAGCCGTCGGCCAGCGACAGGTTATTCACTGCATTGCCGCTGGTGACCATCCCGCCGACGAAACGCGACTGGTTAATCGCATTCACATCAACCACGGCGGAATCCAGGGCTTCAATCGTCCCGACAACGTCGATTTTCTGCGGGTTAATCGTCACGCGGGAGTCGGCGTTTTCCGCCAGAATGGCAGTGGCATCCGGGTCGTTGTAGTTAACCCCCA
>NZ_JAOWCD010000095.1:0-17127 GCF_030337175.1 Citrobacter sp. Ca225 | reverse complement strand
TGGGTCATCATGACGCCTGCTTCGGCCAGCCAGCGATTGATGGTCTTGAACAATTGACGGGCCAGTTGATGCTGCTCGAGCAGGTGGCGGAAATTCATGATGGTGGTGCGATCCGGCAGGGCGCTATCCAGGGATAATCGGGCAAACAGGCGCATGGAGGCGATTTCGTACAGGGCATCTTCCATGGCACCGTCGCTCAGGTTGTACCAATGCTGCATGCAGTGAATACGCAGCATGGTCTCCAGCGGATAGGGCCGTCGGCCATTGCCCGCCTTGGGATAAAACGGCTCGATGACAGCGGTCATATTCTGCCATGGCAGAATCTGCTCCATGCGGGAGAGGAAAATCTCTTTTCGGGTCTGACGGCGCTTAGTGCTGAATTCACTATCGGCGAAGGTGAGTTGATGGCTCATGATGTCCCTCTGGGATGCGCTCCGGATGAATATGATGATCTCATATCAGGAACTTGTTCGCACCTTCCTTAGCCCTTCTTCGGTCCAGTTCTGAGCCATCAGTTCAAAGTAGCCATCACAAATACTGCATGATAGCTTGTCGCCGATCCTGGCTATTGCTTTATTTACCTCAAACCGGGACGCGGTGACAGAAATGATTTCTCCATAACTCGTTTTATCACCCAAACAAATGAGTGCCGCTGCCATCATTAATCCCTCAATATATAAGCAGTTATGTCTACCGATATTATACAACAATCACGACTTAACCAAAATCAATCGATTCTGAACGAGCTGTTCCAGCAGCTCTTTTACCCGGTCGGTGAACAGATCTTCCGTCGATTCCCTAAATCAACCCGGAGGGAAAGTGTATCAATGCCCTATGCCTCAGTTGCGATATTCCTGAGCAGTGTGAACCTGGAAGAGATGAAAATTCACTGGAGTGAAGTAGTACACCTGGCGTCCTCGGCAAAGCAGGGAACCGTAATGGCATCCCTGATACTAAAAAAAGCTTGTCGGCAATCCCAAACAAACTGGACTTGCAAAAGTTGGCCGCATTGAGCGAATCCTGTTTATGCTCGACTGGTTCCGTACTCCTCTACCACGTTGGCAGGTACTGGCGGGTTGGGATAAAGGTGAAACCTGTAATGCATAAGAGACTGAATAACAAAGAAAAACTGCTGTCACATTTGTCGCCATTAGGCTAGTAGCATATTAATCTGACAGCTGATTATACTGAAAAAACAAACATATAACTGCTTACGGTAAGTTTCGTTCTCCAAGCTGCCCCTATGAAAGCGAAACAGGTATTCATTTATCGGCTATTTGTGCCTATTTTCCGCAACAGGTTTTCATCCCCACCGGGAGTTGTTATAACAATTACGTTGGAAGTCTTATTTAATAATTACAAACACCCTACATAAAATAAAGGAATAGCCATGTCTGTAATACGTCAACGTATTCTGGCGGATATGCAAAGATTCTCCAGAGCAATGATCGGGGCGGTCTTGTTCTTACCTGTTATTGGCTTAATCCTGGCATTAAGTTCAATATTAACTAACCCGACACTTATTTCCGAAACCAGCTTTTTACATCAAATAGGTCAACTCCTCGGTGATACCTTCTGGCCATTATTTGGCAACCTGGGACTGCTTTTCTGTGTCGGCATCAGCTATGGTCTGGCGAAAGATAAAAAAACCGAAGTCGCGCTGGTTGCCGTCATGTGCTTTATTATGTTTTTGGGCGCCAATCACTCCTGGCTGGAATATACTCACGGCATCGCTGAAAAGGTCAATGGCGAATATTATGGCACCGGACAAACGCAAATTTTAGGTTTTGTCGTTGTTGATATGGGGATCTTTTTAGGGATTATTCTCGGCTGCACCATTGCCTGGGTCCATAATAAAGTCTCTGAAATAGAGCTGCCGGGCGCACTCTCGATGTACGGCGGCGCAAAACTGACCTTAATCGCCATGACGCCGGTGATCCTTTTTTACGCCATTGCCTTTACCTGGTTCTGGCCGTTCATCACGCACGGCATCGCGGCATTAACCAGTTTCATGAAAAACGCCGGGGTGGCAGGCGTCTTCGTGTACGGCTTCTTTGAAAAATTCCTGATCCCAACAGGACTGCACCACTTTGTCTGGTCTCCCTTCCAGTTGACCCAGATTGGCGGCACTCTGAACGTTGACGGGCAGGTGGTCTCCGGGACGCAAGCCATCTTCCTGGCCTACATGCGCCATCCGGATCTCACCCCGGTAATGAACGAAGCACTGCGCTTTTCCCAGCAGGGCATGACGACAATCTTTGGTCTCTCCGGTGCAGCGCTGGCGTTTTACCACACCGCCACGCCGGAGAAGAAAATGATGGCGAAGGCGATTCTGTTGCCCGCTATTATTACCTCTATTCTCACCGGAATTACCGAACCGATTGAATTTACATTCTTATTTATTTCTCCGCTGTTATGGCTGATTCACGCCACGCTGACCGCCGCCTCTCAGGCAATTTGCGATCTGCTGACGGTTCGTCCGTGGGGCGCGTCCGGGCTCATTGAGTTTCTGATATATAACCTGCCGTTGCCGGCAGCCCTCACCCGCTGGCCGCTATACGTTCTAATCGGTATCGGGCAATTCGCCGCGTACTACGTCATTTTCCGTACGCTGGTCATCAGGCTGAACCTGAAAACACCAGGGCGCGAAGATGACGGCGAAGTGAAACTCTACAGTAAAGAAGATTACCGCAATAAAAAGGCCAAAGCAGGTCAGGCCGTCACCGATGAGATCATTAAAGGCTTAGGTGGCAAAGAGAACATTATTTCTGTTGATAACTGTTTTACCCGATTACGCGTCGCGCTCCATCATCCCGACAAAATTGATGAAGCCTTATTAAAAAGTACCGGCGCCAATGGCGTAGTGCGTAATCAAAATGAAGTTCAGGTTATTTACGGTGTGAGGGTTGGACAGGTTCGAGCCCGGGTAGATAACTGGCTGGCAAATAATTAATCAGGAGTTGTTATGAAATTAACCGTATTAGGCGGGGGCGGCGTTCGTTCCGCGTTCCTGGCGAAATCTCTGGCCTATAATGCGCATCGTATTGGTTTACAGGAAGTGGTGTTCCTCGATAACGCAGAAGAGAACCTGAAAATTTTCGGCGAAATCGCCCGTTATGTTTTTGCCACGATTCGACCTGATATTCGTTTCAGCCTGACGACGGATCCGGTATCCGCGTTAAAGAACAGCAATTATGTCATCACTACGCTACGCGTCGGCGGCGATGAAAGCCGTGTGCGCGATGAACGTATCGCGCTCAACCATAACACATTAGGTCAGGAAACCACTGGGGCGGGTGGTTTTGCGATGGCGATGCGGTCAATTCCCGCCATTCTCAATTACTGCCGTCTGATTGAAGAACATGCCGCACCCGATGCCATTCTGTTCAACTTTACTAACCCTTCCGGACTGGTTACCGAGGCGATCATCAAATCCGGGTTCAAACGTCGGGTTTATGGCATTTGCGATGCCCCTTCAGAGTTGATTCGCGAACTGCCTGCCATCCTCAACTGCGACGAAGCGGATTTGAAAGTGGAGTGCTATGGTCTGAACCACTTCTCGTGGTTTACCCATTTCACCGTGAAGGGTGAGGACGTCACCGACAAACTGGTGAGCAACCCGGCGCTGTACAGCAAAACGGCGATGCAGTACTTCTCACCGGTGCTGATTCAGCTTTGCGACAAGCAATTGCTGAATGAATATCTCTATTACTACTACTATCGCGAAGTGGCGCTGAAAGCGATTCAGGATGCACCGGAAACGCGCGGTGAAGCTATCGCGCGGATCAACAAGGAAATGCGCGAGGAACTGCAGAATGTGGATGCGCAGGCAAACCCGGAAGCCGCATTCGATATCTGGATGAAACACTATCTGCGCCGCGAAAATAGCTATATGCAGAGTGAGTCGCATCAGGAAAAATTCAACACCCGCACGCCGCTAACGCTGCAACAGTTTATTGAAGAACCGGATAGCGGCGGTTACGCAGGGGTGGCGCTGGATATTCTCGAAGCCGTGAACAGCGCCACCAGCAAACGCATCGTTGTCTCACTGCAAAACAATGGCACGCTGGATTTCTTACGCCCGGATGATGTCATTGAGATCAGCTGTGATCTGAGCAAAGAGGGGCTGAAACCGGTGACGCCGATCCACGTACCGGACGCGCAGAAAAACATGATCTCCTGCGTGAAAGAGTACGAGCGTCTGGCAGTGGAAGCCATCATGCGCAAAGATAAATTTCTGGCAATCCGCGCATTAATGGCGCATCCGCTGATTGGCTCCTGGTCGTTGGCCGAAAAGTTGGTTGGCGAGTATCTCGACGAAGCACAGTTTAGCGACTGGAAATGATCGTTCCCGGGGCGTCGAGTGGCGCCCCGCCCGGATTTTGCATAAACCAGAGCTTCAGCAAATGTTCGAATCCCAGGATGCAGTAACCAAAGAAAGGGTTGCTCCAGTAGATATCATCATCAAACTTTTGCGGATCGTGAATGATGACGGCGGTGTTTGCCGCCTGGGCCAGGGGGCTTTGATAGTCACCGGTAAAGCAGACAAGGTCGGTATTTTTACCTTCCAGCGCCTTGACCCAATTTAATGCCGAACTGCTGCGACCAGATTTAGACACCAGCCAGATAGAATCGAATTTTGCAGCCGTTTTTTGTTCCAGTATTTCGTAGTCCGGCCAAAGTGCCAGACTGGCATTCACGCCAATCACCAGGAATTTATTATAAATATATTGCGCAATCAGTTGTGAGAAACCGCTGCCATGAATAAGAATACGGTCGTTCTGCAGACGATTTAATAGCAACGCGAGGTTTTCGGTTGGCTGGACATTCATAAAGTTAATATCATTGGTCACATCAAGTTTTGGCATTGTGATATTAAATTTAATGAAATACACCAGCTCCAGCCAGCCGCTAAATTTGAGCTTTTTCGCCAGACGGACCAGCGATGACGGATTGCTGTAACAGTGTTCCGCGACGGTGCGGATACCCTCACGAATGCATTGCTCTGGATTATTCTGAATAAAGCGCAGCACGGTAACTTCTGTCTTACTTAATTTTACATCACGAAATACATTTTCCAGTTCCATTTTCTGCTCCTGTGAGTGCAGAATAAATTTATCATTTTTTAAAGTAAACGGTCTGTGCAACAGGTCACTTCATCACAATTTCATATTAAAAAAAGAAATGAATAAAAATCTGACATTACTCGCCATGATATTTTTCTTATGGGGTAATATAACCGCCATTAACAGCGTGCTGATCATCTTTTTCTATCAGTATTTCCATCTGTCGTGGTCGCAGTCTATTTTCATTACCGTTATTTTTTACGTGGCCCCTTTTCTGACCTGTCTGCCCTGTTCAATGCTGATTGAACGCCAGGGGTACCGTAAGGTGTTGCTGCTGTCGTTAACGTTGTCGGTTGCGGGATGCCTGCTGTTCGCTCTGGCGTTGCAGCTGGATTCCTTCGCCCTGTCACTGTTGGCGATGTTTGTCGTGGCGACGGGCGTGGCGGCGATGCAGGTTGTCGCGAATCCCTATCTGACATTGCTCAGCGCACCGCACAAACGCATTGGCAATCTGTGTCTGGCCTCTGCGGTTAATTCGCTGGGAACCACGCTGGCGCCCATGCTGGTTGCCCTCCTCCTGGCGTTTTCACCTATCGATATCCTGGCGCGTGAAGAACCTATCAGTGCGCTCTGGCTTTGCCTCGCCTGCTTTTCGCTGGCATTGATTGCAGGGGTTTTTTGGATCCGCCTGCCGGATGTGGCGCGCCCGGGAAAAGCCGCGTCAGGAACGTATAACGCCTGGAAGAACAGAGAACTGTTATTCAGCGTGGCGGCGATTTTTATCTATGTCGGCGTCGAAGTGAGCCTTGCGACCAGTCTGGTAAAATATCTCATCACCATCGGCGGCTGGAGCACTACTGTTGCGATGTCGCTGGTCTCTTTTTACTGGGGAGGTGCGCTGGCGGGTCGTTTTCTTTATGGTTTTCTCGCCGACAAAACAGGCAATTACACGCCGTTTCTGATGGCGACGCTGGCCTGTGCAACGGCGGTGATGATGGCGATATGGCTGAACAATACCACTGGCGGTTATCTGCTTATCCTGACCGGTTTAGGAAACTCAATTCTCTATCCGATTATCTTCGGGCACACCATCAACAAAAATCCGGCGATCGCCAATATTTCTGCCGCAGCAATGGTGATGGCCGGGATTGGTGGTGCGGTTATACCCTTACTGCAGGCTGCTTGTATTGATGGACTCAACCTCCGGTTCAGCTTTTTATTACCGGTCGCGTTGTATCTGCTGCTGGCGCTGTGGGGGCGGCTGAACCTCCACCCCCTCGGTACATCAACTTAAAGCGAAATGACGATCTCATGACTTTGCGGCGTCACCATCACGCCCAGTTCGCTTCCCCGGTGTGAAGCGCCGCGAATACCGCTAATCTGCGCGATGTTACGCAGGCACAACGTCCAGTCGCGCGCATCCCCCTTGCCCGTCACGGTGAGGGTGTTGCCATTGCGCTTAGCAGTCAGCGTAAAGATAACCGAACCGTCAGCAGCAGGGACGTCGCACACGGCTTCACGTCCCTCCTCGAGCGCGAACAACTGGAAGGCAGTGCCTTCGTTCCACGCGTAATCTGGTTTCTGATTATTACGGCCCAGCGCCAACAGGGTGTTGCCACGCACATACACTGGCAGACTCAGGAAGTCATGCTGCTGTTTGTACCAGCGGCTGCCCTGTACGACGTCATTGTGCCACAGATGCGTCCAGCGTCCTTCCGGCAAGTAAAACTGCACCTCCCCCGTTTCCGAGAATACAGGCGCCACCATCACTGAATCCCCTAGCATATACTGGCGATCGAGATAATCGCATGCCGGATCGTCCGGGAACTCCAGCATCATGGCGCGCATCATTGGCGTGCCCCGCTCGTGTGCACGAGCCGCTTCACGGTACAGGTACGGCATCATGCGGCACTTCTGCTCGGTGAAGAAGCGCACCACATCGCAGGATTCCTCATCATACGCCCAGGGCACACGATAGGATTTGCTGCCGTGCAGGCGACTGTGACTGGAGAGCAGACCAAACGCACACCAGCGTTTATAAACGTGTGCCGGCGCGGTGTTTTCGAAGCCGCCGATATCGTGGCTCCAGAAGCCAAAACCGGACAAGCCGATGGACAGGCCGCCGCGCAGGCTTTCCGCCATTGACTCATAGTTGGCGTAGCAGTCGCCGCCCCAGTGTACCGGAAACTGCTGTGCGCCCACCGATGCGGATCGGGCGAACAGCACCGCCTCTTTTTCGCCAACGGTCTCTTTCAGCACGTTCCACACCAGTTCGTTGTAGATGTAGGCATAATGGTTGTGCATTTTCTGCGGATCGGAACCATCAAACCATTGCACATCGGTCGGGATACGCTCGCCGAAGTCGGTCTTGAAGCAGTCAACACCGATATCCACCAGACCTTTCAGTTTATTGGCATACCATTCACAGGCCTGCGGATTGGTGAAGTCATAAATCGCCAGCCCCGGTTGCCATTTATCCCATTGCCACAGGGAACCGTCCGGACGTTTCAGCAGGTAGCCTTTCTCTTTCAGCTCCTTGAAAATCGGCGATTTCTGTCCGATGTACGGGTTGATCCATACGCAGACCTTCAGCCCTTTCTCCTTCAAACGACGAATCATTCCTTCCGGGTCGGGGAACGTCACCGGATCCCATTCGAAGTCGCACCACTGAAAAGCCTTCATCCAGAAGCAGTCAAAGTGGAAGACGTGCAGCGGCAGATTGCGCTCAGCCATGCCGTCGATAAAGCGGTTTACCGTCGCTTCATCGTAGTTGGTGGTGAACGAAGTGGTCAGCCACAGGCCAAACGACCAGGCAGGCGGCAACGCCGGACGCCCCGTGAAGCGGGTATAGCGGTTCAACACTTCTTTCGGCGTCGGACCGTCGATCACGAAATATTCGAGATATTCGCCCTCGACGCTGAACTGCACTTTCGACACTTTCTCCGAACCGACTTCAAACGAGACGCACTGTGGATGGTTGACCAGCACGCCATAGCCACGGTTGGTCATATAAAACGGGATGTTCTTATAGGATTGTTCGGTGCTGGTGCCGCCATCGCGGTTCCAGGTTTCTACCGTCTGACCATTACGCACCAGCGCGGTAAAGCGCTCGCCCAGACCGTAAACCGTCTCGCCGACGCCCAGATCCAGGCGCTCGAACATGTAGTTCCGCTGGGTGGTGGTGTCCTGCACATAGCCGTTGTTCTTCAACTGACTACCGGTAATGCGCACACCGTTACGCAGGAAATCCAGCGACCAGCACTCACCTTTAGTGACGCGCACGCTTAAGTTACCGCTTTTCAGCTCAGCAACCTCAGCGGTGTTTTGGATATCGACCTTCACGTCCTGTAAAACGTTGAGCGGGTAATGCGGACCGTTATCCAGCGCCCCCTGAAAGTGTTCCATACGCACGCCCACAATCCCTTCCTGCGGCGAAGAGAAACGCAATGTAAAGAGCGGAGTATCCAGTTGCCAGGTGCGTTCGCGGACATCACGCGGCGCGGCATAAACCACCAGTTCGTTACCGTGCTGTTCCACATCAAACACCTGGACTGGATGAAGTAAATTAAGGCCAGGCTGAATCAGCCAGTTTCCGTCGCTAATCTTCATACTCTGTTCCTTTAGTTCTGAAATTCGTTATGCGTAAATTCTTGCTGATTGCGACGCGCGCCCTGTGCCAGTTGGTCGAGGATGTTTCTCAGGTAAGGCGTTTTCAGGGTGTAGAAGCGTTTGGCAATCACGGCACTCAGCAGATAGCAGATGGCCGGGACGATTGTGAACAGGGCAATAATGATGTTGATGGTGGCGTTGTTCTGCGTTTTCGCCGCCGCGTCGTAGCCACCGCCTGCCAGCATCCAACCAATAAGCGCGCCACCGAGCGCCAGACCCAGTTTGAGTACGAACAGTGTGCCCGCAAAACTGATACCGGTCAGACGTTTACCGTTGCACCATTCGCCATAATCGACGGTATCGGACATCATCACCCACTGGATCGGCGTCACCAGCTGGTGCAACACGCCAATCACGAAGATAAAGACGAACATGGTGATGTCGGCCTGCATCGGGACAAAGAACATCGCGAGGCTAACCACGGCCAGGGCCGCGTTGGTCCACCAGAAGATGCTGACTTTGCATTTCCAGTCGGTGAGGGGTTTTGCCAGCGCGGAGCCAATCAGGTTACCGACACAGTAGGTGGTCAGGAAGGCGACGAATACTTCCGGCGTCCCCAGGATCCAGGTGACGTAATACATCATCGCGCCACCGCGTACGCAGACGGCGAGAATATTGAGGATGGTCAGCAGCCCCACGATCCGCCACTGGTCGTTTTGCCAGATATCGCGGAGATCTTCGCGCATTGAGGTTGTGCTCGGTGGCGCTTCGATACGCTCTTTGGTGGTGAAGAAGCAAAACGCCAGCATCAGGAATGCCACTACCGACAGCACTGCAATCCCGCCCTGAAATCCCAGCGCTTTGTTATCACCGCCAATAATATTCACCAGCGGCATCATCAGCACGGTCGAGAGCATCCCGCCCGCCGTCGCCAGCACAAAGCGCCAGGATTGCAGAGAAATACGCTGCGTGGGGTCATTAGTGATCACCCCGCCCAGTGCGCAATACGGGATATTCACCACGGTATAAAGCAGCGTCAGCAGCGTATAGGTGATAGCAGCGTAAATCATCTTACCGTTCAGGCTGAGGTCCGGCGTGCTGTATGCCAGGACGCAAACAAGGCCAAACGGCAGCGCGCCAAACAGCACCCACGGACGGAATTTGCCCCAACGGGAACGCGTGCGATCCGCCAGCAGTCCCATGCACGGGTCTGAAATGGCGTCCAGCGCACGCGCCAGTAAAAACATGGTGCCGACAAAACCGGCGGGAATACCGAAAATATCGGTATAAAAAAACATCATATACAGCATGACGTTATCAAAAATGATATGACTGGCAGCGTCGCCCATCCCGTAGCCAATCTTCTCCTTAACAGACAAAATATGAATAGTCATAACGCATCCTTTCGCGCTCTCATGCGCACTGGTACCGGTTACCGTTTTTGTAAACCATTCGCGCTAGCGACGGATATTCCGATATCTCGTTATTAAATTACGATTCTTGTTTTCTGTGATCGCGGTTGCGCCAGAAGATGTGAGAAAATGTAACTAGAGGAATTTATGAGGATTTATATGAAACCGATCATGGTAAGAAGAAAGGGAAGTTAAAAAAGTGAGTGAGGGGGTGTGGAAACGTCAGGAAGTAGCTATAATGCGCCCCGCCTCCATGTAGCAATGCAGGCGCGGAAGATCGTCGTCTCCGGTGAGGCGGCTGGACTTCAAATCCAGTTGGGGCCGCCAGCGGTCCCGGGCAGGTTCGACTCCTGTGATCTTCCGCCAATTAGCCTCTACTGAACTCCACTGTCTCAAGTAAATCCCCTATAATACCCGCAATTAAAGCTGATTATGTTCTCCCGAGGTCTACTGTCTCTACCAGAATCAAGTGCATTCTGGGGGCATAATGGGGGGCATGATTTATAGCCCTATTTTGAGATGCCCCCAATGAAGCTAACAGTCAGACAAATTGATACAGCCAAACCCAAAGAGAAGCCGTATAAGCTATCTGATGGTGGCGGCCTCTACCTTGAAGTAACTACCAACGGCTCACGTTACTGGCGTTTAAAGTATCGCTACGCAGGTAAAGAAAAGCGTCTTGCTTTCGGCGTTTATCCCGAGATTTCTCTCGCTCAAGCACGCGAAAAGCGTGATGCTGCGAAAAAGCTGCTGTCTGCCGGAAGCGATCCCGGTGAAGTAAAGAAAGCAGAGAAAATTGCCCAAAAGCTTAACTATGAAAATACCTTCGAAGCTATTGCCCGTGAATGGCATCAGTTGAGAGCGGATCGTTGGTCATTACGCTATCGCGATGAAATTATTGATACCTTTGAAAAGGATATTTTCCCCTACATCGGTAAGCGCCCTATAGCTGAAATTAAGCCCATGGAATTGCTGGAAACCCTTCGTCGTATGGAAAAGCGTGGTGCATTAGAAAAGATGCGCAAAGTCAGACAGCGCTGCGGTGAAGTTTTCCGTCATGCGATTGTGACCGGACGCGCTGAATACAATCCAGCACCCGATCTCGCCACAGCCCTCGCAACACCAAAGAAAACACATTTTCCATTCCTGACAGCCGAAGAACTCCCTCACTTTCTTAGGGATCTTGCCGGTTACACCGGTAGCGTTATTACCAAGACTGCGACTCAAATCATCATGCTTACAGGGGTACGAACCCAGGAATTACGTTTTGCCCGCTGGGAGGATATCAATTTTGAAAAGCGGCTTTGGGAGATCCCTGCTGAAGTGATGAAGATGAAACGACCACACATCGTTCCGATGTCGGATCAGGTTGTCGAACTCTTTGAGTCACTTAAACCTATTACCGGGCTATACCCACTGGTATTCGTCGGACGTAACGATCGAACGAAGCCGATCTCAAAGGAAAGCGTTAATCAGGTTATTGAGTTATTGGGATATAAAGGAAGGCTGACAGGACATGGTTTCCGCCACACGATGAGTACCATCCTCCATGAAGAAGGTTTTAACTCAGCGTGGATAGAAACGCAGCTAGCACATGTGGATAAGAACGCGATACGTGGGACTTACAACCATGCGCAGTATTTGGAGGGGCGTAGGGAGATGATGCAGTGGTATGGGAACTATCTTGACAACCTTATTGTTGATAGAGATAGTTCAGTATACTTTCCAGACCTAAAAACCATTAATATGTAATATGTAATATGTAATATGTAATATGTAATATGTTAATTATCTTTATTAATGTATAAGCCATTGTGGGTATTTAAAGCAGATAAGAACAAATATGGTGCATATTAAAATATGCACCAGTATTTCCTAACGATAAAGACCCTCTAGTTGGGGCAATTTAAAAAAGTAAGATGCTTCAGACTTCTTAAATGCCCCAGTCGAGTTTTGGCGTAACTCTGCATTAATTAATACGCAGCATTTCTCAGCTCTTGTAATACCAACGTAATGAAGGTTTGTTTCTTGTGGAAGACTGGGATAAAGTGCTATATTTCTATCAACCTCATTTACTAATCTATATGGAAAAGACCATTCATCCATATCCAAATGTAATACTATTTTAAATTCAAGTCCTTTAGACTTGTGAAGTGTCATTACTTGAACTTCATTTTTATCTAATGGCATAAACTGCTTTAAGTACATACCATCTGATATAATTTCCAAAACTGCATTATCATTAGATTCAGTAAACTGAATGTTTAGCATTCCAGCGATTTCATGGAAGTAATTAATTAGTTCCTCATCAGTTAGATTACTCCTGAGAATTTTAATTTTTTTCCTTAATAAAAACTGATGGTTGTCATTCATGATTAAGCCATCAAATACTTTATTAATTAATTCTTGCGCAGTACCTATTGCCTTGTATCTATACGCTAGAAGATCTTTATATAAATCTGAACATTCTGTACCCAATTTATCTAATGGCGTATCAATATAAACCCTGAAATTTGATGTCAATCCCGAGCATAGCAATAGTAATGACTGTTCTTTTCTTGCAAAAATAGCTATTTGGCTTGCTTGCTCCACGCCCCATTGACCTACATTTAACCATTTTGAAATCCATGATGATAATGTCATCGAAACATCTTTAAGATTTCCAGGCAATCTCTTCCTATAAACATTAATACTTTCACTTGGCAATAATACGAAATTTGAATCTAGTAGTCGAGATGCATAATTAATTATTGATGAATGACATCTATGATTTAAATTTATCTCAAAATGTTCAAAAATACTTTTATCTCTAACCAAGTCAAGTAACAACTCTGCATTTCCACCTCGAAACTCATAAATTGATTGCCAAACATCACCAACAGCAATAGAACATAAACCGATCTCATTTATTTTTAAAAATAATTGATGCTGTGATAAGGATGAGTCTTGATATTCATCTATAAATATATGGCTATATCTCGCTTTTATATATCGTTGTGCTGCAGGAGATTCATTGAGTATTTTTAAAGATAAGGCAGCAAATGAACTCATCCACAGCATTCCCTCATCATACAGTCTCTTATAGCCAGCGTCTTCATTGACATTAACAATTGATGGTGTTCCAAAAAAATCCTCCTTTAAGTAATATTTATATGGAGAATCTAATTTCTTAAGTACTTTACATTCTGTTGGTTTGCCACCCCATATTTTGGGAAGAAACGGAATGATTATTTCATTTAAGCAAAAGCTATCAATCGTACCAAAAAAACTATGTTTTATATCGTGCCCATCGGCCTTACATCTACGCTCTAGTTCTGCACTTGCTTTCCTTGTAAAAGTAATAGCAATGACTCCTTTATGCTCAGGAAGACAACCGGTAATATTTCTAATTTTCTCTTTTATAACTGTAGTTTTACCGCTACCAGGGCATGCTGTTATTACCATACTTTTAGGGTAGTCAATGGCTGATGCTTGCTGAGTGGTTGGTGAAAAAACGCTCATTTCATTCACCTTTAACTATTTTTACAAGATGGTGTAACGGTTTAACCAAATCACCCATACTAAGTTTATCAAGGTCATTTTTAATTTTCTTAAGAAGTATACGCATTCTTATTGCTTTTTTCTTTTGTAAATATTCTATTGCGCTTTGGTTATTTTTTTTATCTAGTGCATCTAATATTGAAGCACCTAATTCTTCTACAAGATCAGTTTCCAAATCAATTTTTGATAAATATATTCCAGATCTATTCACTTCATCAGAAACTTTTTGCCAATCACCGTTAGCAAGAGTATCTTGAGAAGATATTTTTTTGTCGCTATGCTCAAACTTTTCTATACCAGCTATATCTAAACATCGATTAATCCCTGCATAGTGCCACTTTTCTTTATCTTTTAGCTTTGATACATCGTTATCAGTGCGCATTACCCATGGAATTTCTAAAGCATCTAGAATTGCTGCGTATATTTTAAATGATATTCCATCAACTGAAATCAATGAAATATTTAAATAATCTAGGTCAATTTTCAAACTTTTAGCTAAGGAATGATAAAACAAAATTTCGGATGGCCCTTCGATTAAGAAAACGCCATTTGAAAAAAATGATTCTGCTGGTAATATACTCATCCGATAGCTCATATCCTCCCAGCCATCTGAAATACCTTTTGAGCATCCTTCACTTGCGGCTACAGTGTGTCCCCCACGGTCAAGCAATCTTATTATAGAGTCTGGCTCAAAGTTTACCGCTATTTGGGGAGAATGTGATGAAATGATCGTTTGACCTGGGAGTTCAGCTATCAAATAATCAGCCAATTTTCTTTGTTGGTGAGGGTGTAGGTGTGCTTCAGGTTCTTCGATAACATAGAAGATGACTTCGTTATCGATATCATGTTCCTTAATACTTTTCGCTTTCCATAATGCTAATAATATTTGATTGTTCCGTCCGTCTCCTCCAAGCATTACGTTAGAACCATTTGTATTAGCTCCAAGTTGTAGATTATCAATAAAATCGTTTATTCCAATTGCCCCAGTATCTAGTTGCACAGAATACTCTGAATAATGATGTGCAAGTTTTTTCAACTCATCGTTGACTTCTTTTGTAGCTCTTTCTACATATACAAGCTGAGATATTTTATCATTGATCAACTGCAAATCTGTACTTATCTCTCCTAATAAATCTTCATCTTCTTTTCTTTCATCAGAGTTCAATGATTGTTGGGCAATTTTTAAGAGTTGTCTTTTTTCTTTGCGGATAAATCTTTCTAAATCTCGTTGTGACTGAATATATTTTAGATTAACGAACTTAAGATAATAACGAGAGTTAATTTCTTGTAAAGACTCTAAAGAGTCACCTATAAAAAGTTTGTAGCTGAGATCAGATTTTTGTGCAACATACTTAATAAAAGATTCACCAGAGTCACTGACATTACCTTTCAAAATTGAAAGAACCGCATCTTCATTGATATCTTTAAAATGAAGAATAATCTCAAACTCTTCACATGAATTCCCATTTTCTAAATGGAAATCAAGCTCATTTGGTTCAATTTCTGAATCTGATACACTTTTATCTAATAGCATTCTTAGCGAATGCAGCATATTACTTTTGCCAACATCATTAGCTCCGATAATCAGAGTGTTCGAATTAAAATTGATATGTGCATCTTTAAAGTTTCTAAAACCTTTAAGTTTCAGATATGATATTTCCAACTTAAAATCCCTCTTTAAAGTAAAAAATCATATTTATAATGAGGTTTCACGTAAAGTATGCAACCTAATTTTGCTCATTTTTTGCAGCAGATCTATTAGTTGATTTGGTGAAACGAAGGGTCTACTATGATTATAAATATATGCTTTACCATATGCATTGATTCTGTTCTTTAAGCAACACAATTTCAAGGCCTCGTTAAATTTAATGAAAATCATAGCATTACAACTGTTCAAAAATCTCTCCGATGAAACCCGCCTGGGCATCGTGCTGCTGCTCAGGGAGATGGGAGAGCTGTGCGTGTGCGATCTTTGCACGGCGTTGGAGCAGTCGCAGCCCAAGATCTCCCGTCATCTTGCAATGCTCCGGGAAAGTGGTCTATTGCTGGACCGTAAACAGGGTAAGTGGGTTCACTACCGCTTATCCCCGCATATTCCTTCCTGGGCCGCTCAGGTGATTGAGCAGGCCTGGTTAAGCCAACAGGACGACGTACAGGCCATCGCCCGTAAGCTGGCATCGGCAAACTGCTCTGGTAGCGGTAAGGCTGTTTGCATCTAAAAAATTTGCCTGGACATATATGCTTTTACGAATGTGAGGTATTTAGAATGAAGACGTTAACGGTGTTTGACCCGGCAATGTGCTGCAGTACCGGCGTATGTGGCTCAGATGTCGATCAGATTCTGGTTGATTTTTCTGCTGATGTGCAGTGGCTGAAAGGACGTGGCGTACAGGTTGAACGTTACAACCTAGCGCAGCAGCCCATGAGCTTTGTTCAGAATGAGAAAGCGAAAGCATTTCTCGAAGCATCTGGAGCAGAAGGGCTTCCGCTACTGCTGTTGGACGGTGAAACTGTGATGGCAGGGCGATACCCAAAACGTGCTGAGCTGGCTCGCTGGTTCGGTATTCCGCTGGAGAAGGTAGGGTTAGCTCCCACCAGCTGCTGTGGTGGTAATACTTCCTGTTGCTGAATATGTCAGGAGGACATATGAAATTCTTACAGAATATCCCGCCTTACCTGTTTTTTACTGGCAAGGGAGGCGTAGGAAAAACTTCTATTTCCTGCGCGACGGCTATCCGCCTTGCCGAACAGGGTAAGCAGGTTTTGCTGGTCAGTACCGATCCTGCCTCGAATGTCGGCCAGGTATTCGACCAAGCTATCGGTAACAACATTCGCCCTGTGACAGCAGTTCCTGGGCTTTCTGCTCTGGAGATTGACCCGCAGGAAGCCGCCCAGCAATACCGCGCCAGAATTGTTGATCCTATCAAAGGTCTTCTGCCAGATGACGTTGTTAACAGTATCAGCGAGCAGCTTTCAGGAGCCTGTACCACTGAGATTGCGGCGTTTGACGAGTTCACCGGCTTATTGACAGACGCTACCCTGCTGACCCGCTTCGATCACATCATTTTTGATACAGCGCCGACGGGCCACACGATTCGCCTTCTCGAGCTTCCCGGTGCCTGGAGTAGCTTCATTGAAAGTAATCCAGATGGTGCTTCCTGTCTTGGCCCAATGGCCGGGCTGGAAAAGCAGCGTGAGCAGTATGCTCATGCAGTAGAGGCGTTATCCGATCCTGAACGTACCCGCATGGTTCTGGTTGCACGACTGCAAAAATCGACGCTGCAGGAAGTCGCCCGCACCCATGAAGAACTGGCTGCAATTGGCCTGAAAAACCAATACCTGGTGATTAATGGTGTGCTGCCTAAAGCCGAAGCTGAACATGACGCCCTGGCCGCTGCGATATGGCAACGTGAGCAGGAGGCACTGGCAAATCTTCCTGCCGGTTTATCTGAGCTACCGACAGATACCCTATTACTACAGCCAGTCAATATGGTTGGTGT
>NZ_JAOWCD010000094.1:0-5324 GCF_030337175.1 Citrobacter sp. Ca225 | reverse complement strand
GAACCATGCCGACGCTTACTGTTATAAAACATTTCGATGTAATCAAAAATATCGCTGCGGGCTTCTTCCCGCGTTCCGTAGATTTTTTTCTTTATCCGTTCACGTTTCAACAACTGGAAAAAGCTTTCTGCAACCGCATTATCATGGCAGTTACCGCGACGGCTCATGCTGCCCTCCAGGCCGTGTGATTTCAGGAACGACTGCCACTCATGGCTTGTGTACTGACTGCCCTGATCCGAATGAACCAGCACCTGTTTTTGGGGATTACGCCGCCATACAGCCATCAGCAGTGCGTTCAGGACAATGTCCTTTGTCATCCGGGATTGTATGGACCAGCCGATAATTTTGCGTGAGAACAGATCAACAACCACGGCAAGATACAGCCAGCCTTCGTGGGTCCTGATGTAGGTTATGTCCGTTACCCAACTCTCATCCGGAGCATCCGGATTGAACTGTCGCTGGAGCCTGTTGGGCGACACGATACTGGCCTCGCCTTTACGTGCCCGCGGGCTCCGGTATCCGACCTGAGCCTTTATCCCGACACGTTTCATCAGTCGCCAGACTCTGTTCACTCCGCACTGTTGCCCGCTGTCCCGCAGATCCAAATGGATTTTGCGATAACCATAGACGCATCCCGATTCCAGCCAGAACTGTTTAATCTGCCCTGTCAGCCTCAGGTCTGCCTGATGGCGTTGTGAATGCGGCTGCTGAAGCCAGGCGTAAAAACCACTGGGATGAACATCCAGCACCCGACAGAGCAGGCGAACAGGCCAGCAACAGGTGTTGTCACGGATAAAGGCGTACCTCAGTCGGACAGCTTTGCGAAGTACGCCGCGGCTTTTTTTAATATGTCCCGTTCGTCGGTAACCCGCTTCAGCTCTTTCTGGAGACGGCGGATCTCGGCCTGAGCATCTGACTCTTCTTTATTAGTGGAAGAATCTGGACCGTACTTCTTTATCCAGGCGTAAAGGCTGTGGGTGGTGATATCGAGACGTGTTGCAACGCTGGCAACAGAATAACCGCGATCAACAACCTGTTTGACTGCTTCAATTTTAAACTCTTCGGGATAACGCTTACCGCTCATGGGCACCTCTCTTTAAGCCATCTTAAATGACTCTGAGGTGTCTGTTAAACCCGTGGCGATTCACCCGGACATGCCAGAAGACTGCAAGTCTGACTACATGGAAGCACGCAGTATCGTCAATCTATCACCTAAAGGGGCTGCGGCACTCCTTCGTCTATGCCTCCAGAAACTGATGGTTCATTTAGGAGAGCCGGGGAACAATATTAACGCTGACATTAAGTCTCTAGTTGAGAAAGGTTTACCTCCTCGCATCCAGCAAGCAGCCGACATTTGTCGCATTGTTGGCAATCAGGCTGTACACCCCGGAGAGATTAGCCTTGAGGATGACCCACAGTTAACGCATAGTCTCTTTAAGCTGTTGAACATCATTGTCGATGACCGTATTACGAGACCAAAAGAGATCGAAGCGATGTTCCAGAGTATGCCAGAGGGACCACGGCAGGGAATCGAAAAGCGCGACAAAAAGACAGCTTAGCAATCAATACGACTCACTTTAGGGAGAGGAACTCTGAGTAACTAACAGAAAGTGTGGCTCCATGCCTTCAGTCGCTAATTTTCATTCACAGATTCACCTTTAAGTCAATAAAAATCAATGCGACTCACTATAAGGGAGAGGGACGACAAAGAGTTTCCCTCTATGACAACTAACCGTAGCTTATCGCATCCTTTCAGGGGCGGGATGACCAATTACGGACACCAAGCGTTCAACTTAAAGTGAATGCTTCCTGTGTGCTCTGGGTCAGTCGATAAGTGAATAGCCAATGACAGTAATCATATTAATATGGCCTCTGGTCTACAGGGGCTAAACTTAAAGTATTACTTAAAGACCTTAGAGTTATATTACTTGTTTACACAAGATAATAATAAGAACTTAAAGAAGAACATTAAGAGAACTTAGCGTTATCTACTTCATTAGTTGCTTCAATTTGAAAAAACGTTCAGTGTCTCCACATGAAACCATTCCTATTAATCTCAAAGACATTCTAAGTGTGTATCCTTTGTCCTGCTGGTCTCCCTTCGCTTGGGGACTTTGAGTGGGGCCGTAGGGTTCGGTTTAGGGTGCATATTTAAAAGGTAACCAAGCAATGAATAATAAACATAAACATGCAGGTCATATTATTACTATTGAAGGCCACAGCTTTAAGTCTAATGAGTCTGGCATGTGGAACCTTACAGAAATATGGAAAATCCTCGGATTACCAAACAATAAGCTACCCTCTCAGTGGCGCGGCAAGGTAACAAAGAGGCTCGCCGACATGCAAAAAATGCACGTCGAGAAGATTGGTATTGAAAGCATAACCTACGCAGACAAACAGGCAACCCTCAAGTATGCCGGATGGGTCTCTGAAGATTTCGAGGACATGGTCTATGCGGCCTTTGAGGCTATCCTTGAGATGCCTGAAGTTGCCACGGTCGTTGCTAATAAGATGGTCGAACTTGGCTATCACGCTGAAGCTGAGCTATTGGAACGTCATAAGGACGACTACAGGGAAGCTATGCAGACCCTTAACAAGATTGGTAAATGTGTTGACGGTAGGAAACCTGAGCGCATCTACAGGGCCGTGCTTAACGGTCACCTGACGAAATCCCAAGGGTTATCCATGATTTCTCGCAGCAGCGTCTGGTATGCCCGAACACTGAATCTATGATAGCTATCGATCTCCATAGATATGAGCGATCAATTTCATGTTACCGATCGAGACAAACGATCAACACAAAGGCTGCAATCAGGCTATCCTACCCTCAGTCTCTGAATGGATTACTTTAGGAAAATCATTATGGTAAGAGGTATGGGGTCGTTCATTGTTATGGCTGCGCTACTATTGGCTATGGGATGTATGGCTGGTTATATATACGGTGGTATCTCGTGGTCTACCTATTACGCAGTTGGTCGGGCTGTTAAGGCGTTTTGGTGGGCCGCCGGAATATTGTTCATTGCCGGCATAGTGTATCGCATTGTTTTCAATAGGCTGTCAGGTATGTGCGGTATCCTTTTATTTGTAGCCATTGCTGTAGCTCTGGTGCTGACAGGTTTTCATTATGCGGTTGGCGGCAGTGCTTGGTGGCGGTGAGTGATGCTTACAGCCTTTTTCTAAAATCTCCCACAAAAATCTGAGCGTCTATCTAATAGTTTACTCTCTCGTATTGTCCCCGTAGCCTTCCTTGATTTTGCCCTGAAACGAGGGAGGCTACCCCTTGAAGTTGAAACATTGAGACCCTTCCAGATGTTCTAACCTTTGTTCTATTCTTTTTGTGGGAATATTACATGTATCCGGCCTTGACCAAAGATCACTCAACGTGTAACCATAACTGTAACCATAAGGATTCATCATCTTTTAAGAAACAAATGGTTAACGGTGAGTTGTCTTCGATACTTCGATTCCCTTCGCCCGCTCCATGACACTTCATACTTAAAACTCTCCAGTTTACTGAATCCAAAGGGAAATAGCTTAAAGCCTCCTTGCTGAGTTCCTTACTGTAACCGACGGTATAACCCTCACAGGGTCAGTGAGAAGTCTTGCTTTATTCATATATGGAAATTCAAATATAATTTGACACTGTACGGTTACAGCGAGATATTGCGAAACAATAGCCGGGGGGACTTATGCCACAATTATCATCTCTACAACTCTTCAAAAACCTCTCCGATGAAACCCGCTTGGGCATTGTGTTGCTGCTCAGGGAGATGGGAGAGCTGTGCGTGTGCGATCTCTGTACGGCACTGGAACAGTCACAGCCCAAGATCTCCCGCCATCTGGCGATGCTTCGGGAAAGTGGTCTATTGCTGGATCGTAAGCAGGGGAAATGGGTTCATTATCGCTTATCCCCGCATATTCCTTCCTGGGCCGCTCAGGTGATTGAGCAGGCCTGGTTAAGCCAACAGGACGACGTACAGGCCATCGCCCGTAAGCTGGCATCGGCAAACTGCTCTGGTAGCGGTAAGGCTGTTTGCATCTAAAAAATTTGCCTGGACATATATGCTTTTACGAATGTGAGGTATTTAGAATGAAGACGTTAACGGTGTTTGACCCGGCAATGTGCTGCAGTACCGGCGTATGTGGCTCAGATGTCGATCAGATTCTGGTTGATTTTTCTGCTGATGTGCAGTGGCTGAAAGGACGTGGCGTACAGGTTGAACGTTACAACCTAGCGCAGCAGCCCATGAGCTTTGTTCAGAATGAGAAAGCGAAAGCATTTCTCGAAGCATCTGGAGCAGAAGGGCTTCCGCTACTGCTGTTGGACGGTGAAACTGTGATGGCAGGGCGATACCCAAAACGTGCTGAGCTGGCTCGCTGGTTCGGTATTCCGCTGGAGAAGGTAGGGTTAGCTCCCACCAGCTGCTGTGGTGGTAATACTTCCTGTTGCTGAATATGTCAGGAGGACATATGAAATTCTTACAGAATATCCCGCCTTACCTGTTTTTTACTGGCAAGGGAGGCGTAGGAAAAACTTCTATTTCCTGCGCGACGGCTATCCGCCTTGCCGAACAGGGTAAGCAGGTTTTGCTGGTCAGTACCGATCCTGCCTCGAATGTCGGCCAGGTATTCGACCAAGCTATCGGTAACAACATTCGCCCTGTGACAGCAGTTCCTGGGCTTTCTGCTCTGGAGATTGACCCGCAGGAAGCCGCCCAGCAATACCGCGCCAGAATTGTTGATCCTATCAAAGGTCTTCTGCCAGATGACGTTGTTAACAGTATCAGCGAGCAGCTTTCAGGAGCCTGTACCACTGAGATTGCGGCGTTTGACGAGTTCACCGGCTTATTGACAGACGCTACCCTGCTGACCCGCTTCGATCACATCATTTTTGATACAGCGCCGACGGGCCACACGATTCGCCTTCTCGAGCTTCCCGGTGCCTGGAGTAGCTTCATTGAAAGTAATCCAGATGGTGCTTCCTGTCTTGGCCCAATGGCCGGGCTGGAAAAGCAGCGTGAGCAGTATGCTCATGCAGTAGAGGCGTTATCCGATCCTGAACGTACCCGCATGGTTCTGGTTGCACGACTGCAAAAATCGACGCTGCAGGAAGTCGCCCGCACCCATGAAGAACTGGCTGCAATTGGCCTGAAAAACCAATACCTGGTGATTAATGGTGTGCTGCCTAAAGCCGAAGCTGAACATGACGCCCTGGCCGCTGCGATATGGCAACGTGAGCAGGAGGCACTGGCAAATCTTCCTGCCGGTTTATCTGAGCTACCGACAGATACCCTATTACTACAGCCAGTCAATATGGTTGGTGT
>NZ_JAOWCD010000093.1:0-23064 GCF_030337175.1 Citrobacter sp. Ca225 | reverse complement strand
TGATGTAGCCCCCTGAAACACCAGACAGTAGCTGTATCTCCAGATAAGAGATAGGCTTGAATATATGTCTAACACTAACGCCAATTTTGAGATGACCGGGATCCTGTTAGGGCAAGAAGTCCGTAAACGTAAAACTCCTCAGGAGAAGATCGCCATTATCCAGCAGACGATGGAGCCGGGCATGAATGTCTCCCATGTCGCCCGCCTGCATGGCATCCAGCCCAGCCTGCTGTTTAAGTGGAAGAAGCAATATCAGGAAGGCAGCCTCACCGCCGTTGCGGCCGGAGAAGAAGTTGTTCCAGCTTCTGAGCTTACTGCTGCTCTGAAGCAGGTCCGGGAGCTTCAGCGCCTGCTGGGCAAGAAGACGATGGAAGTTGAGATCCTGAAAGAAGCCGTGGAGTACGCTCAGTCGCGAAAATGGATAGCGCACGCGCCCTTGTTGCCAAAGGACGGGGAATAGCCCTGGTCAGCCGCACCATGGGCGTGTCGCGTGCGCAGCTGTCACTGCGAATTAACCGTTCTGCCGACTGGCAGGACAGGCGCTGTAACCGGCGTGATGACGAAGCAGACGCTGAAATACTGTCAGAGATCCTCGATATCATCAGCGATATGCCCAGTTACGGCTATCGCCGTGTGTGGGGCATCCTGCGTACGCAACGCCGTACAGAGGGACTGCCCCCCGTGAACGCCAAACGGCTTTACCGGCTTATGAGTGAGCATAATCTGCTGTTACTGCATGACAAACCAGAGCGGTCGAAGCGTGAACATAAGGGCAAAATCGCGGTGGCAGAAAGCGATATGCGCTGGTGTTCAGATGGCTTCGAGTTCGGCTGCGACAACGGTGAGAAGCTGCGGGTCACGTTCGCGCTGGACTGCTGCGACAGAGAAGCCATAGACTGGGCAGCGAGCACAGGAGGCTACGACAGTTCGACGGTGCAGGATGTGATGCTGAGGTCGGTGGAAAAGCGCTTCGGCGACGGGCTGCCGACCACACCGGTTCAATGGCTGACGGATAACGGTTCAGCATATACCGCGCATGAAACGCGGAGGTTCGCCAGAGAGCTGAATCTGGAGCCGTGTACAACAGCGGTGAGCAGCCCGCAGAGCAATGGCATGGCCGAACGATTCGTGAAGACGATGAAGGAAGACTATATCGCGTTCATGCCAAAACCAGATGTGAGAACAGCCCTGCGAAACCTTGCAGCAGCGTTCACACATTACAATGAAAACCACCCGCACAGCGCGCTGGGATATCACTCCCCGAGGGAATATCGGCGGCAGCGGACATCGTTAACTTAAGATACAAAAGCTGTCCGGAGATGGCGGGTCAAGATCACCCAGAGTGACTGGGAGACCCGCCAGTTCAGCCTGAAGCAGCTTAACCTGCATAACGCTGATTTCAGTCTGGCGAGGAATGCCAGCCTTAATACACATATTAATGCCGACCATTCCACCGTAACGCTGGGCAGTGAAAACCTCTATATCGACCTCAATGACGGGAACGGGGTGAAAACCACGCCGTCATTCGGGCAGTCAAAAGCGACAAACGACGCCGATCAGAGCCGTTTCACCGGACGCGTACAGCTGAAGAACGGCTCCACCCTCAACATTAATGAACACTTTACCGGCGGGATTGACAGCGCAGACAGTTCGGTGACCGTGGCGTCCAGTGATGCCGTTCTCAGCCAGTTCAGCCGTTTCAGCCACTCGCCGCTGTCACTGGCAGATGGCGCGAAGCTGACGGCAACGTCGGGGCTGGTTTCTGACAGTGAAGTGACTGCCGGTACAGGATCAACGCTTTCGCTGTTAACCGGAACGTACTCGGCTGAGCGCTGGCGTCTTGACGGGCAGGGCACCACGCTGAATGTCGGCGCGGGTAGCGTAATAACAGGCAATATCAAGGCGGATGCTGCCGCCAGCCTGAATATAGGTACGGCAGAGGATGCCAGTAAGGATCTGTTCACAGCTTATGGTGGCAACCTGAGTGCGCCACTGGCAGGCGCGGTGATGACGAATACCCTCTGGCAGGCGAGCGGGCAGTCCGTGGTGAAATCTCTCGACCTGAAAGGTTCACAGGTGCGCTTTGGCAATGCCGGCGCAGCGGGTTCTCTGACGGTGGATACTCTGACGGCCAGCAACAGCCAGTTCATCATGAACACTGACGGTAAAACGGCAGATACGGTAACGGTTAAGCAGTCGCTGACCGGTAAAAACAATGCGCTGGTTGTTGTCCCGTCTGTGGATTCAGTGAGTAAGGAAACATCACCCGTCGCGTTAGTGACGGCACCGAAAGCGACGGCTGCCGATGTGTTCACGCTCAAACCGGTGACACAGCGCGCGGGTGTTCATACCTTCACGCCGCAGATGGGTATCGTGGAGAGCGGGAACAGCAAACAATGGCGACTGGAAGGGTTTGACGTGCAGCAGGACAATGCGGCGGTGCAGGCCAGTAAAGCCATTATGAATACGGGATTTAAAAACTTCCTGACGGAGATGAACAACCTGAACTATCGCATGGGCGACCTGCGCAACACCCACGGTGAAACCGGGGCGTGGGCGCGAGTCTTCAGCGGTACCGGTTCCGCAGATGCGGGTTATTCAGACAGCTGGACTCACCTGCAGGCTGGCGCTGACAGAAAGCACGCGTTTGACGGTGGTGACCTGTTTACCGGTGTGACGGCAACGTTCACTCACAGTAACAGCCATGGCGATGGCTGGTCCGGTCAGACAAAATCAACCGGTATCGGTCTTTATGCTTCCGCGATGTTTGACTCCGGGCTGTATGTGGATGCCATCGGTAAATATGTTCGCCACGACAACCACTATTCGGCGAGTGAAACCGGAATGCCGGAGCAGGATTACCGCTCGCACTCCTGGTATCTGGGTGCAGAAACCGGCTGGCGCTTCTCGCTACCCGGCGAAACTTTTATCCAGCCGCAGACGGAACTGGTTTATGGCTCAGTGTCAGGAACCCGGTTTGACTGGCAGTCTGCAGGTTCAGACATCCGTATGCAGCGTAAGCAGGAGAATCCGTTGATTGGTCGTACGGGGGTGGAATCCGGAAAAACGTTCAGAGGGAAAGACTGGGAACTGACGGCGCTGGCGGGCGTTCATTATCAGTATGACCTGTTTAAACCGGCAGAGACGGTTGTTCATGA
This sequence comes from Citrobacter sp. Ca225, assembly GCF_030337175.1. Taxonomy (NCBI): domain Bacteria; kingdom Pseudomonadati; phylum Pseudomonadota; class Gammaproteobacteria; order Enterobacterales; family Enterobacteriaceae; genus Citrobacter; species Citrobacter sp. Ca225. The sequence goes on along the minus strand of NZ_JAOWCD010000093.1, from coordinate 19,906 downwards.
TTTTGCCGGGGAAACTCATATTAAGAATGGTAAAGATAGCCGTGTTAACTTCAGTTTAGGTGTTAATGCCAGAATTAAAGAAAACACCAGGATTAGTCTTAATATAGAGCGTTCGGCCTTCGGTCATTACGATATCGATAAGGCAATTAACGCCAATATCCGTTATTCATTCTGATTTTAACAGGTGAGTCAGTAAAAGCCTGAACCTATAGTTCAGGCTTTTTTATGGATTAAATGTGAGTGAGAATTAAATCCATTTACGCAACAAGTTAGTGTGCATAATTTTATCGCAATGGGTTATTTTTTAGGGTGGTTTTTGCACTTTTCATACTTTATAGTCCCTTTTGGTTAAGGTGTCTAATACATTTGATAACTAAGAGTTCTTATGTCGGTTGCTTTTTTGTTGGCAAGTAAAAATGCCTATTTTAATTATGGGTTGTCATTGCTCTCTAATGATGATCCAGATATTAAATGTCATGAGTACAGAGAGATTGAATCTGATCATGATGTGCTTAATAAATATAATAAAATATATCTGGTCTGCGACAAGGACGATTACTTTGCTTACAGTTTTCTTATGGAGAAACTCCCGGTGACGTGTCTGTCCCTCGATCAGATTGCGTACCGTTGTAAGAAACTGCGAGTCCTGACAAGCAGCAGACCTTCGCCTGTTTCTGTGTTCAACGACTTTACGGAGGATGAACGAAAAATTGTCTATTTGTACTTTTTTAAAAGGAAGAAAGTCAGGGAGATCGCGACGTTAACACAGCTAAAGGAAAATACTATTTATTATAGGATACGCGAGATAAAAATTAAACTCGGCGCGGAGTCCACCAGAAAACTGCCGCTGCTGCTTAATGATTTTTTTCTGGTGTCAAATACCTGATTGCTGTTTCTACGTGTAATTTCCTGTTGAAAATATTAAAATTGTTAACTACATCACCAAAGCCACTGGGTAACGCTATGTATTTTAAAGAAATGCATAGTTAAAAAAGTAATAATTAAAATTATAAACTATTTCGTTAATTAAAAAATTCCGAATTTACATGGCTGATAACCCATGAAATTATATGCATACAAAGCATGGGGGTGACTGTATGAATAGTCAAAGTGCTTTAAGTACCCTTAATTTTCCGGCTAAGGAAAGCTATGCACACAACAATCTGTTGGTGCTGAAAAAGATACGTTTTTATAACTGTGCGATTATCTATCTACGGGATGCGCAACTGCTTATAAAAACGAAAGATGGGCAGTCCTTTAATGTACCCCCTGAATCACTTTGTTATATCGAAAAAAACACAGTGATTGATGTTGCATTAAAAGTGCTAGGTAAAGGGGTTCCTTATGAGCTCTATCACGTTGATAGTGATGTATTGAGTTGTATCTGTAAGGTGATGGAACCGCTGTTGTTAGATCCGCAAAGAGTCAACCAGACGCGGCGTAAAATATTTACCTGTCCTGTTGATGAAACAGATACAAAAATCTTCAAGCGATTAATTGGAAGCGATGTCCCACAACACCGACAAGTTTATAAAATAACCTATCTTCTTTCTAAAATGAGGGATATAGAATCCTTAGTTTATTCCTTGTCGGTATCAACGGATACCACCTTTACTGAACGACTGAAGTCAATCATTGAAGCCGATCTCTCTAAATCGTGGAGGCTGGCAGATCTGGCGAACATTTTACATATGTCGGAGGTGTCGATTCGTAAAAAGCTGGAGAAAGAGAGTAATAATTTTAATACGCTGGTGTTGGATATTCGCATGCATCAGGCGGCGAAACTCATCACCACGACTGAGAAGCATATTAACAGTATTGCCAATGAAGTGGGCTATACCAGTACTTCATACTTTATTCGTAACTTTAAAGAGTTCTTTGGCATAACACCGAAACAGTTTTCTTTGAAGGTAAAAAAACAATCCTGATGATCGATATCGTTAAGATATTTCGCAGGACAAAACGACTTTGGCGTAACAGGCTGGAGTATTGCTGAAATCATTACCCTACCTGTTGCGTTAAGTCTTTGCTTTTATCGATCCCGTTCGCTTCCTCAGATCGGGTAAAGCCCTGAATCTGTATCTCGCCATAGTGGCCTTCTTCAAAGCGCAGTGGTTTGTCTGATGGCAGGTCAAACGCGCAGAGCCAAAATCACTGGCGATCCGTTCTCCTCTTATTGTGAACAAAAACGCAATAGTCTATTGCCATTTGTATCATTTATGTCATCAGGTCGTCAGCGTATTCTTCTCCCAACGCGTTATTCAACGCCAACCAATCAATTTACTCTGGGATTAAACATGAAAACCATTATCGCTGTTATTACTGCTTCTCTGTTCTCTGCTATGACCTTTAGCGCCTCTGCACAGAGCGTTACGGCGTCTGGCACCACGCTGGATTCTGCTGAAGCAGTGATTGCGCAAAAAGCGAAAGAGATGAACGCCTCTGAATACAAAATCACCAGCGCTCGCATGGGCAATACCGTCACTATGAGTGCAGAACTGTATAACTAATCGCGAGGGAAACCCATTATGTTATTCGATCACTATGCGCTGAATGCCTTGCCGTTAAAAAACCGGATTGTTATGCCGCCGATGACGCGTTCTCGCGCCGGGGCAGGCGACGTCGCGACTGACATGATGGCGGACTATTACGCGCAGCGTGCCAGCGCGGGGCTTATCATTAGCGAAGGCACGCAAATCAGCCAGCAGGGTCAGGGCTATGCCTGGACGCCGGGTATCTATTCCGATACACAGATTGCTGGCTGGAAAAAAGTCACCGACGCCGTGCACAAGGCGGGCGGTAAAATCTTCGCTCAGTTGTGGCACGTCGGTCGTGTTTCACACACCGTTCTGCAACCTGGCGGCGCCGTGCCGGTCTCTTCTTCTGCCATTCAGGCGCCAGGGGTGAAAGTCTTTGTCGATGTGAAAGGGCGCGGCCCGGAAAATGGCGTCGGCGAGATGGTGCAGCATGACATGCCGCGCGCCCTGACGCTGGAAGAGATCCCGGCTATTGTCAATGACTATGCTCAGGCGGCGCGTAATGCTATCGCTGCAGGATTTGACGGCATTGAACTGCATGGGGCGAACGGCTATCTGATCAATCAGTTCATTGACTCGCAGGCCAACCTGCGTGACGACGAATACGGCGGCTCGCTGCAAAACCGTCTGCGCTTTATGCGGGAGGTGGTGACGGCGGTCTCTGCGGCAATTGGTAAAGAGCGCGTGGGTATTCGTCTCGCTCCGCTGACCACGCTGATGGGGTCAAAAGATGATACCCCGGAAGCGACCTATCTGGCGGCAGCCAGCGTGCTGAACGAGCTAGGCATTGCCTATATTCATATCGCCGAAGCGGACTGGGAAGATGCGCCGGTCATGCCTGCCGCGTTTAAAGAAGCGCTGCGTATTATCTTCCACGGCACGTTGATTTACTCCGGTAAATACACCAAAGCCCGTGCTGAAGAGGCGCTGGCGAACGGCTGGGCCGATCTGATCGGTTTTGGTCGTCCGTTTATTGCCAACCCGGATCTGCCGCATCGACTAAAAAATGACTTGCCGCTGAATGCGCCAATTAAAGAGACGTTCTTTGGTGGCGGGAAAGAAGGGTATCTGGACTACCCGGCTAGCTGATTTCATGACGCAATGCGTCAATCTGCTCGCACATCCGCAAATGGTCCGGCGAATAACATCACGCCGGGCTTTGTGCATCCCTTTCATTTTCATGTGAATACCATCAGCGTAAACCGTGTTATCTGCGGGTATGATGAGGCAGTCCAGTTGATTCAAAAAAAGGTAAACGCATGCCCACTCCGCTATTCCGTCAGGCCACGCCCGCCGATGTTGACCGCTGTTATGAGATTGAAACGCTCGCCTATGAAGGCGATGAAGCGGCAACCCGGAAAAGATTGCTACCCGTATCCAGCGCTATCCGCAGGGATTTATGTGCATGGAGTTAAACAGCGAGGTGGCTGGCTTTATTAATGCCGGTTGCGCCTGGGAAGTGGTGATGTCTGACGAGGCTTTTAAGGAACTGGTAGGCCACGATCCGGATGCGCCCAATGCGGTGATTATGTCGGTGGTAGTGCACCCGGATTTTCAGGGGAAAGGCTATTCTTCACTGATGATGCGTGAATTTGTGGCGCGGATGAAAGCGATGCACAAAAAGACGATTCACCTGATGTGCAAAGATCGTCATGTCGATCTTTATGCTCACTTTGGCTACCGCTACGTCAAACCGTCTGAATCCGATCACGGCGGGATGGCGTGGCACGAGATGGTGATGGTGTTGTAAGAGACGCGATGAAAACCGCGCGAAACTCGAATGTAGAAGGCGTTTTTAGGCTTTCTGAAGCGGGAATAGGGCATGATATTTTGGCGGAGATCACAGGAGTCGCATTTGGTGGTTAATCATGTTGAATTTATTGATTATTTTCCTATGCGCTTTACTGATGTGCCCCCGATTATGCCCCCACATGTTTTCCTTAAGGATCAGTTGGCTGATTTATGGGCGTTTCAAGCCAAGGTTGGACTGTGCCCGATGAACATCCAAAGATGTTATCCAAGGTTCTTGATCCTGCCAGGAGAAACTCTTCTGGTCAATGCGCACAAGCTCGAATCGTTCCACAAGGAAATTAACAGCATCAGTAAGATTCACTCCCGCCTCTATATGTTCCTGAATCGTCGTATCGTTACTGAACGGTGTGTCGTTGATCGTGAGGCCGTAATGATGCTCTAAAATATACGTTAATAGTTTTTGCCAAACTTGGACAGGAGACAGGCGTGACGAAACCGTCACTGTTTTCGGTACAGTCGAAATATGCATGAGTTGATTCCCTGATAAAAGTAGAGGAAGGTGTTAACTGGTTATAGCTGATGGGGATAAATGGCGATATAAACGTAGCCATAAGAGCCGAGAGTGTCAGCTTCACAAGTAAGTCCATTGTGATGCAGTGTGACGCAGTGCTGGTTGTGAGGATCAAGCTCGCCAGTTGTCAGCATCCGCTCAAGCTGTTTCACCATTAGTGGAAACGCTTGGTCCAGACTCAATGCTTCTGCGTCACTGAATGAGCCATTAAATCCTGCCCGGTCAGCCAAAAAGTATAGGCGCTTGCCTTCCTGTACCAGACGAGCGCCGAAGCACGGCGTGATATTACGTTTTAATCCCCACTGAAGGCAGGATGTGTTCTTCGCCGATGTGCCGGATATGGTGGTCGACTGCATTAATATACTCCTCAATGATTGAGTGGGATGATTAGTTCACCGTCACGCAGCGAAGAATAGCGTACGGACCTGCCCGGTCCTGACGACGTTCAACAAAAACAGCGAGTACGCCGCTGATATGCTGAACTTCATATCCATAGTAATGGCATACACTGCCATGCCACTGGTAGTGACCTGTACAGAAGGCAGATAGCCTGGATTCGGGATGCTGACGATAAATATGCATCGCCTGGCGCTTACTGATGATTTTCATTCTGCACCTCATAACAAGCCACATTCAGCAAAAGACACCACTTCGTTCCCGACCACAAGATGATCCAGCACACGCACTTCCACCAGAGCCAAGGCTTTAGCAATTCGCTGAGTGACATGTTTATCCTGCTGGCTGATTTCTGTCGTGCCGGACGGGTGGTTATGCGCCAAAATGACCGCAGCAGCGTTATGTTTCAGGGCTGATTTAACCACTTCGCGGGGATGCACTTCGGTATGGCTGAGCGTGCCGGTAAACAGTGTTTCCCGCTCTAGCAGGCAATGCTGATTGTCGAGATACATTACAATGAAGACTTCCCGCTCCAGGTGAGCCATCTGCAGTTGCAGCCAGGTTTTTGTAAGGCTGGCAGAGGTAAATGACTCACTCGGTTGACGCTGGTATTTCTCCAGCAGACGTAATGCTCGCTGGATGACTCGCTGCTCGTTTGCAGGAAATACCGGGGATAAATTGATCGTAGACATGGTTGCTCCTTAGAAAGAAAAGCCCTTCCGAATCTTCGGAAAGGCGTTAAGGGAAAATAGTGGAAGAGATCATGAAGCAAGCTGCAGCATATTCTCAGCCATCACCCAGAGGGCCCGGTTGAGCTTCACATCACCGTCAATACCTTTCACTGCTCGGGTATGGGCGCGCTTTCCTTTGGTTGTTCTCCCCGATAGCCCGCCTTTAATCAGGTTTTCCTGAATGCGCTGATAAGTGGTCCACAGGTCGTTACTCTCATCCTGCCAGCGGCGTGGGGAAAGTATCTGCGTCTCTGTCACCGGTTGGTGCTCCTCACCGAAGCGATATGTCAGCGCCGCTTTCGCCATAGCCTGCTGAGCGGGCGGCGGCAACAAAAGCGACTGCATGGAATCGCGTTTCTCTTCTACGCGGTCAAATATTCCCAGTACTTCGTAGGCCCCTTCGATGACTTTCTCTATTACGTTGCCTTTATGCGGCACGCGTACTTCGCCAAAACTCTCACCGCAAATCAGCCCATTTTGGCAAACTGCTCTGAATAACCCCGGTAGCATCTGATATGAGCTGGAGCCGTCGTGGCTGTTCAGCAGAATAATTTCGGGAACCTGTTTGCCAGTAATCTGGCCTTCACGACGCAGGCGCAGCATGTGCTTCGTATGCTCTCGTTTGCTCTGGTCGCGGACTCTGGTTTGACACGCGAAGAATGGCTGGAAGCCTTCGCGTTGCAAGTTATCGAGAAGGGTAATTGTCGGGATGTAGGTATAGCGATCACTACGGGATTCATGCTTTTCTTCGCTGAAGACACTGGGCACATAATGGGCCAGTTCGTCGCGAGTTAACGGGCGGTCACGACGAACAAGGTTGACTGCACCAAAGCGGCTGGCTAAACGGGTCATAGTTGATTCCTTTTAAAACGGGCATAAAAGCCACTCCAGTAGAGTGGCATTGGATGGAAGATGAAATGTTCAGGGAGAGGCTGGTGGCTGGCTCTGCTGTGGCGAGAGTTCTCTGTCAGGTAATGCCGGTGGTATTAGCTTTTCGGCCTGGTGATGTTGTAATCGCTGCAGAATAAAGGGTTTACTGTACTGGAAGTATCGAAGACACCACTCGTATTTAACGACTCGCCTTATGTTCAGAGGTAAGCGTTCATACGCTTTGCTGCACACCGATAAAACAAAGGCATCATCATTGATTCTGTCCTCTGCTATTGCAGCCAGCCCTTTGATAAAGGAACGATTCAGCTTTTGTCGAGAGTTAGCTTCCAGGCGAGCTTCGGAAGGTGATAGTACGTCTGGTACAGGTGTTAGAACACAAACCGTGTTGCCTGATTGGGACTTTTCAGGTAAGCGTGGCGAGTTTTTTTATGAGTCTTATCAGGCTGTAGGTCATCAGGCTGGCTCCCATTGTCTGGCATACGACCGACTTACTTCTCAGCAGAGTGAGGCCTGCGACGCTGAAAACAACGGGCCAGGTCAACCCAAATGATTCTGCATCTGGCGTTGTATCGTCCGGGGATTTTTTAGTTTTCATAGGTTGATCCAAAAGGCGTCCGGTATCGCAGGAAGCTTATACCGGACTAGAAGAGTAATTAGGGGAGATCGACTGAGGCTATTTCCTCAGAAGCGTTTGTGGGGCCGCTGTAAACGCCGACGTATTCATTTTGAGGGAAGATAATTACTGCATTTTTCTTCGGGTCAAAAGAGCAACCATTTAATCCTGCAATTTCGGCGGTTTTCCCGGAGCTTGTGTTTTTAACAACCAGTTTGTTGTCAGCACAACTGCTACCTTTTACATAATTCACCACATAACCGTCCTGCTCTGCGACCATTTCTCCAGCTGCTGGTTTTGGCTCAGAGTTACTTTCTTTATTCCTACTTACGCGTTTGCTGTTGTAAGGAATATATTGCGCAGCATCATTCCGCATGGTCGGTGGATCATTGTTCAGACCAAGATATACAGGACAACTGGGGACACCCACCTCGCAACTCTTTTCGACGATAGCACGTGACGGCCAGCCTTTTGTGCCGATGTAAGCAGCACCGGTTTCATCAAGGCAGTAGGTTTCCTCCCATGTGTAATTTTTATTCTGACCCGGCATAGTGCGGGTCGTTACGAGACAAGTCAGAGCCTTAACCGGTTTACTGTCGTAGCGGATAAAGTTCTGTTCAAGGGGTGATGCTGCGTACAGCAAAGGAGATATGTTCGCAGCAGCAGCCTTGCTCTGTGCCTCAGCGCTAAAACCAACTTTGTTGTTGAGTTTTACGCTGACTGCCGCATCGTTCATTTCGCGAAGCATTTCACCGCCTCTATCTGTTAGAAAGAACGTGTATCGCTCTGGGTGAATATTACCGGGAATGGTGATGGCAAAACTTAGGGCCGGAAATGAAAGCACTGAGATAACAAATAAGCGTGAAATAAACTCTGTCATGATGACACCCTGAGGACGTTTGTCGTTGGCTCTGCTGGACGTATCTGAACTCCAGCAACGAGTGGTTAAAACAGCAAACTGTGCTGTTTTGAGAAATAGGCGAAGAAGGTGCTTAACGGCTGATGCAGTCCTGCCAGGTTACCTCTTTCAGCGCTTCCTGAAGACCTACAGTTTTGAACGGTTTGGACAATGGTTTTTTGGCTTCAGTGACTTCCAGCACTCCTTCATCACTGGTGTTTTTGAGCGCCATAAATGCAGCTTCGCCTAATTGATAGTGGGTTGAGTTGATGATCAACCCTGGCTTTTTCAGACCTGCCCCAGAAGAAATTGAATAGTTCTTTGCTGGGACGCTGTAGGTGATGCCCAAGTGGCCTCCGATGCAAGTGAAGGTAATGTGCTCACCAACATCATTGTCGGCATTAATACCAAATTCCATTCCGCTGGTATTACCAAACCAGTTACCCCACTGCTGTTCCTGAATGGTCGCGTGCGCAGCGGTGGTGAACAAAGTTGCACTGAGAAAGAGTGCAGAAGTGACCTTGAACATAGAGATTCCTTACTGTTGTTTTACAAACGAAAAATGGCCCTTTGCTGTACAAAAGGCCACCTGATCCTATGCATTTGAGAGAGAATGGGATAATCGTTACTACAGATCAGTTTCCAGGAATCGATCGTTATATTCTATTGATAAAACGATCGATTTCTCGCTATTAATAGTCAGCAACTATCACTGCTTGAGTATCGATCGGTGCAATAGATCAATGTGAAGAAGCCGCGCCAGTAATACATACTGGCACGGCTTCATGTGGGTAATATAGATGTGAAATGATCTGGAATACTTTCAAGGCACTTTTATGGGGTAATTTATACTAAGTTATAAGCTCACCAGTTGCCCACAGACTAATTCAGCTCCTGTAATTTATTTCTGATTATTTTTATTTTTTTTCTTTTACGGGTAAGGTATGTATCCCTGGCACGCTTAAACTGGTTATAAAGTTCTGGTTCCAAGAAGGTTCCTCCAACATAGAAAATCCAGACTGCATGGATAGCTAAATATGTTTCTCTTGGTGTCGATGGCTGAATGATCTCAAATGCATCATGCCAGCCAATTCTATTAATACTGGATAGAGAACTGCCATTTTCCGGAAAAAGGTCTATGGTTTTATAACTCACCTTTTTTATGCCACTTTCATGCTTTGAACTCTTGTCATTATCGGCGTCATTGTTAGGTGATTTATTGTAATCCTCCTGTGCCGTACTTTCTGACATATTCTTATTGCAGATGCCATATTTGTCGTCAGCAGAACATATTGAGAGTGAATAATCTTCAACAGATAATTTAATTCCCCCCTCTGGCGCTTCTGTGCCTTGACTGTAAACGCGCTTCCTCATGGATGGTTTATTTTTCATATAGTCCCAGGCCCACTGGCATAGACCTGTATTTTCCACGGGGATATTTAACTTACGTTTTGCTTTAAACTTAACATCCCATTGAGACCTTATGTTTTTTATAAATGATAATTTATCAATGAAGTATGATGGAACTAGATCCATGAAATACAGGATAGAGTTATAACGTTCTTTGTGGGATGCGGGATGTACATGCAGCGAGTTTATTTCTGAAAGAAAAGGTTCCGATGCAATTGCATGCTGATTCTTTTGGCTAAAATTATCAAGACCTGATAGGTCAACCAGAGAATGCACATTGCTAAATTTTTGTGGTGCAACCTCCTGTTGAATATTGAGCATTTCAGAAGATAGCTGAGGATAGTATTTTTTAATACTTAACCAAACAAAATAACAAGCATGCTCATTTTTCCTGAACCATTCAAACTCTGATTCTGGAAGAAGTGAGTCAAGAAAAATTTCTATTTTTCTTTCATAATGAAGTATAGCATCAAGGACACCTGAATAATAGTCACTGATAATTTCAGATAATAGTAAAGAGGCATCCCGTATATTCATTCGGTAAATTGAATTTATTCTTTTCATGTTTTTTAGAGGTGAGGAACGGTAGCGATCGACCATAGGTTTATTTTCCATTACAAACCAATAAAAAACGGATAGTTCTCTTTTTGTTTTTATTTTTAGCCTGTAATTCTCATTCTTTCCTTTGCTTAAAGTCATCTTTTACCTCTTTGAATGCCGGACTCAATTTACAGCATATCCATTATTTTTATACTGATAATAATTGTAGTGTATTGCATAGTCAATAAGTAGATTTTTCGTAGTTTTTTTGTAGTGTTTTTTTTGATGAAACGTCCAGCACTAGTGACAAATTACATAGAAAGTAGCTTTTTTTAGACAGGGATGTAAGGAGAGTTTCCTTATCGCCATAGTGAAAGGCCATAACCTGTCCCTGTATGCTTTCAGTAATGACTCTTCAACCACTATGGAGACTCTCCATAGAAATGTAAAACCATACATACCTGACCTATCCATTTGAAAGGATGCCGCCCGGCGTCCTCATGTTAAATTCTTTTGGAGAAGTCATGAAAGAGATTGATATTTATAAAGACCGGTTCGTTGATATGGTTTTCATTACCGAGCTGACCAGTCTGTCTGATAAGTGGTTTTATAAAATGGCACAGCAAGGGAAATTTCCAAAACCTATAAAGTTTGGCCGCAGCTCCCGCTGGATTGAACGTGAAGTAAAAGAATGGTTAGAAGCCCGCATTAATGACTCGAGAGCATAAAGACAATTAAAGATAGTGATAAAAAGGTCACTAACTTTACACCATGCTTTTATACTTGCGTGCCTTGTTGCTCATGGGTTTTATGTGATTTATAAAGACGGTTTATTTATTATTGTATTTAATGCATTATCAATCGGTCATTAATGCACTCAATCATCAAACAATATCACCCCATATAAGCACTTTATACCCATCTCATTGAGGTGTTATACACTTCTACTTTGTTATCACACAGACACTACCTCTGATATAACTATTCATACTGAATATTAGACAAAGACACTCATCCAATAACCACACTAATACATTGCCGGTCAGCAATGGCTGACCGGTCTCAGAGAAATACATTATGGCCTTACCAGAATCATTCCTGTTATCTCATGCTGAATATCACATTGAGAATAATACTCCCTATGTCACCATATCCGATGACAATGAATTCAGACTCAGATTAGAACAACTGGATAGTTGTCTTAAAACTATCAGCAGAGGACGTAAGTTACCTTTCGCTATTCTGTATAACCGTTCAGGATACAAAGAGAGCGCTGAGTCAGTCACCATTCTTGATGCCATCCGTTATCTTAATATGTTGCCACAAGATGCAATGAAATTACGAATAGCTAATCCACGTATAGCTACCTTCCAGCGTCTATTTACTGGCGCCAATTTATATTCGCGTGTCCATAACGGGAAAATAGCAGGGGCAGACACTGTTACCACAGCAGAAATGCTGAATAAGCTGATACAGGATTACCGGTTTACTGTGAGCCAGGCAGGATTTAAAAAAGCATGCAGAAAGTACCAGAGGGCTTCGGTTAAAAATCTTAAGGGAGTGATGAATTACATCAGACATCTGCAGGAGCGTCATTCCCGGCTGCTGGTCTTGCGGGTTGATTTATCATGGGCAAATGAACACAAAGCTGATATCACTGCTGATGATGCCCGTAAGCACCGTCAGCAGCTGTTTCGCAATATGCAAAAGAATCCAATGTTTCGCCATGTCCTCGGGACGGTATGGAAACTGGAATATGGCCCACAACGTAAATTTCATTACCACATGCTATTTATCTTAAATGGTAATAAGGCACAACAGGATGGCGTGATTGCTCATGCTTTCGGGAGATACTGGAATGAAACTATTACTAAAGGTAAAGGCATGTTCTACAACTGCAACGCTTACAAAGAGCGTTATGAGGACTGCTGCCTCGGCAAACTGAAACGCGGTGACAGTAGTAAGGACAAGGGGTTACTTAAGGCGCTAAGTTACATCACCAAAATCGATGCCTGTGCACGTCTGGTTCTTCCGGGTAATGCCAGAACCTTTGGTCGCGGAGAAGTACGTTCATTGAAAAAAAGGAAGAGAGCATAAATATGCCGGTAAACCTAACCTGTTGTAACAGTCGGTAATGCTTCCTTCCCCCCTTCTATCTACAAAGCCAGCTAACCATGCTGGCTTTTTTCATTTGTTACGGAGTTCATGATGAATTACTTCGTCTTAGCCACTCACGCCGTCACCGTAGATGGTGAATGGGTTACACCAGAATCTGTTCAACAGGTTGATTTTGATTCATTGCTTTGTATTTACTGCAAACTGCAGATCGGTGTTCAGTTTAATCCTCTGACATCTACAAAAACGTTTGTGCACATACCGAGGCATATCAACAATGTTGCTCGGCTTAAAACATGTCGATTTAACAAGCTCCAAACAGTACCAGAACAAACCTCGCCAAAAACTATCCCGCCTTCAGAAATGCGCCTTCGACCTACTAACACGACGATACGGCAATGGCGATGCTGCTGGTGCGATACTCACTGGCATGGGGACAAGGTTTGTCCGAAATGTCGCGACTTGATTTATGTGTTAGAAGTTTAAGAGACAGTTTCGGTCGTTAGAGTTCGTAGGTTAAATCTGAGCGTGCCGACATCTACCATTGCCTCTCTTTTACCAGGAAAGGAAATTAGGTATATTTCTACAATTCCGGAAATATAGAAATGAGATGCAAATGGAGCTTTCAAAAGCAGCAGACACTCTGAAAGAGCTGGGACATCCTACGCGACTGAGCGTGTACAGAGAGCTGGTTAAAGCCGGACATGAAGGTTTACCGGTTGGCGAACTGCAGAAGCGGCTCGACATACCTGCCTCTACGCTGAGCCATCATCTCTCATCGCTGATATCAGTTTCTCTGGTACGCCAGGAACGTCAGGGCAGAACGCTCTTTTGCCATGCTCGATATGAAAATCTTGAGGCTCTGATTGCCTTCCTGACAGAAGAATGCTGCTCAGGAGCTGACGACTGCCTCACCATGCCCCAGAAGACGGAGAAGTAAAATGACAGGTGATCTTAAGAATGTTGATTCGGGTTTGTTCGACACCTCAATCACAGAGGCAAGATTCGGCGTTCCTGCCGTGCCCCATCCTCCACGTATCCTCATGTTGTACGGCTCTGTACGCGAACGTTCCTACAGCCGACTGGCAACTGAGGAAGCTGCAAGGCTGCTGACTGCCATGGGCGCAGAGGTGCGGATCTTCAATCCTTCTGGCTTGCCTCTTCCTGATGATGCGCCTGATTCGCATCCTAAAGTCATGGAGCTGCGTGAGCTGGTTCGTTGGTCCGAAGGCATGGTGTGGTGCTCACCTGAACGCCATGGTGCGATGACCGGCATCATGAAGGCCCAGATTGACTGGATACCACTTTCGGAAGGCGCTGTTCGCCCTTCTCAGGGTAAGACGCTGGCCGTTATGCAGGTCTGCGGTGGCTCCCAGTCTTTCAATGCCGTAAATCAGATGCGCATTCTTGGCCGCTGGATGCGGATGATCACCATCCCGAATCAGTCCTCCGTGGCAAAAGCCTGGCAGGAGTTTGATGAAGATGGACGAATGAAACCATCGTCTTATTACGACCGCATCGTGGATGTGATGGAAGAACTGGTGAAATTTACTCTGCTGACAAGAGGTAGCTCAGCTTATCTCGTCGATCGCTACAGCGAACGTAAAGAGTCTGCAGAAGAACTTTCCCGGCGGGTTAATCAGAGCAAAATCTGAGGGCTAGGATGAGTGATGTAACGGCATTCAACAACTGCATGAGCGCGTTATGGCGGCAACATGAAGCCGAACTCTCTCGCTTCCTGACATCGAAGACAGGTGATAGCGAAAAAGCAGCAGACCTTCTGCAAGAGCTATTCCTGCGTGCCCGCGCTCATTCAGACAGTTTCTGCGAGATGGAGAATCCGCGAGCCTGGCTATATCGGGCGGCGAGGAATCTGCTGATTGATGAGTACCGCACCACCAGGGAGTTTGTTGAGCTGGAAGAAGATGCCCCATTAACAGACGCATCCCCTGATGCAATCTCAACGCTGGATATTTGCCTGCCTGAAACATTACAGGCTTTACCCGAAGATGAGCGATGGTTGATTGAAGAGTCCGACCTTAACCGGCGTCCCCAGCAGTCTCTGGCCGATGAACTGGGAATCACGCTTACGGCGTTTAAATCCCGTTTGCTTCGGGCCAGAAAGCACCTGAAAGAAACGATGACAGAACTTTGTCAGATTGAGGCGGATGACACGTCTCCCGTCTGCTGCCACAAAAAAATGAATTAATCGCGCATCTTTTTCCCGTCACCTTCGTTTACCTCAGTGTAAAGCCAAATGACTAAACACTGAGGTAAACAGTCCATGTCAAAAATTGAGATCTTTGAAGCAGCAGGCTGCTGCGCAACCAGCAGCGTTGTGGTCAGCGACAATGCCGTCAAATGGAACGCCAACGCCGAATGGGCGAAAAAGAATGGCGTTGATATTCAGCGCTACAGCCTTGCGAAGAACCCACAGCAGTTCCTGAATACCCCCGTCATCAAAGAGTTCCTGAACACATCAGGAATGGAGTCCCTCCCCGTCACCTTGCTCGATGGGAAGCTCGTGATGGCAGGCAAACTCCCGACGCGTGAAGATATCGCCCGTTGGTCAGGTATTCCGCTTACTCAGGACTGGAGTGAAGACAACACGCAACCACGCTGCTGCAGCATTCCACGTATGCCTTAATTCCAGAGGAGCTATTACTGATGAATATTCCATTTTTAAAAGACATTCCCCCGTTCATCTTCTTCACTGGCAAAGGTGGCGTGGGTAAAACATCTCTGGCCTGTGCTACTGCGGTATGGCTGGCCGATCAGGGTAAGAGAACGCTTCTGGTGAGTACCGATCCGGCTTCCAATGTCGGCCAGGTCTTTAGCCAGACTATCGGCCACCGAATCACAGATATCAGCACCGTAGAAAATCTTGCCGCGATGGAAGTTGATCCGATGGCTGCAGCACAGGCTTATCGTGACCGCGTACTCGACCCGGTTCGCGGGCTGATGCCAGCCGATGTGGTCAGCAGTATTGAAGAACAGCTCTCTGGCTCATGCACCACGGAAATCGCTGCGTTTGATGAGTTTACCGGTCTACTGACCAATCATGAGCTGCGGGAAAAATATGACCATATCGTATTTGATACCGCGCCAACCGGTCACACCATCCGCATGCTTGAGCTGCCGGGAGCCTGGAGCGGTTATCTGGAAGCGAACCCCGATGCCGCCGCTAACCTCGGGCCGCTGGTGGGGCTGGAGAAACAACAGCACCAGTACTCAGATGCGGTTAAGGCGCTCTCTGATGCTGCACTCACGCGTCTGGTTCTGGTTGCCCGCGCCCAGACTTCGACACTGAAAGAGGTTTCCCATACTCATGATGAGCTGTCTGCTATCGGTTTGCGGCATCAACACCTTGCCATTAATGGTGTGTTGCCGCCATTTGTGGGTGAAAATGATCCGCTGGCGCAAAGTATTTTAGCTCGGGAGGAAAAAGCGCTACTTGCTATGCCAGAGAATCTGGCGAACCTTCCCCGCTCGCAGCTGTATCTGAAGCCATTTAATCTGGTCGGTCTCGAAGCCCTGCGTGGGTTATTTACAGAGAGCGAAGCCTCGATGTCTCTCCCAACTACCACGCTGAACACTCTGGATTTACCGAAACTTGCCTCGCTGGTGGATGAACTCAGCCTGACAGGTAAAGGTCTGGTAATGACGATGGGTAAAGGCGGGGTCGGCAAAACGGCTGTTGCAGCATCGGTGGCGGTATCTCTGGCAAAACGCGGCCATAAAGTCCATCTGACGACGTCAGATCCGGCAGCACATCTGTCTTATACGCTGGATGGCTCGATACCAAACCTTCAGGTCAGCCGTATTGACCCGAAAGTAGAGACTGAACGCTATCGTCGCTTTGTTCTGGAAAATCAGGGGAAAGGGTTAGATGCAGAAGGGCTGGCGGTGCTGGAGGAAGATCTCCGCTCACCATGTACTGAAGAGATCGCCGTCTTCCAGGCATTCTCGCGGATCATCAAAGAGGCAGACGATCATTTTGTCATTATGGACACCGCGCCAACGGGTCATACGCTTCTGCTACTGGATGCAACAGGGGCCTATCACCGGGAAATGGTGCGCCAGATGGGGCAAACACATGACCATGTGATGACACCAATGATGCAATTGCAGGACCCGGAGAAGACGAAGGTGATTATCGTGACGCTTGCCGAAACGACACCTGTACTGGAAGCAGCAAACCTGCAGCAGGATTTGCGTCGGGCTGAAATTGAACCATGGGCATGGGTAATCAATAGCAGTCTGGCTGCTGCGAAACCGTCCTCACCGTTCCTGGTAACCCGAGCCAGTCGCGAACTGCCGCTGATAAATGACGTTACAGAGCAGTTTGCAAAGCGTATTGCATTAACACCACTGCAGAACGAAGAACCAGTGGGTGCGGCTCTGCTGGCAAAAATGGCAGGCTAATAGATGGGGCTGCGGCCCCATCTTCTGTAGCCAAACTTTTGCTTATACAGATTATAAGTTTAAGTGCTTAACTTGCTGTCGCGAATTCCGGTAGTTTGTAAAACACCACTACTGGAGCAATTCGATGCACATTATCAAAGCTGAAGAACAGCACATTACCGCGATACGCACTATCTATGCTCACCATGTTCTGCATGGTACAGGTAGCTTCGAAACCGAACCTCCGGATATGCAGGAAATGCTTAACCGACTGAGGAGCATTCAGTCTCGGGGATTCCCATGGTATGTCGCCCTGCAGGGCGATACGATCATTGGCTACTGTTATATTTCCCGTTACCGCGAACGCCATGCTTATCGGTTCACGGTTGAAAATTCGATATATATTGATCCGGCTTATCAGCGCCAGGGCGTCGGAAAAGCACTGCTCGATCATGCATTAAAATGGGCCGAATCTCAGGGATATCGTCAGATGATTGCTGTTGTGGGTGACAGCGCTAACGTTGCTTCTGTTGCGCTGCATATCCGCGCAGGATTTACTGAAATAGGCACATTAAAGGACATTGGTTTCAAACATGGCCGCTGGCTTGACACGGTTTTGCTGCAAATGAAACTTGGTGAAGGGAATAGTACTCTGCCAGAAGGTTCAGATCTTATGCCTTGAGGCAGGAATAAGGGGGCGTCTGCCCCCTTTATGTTTATTTCAATCGCTTACCTGTTTCATCAACAACTTTCTCGCCGTCTTCCTTAGCAAATGCACCTTTTTGCGCATCCGGAAGAATATCCAGTACCACTTCGGAAGGGCGGCAAAGGCGCGTTCCCAACGGTGTCACCACAATCGGGCGGTTAATCAGGATCGGATGCTGAAGCATAAAATCGATTAACTGATCGTCAGTAAACTTATCTTCGGCAAGCCCCAGTTCTTCATAAGGCTCGACATTTTTACGCAGCAGCGCCCGTACTGTAATCCCCATATCTGCGATAAGTTTGACCAGTTCATCGCGTGACGGTGGATTTTCAAGGTAATGAATAACGGTCGGTTCATTACCGCTGTTGCGGATCATCTCCAGCGTATTACGCGACGTGCCGCAGGCCGGGTTGTGATAAATGGTGATGTTGCTCATATCAGTATCTCATTACAAAGTGAAAGAGAGACGTAGCGCCAGCGCGGCCAGCGTTACAAACAGCACAGGCAGAGTCATGACGATCCCGGTGCGGAAATAGTATCCCCAGGTGATGGTCATATTCTTCTGTGAAAGGACATGCAGCCAGAGCAGCGTTGCCAGGCTACCAATAGGTGTAATTTTCGGGCCCAGATCGCAGCCAATCACGTTGGCGTAGATCATCGCCTCTTTAATAACGCCAGTTGCAGTGCTTCCATCGATAGAAAGAGCGCCAACCAGCACAGTAGGCATGTTGTTCATGATGGAAGACAGGAAAGCCGTCAGGAAGCCAGTACCCAGCGTCGCAGCCCAGAGTCCTTTATCCGCCAGTACGTTCAGCACACCTGAAAGGTATTCGGTTAGCCCGGCGTTGCGCAGACCGTAGACCACCAGGTACATCCCCAATGAGAAGATGACGATCTGCCATGGCGCACCGCGCAGCACTTTGCCAGTGTTAATAGCATGGCCTCGTTTAGCTACTGCAAACAGGATCACAGCTCCAACAGCCGCAATCGCGCTAACGGGAATACCGAGCGGCTCAAGGACAAAGAACCCAACCAGCAGAAGAATTAAGACTATCCAGCCGGTTCTGAAGGTTGCCAGATCTTTTATCGCTTTCGCCGGTTCTTTCAGCAGAGCCAGGTCATACGTTGGCGGAATGTCTTTGCGAAAGAACAGATGCAGCATCACCAGCGTGGCGATAATAGCGGCAATATCCACCGGCACCATTACCGACGCATACTCAGTGAAGCCCAGTCCAAAGAAGTCCGCCGAGACGATATTCACCAGGTTCGACACGATAAGCGGCAGGCTGGCCGTATCGGCAATAAAACCCGCAGCCATGACGAATGCCAGCGTGGTGCCTTTGCTGAACCCTAGTGCCAGCAGCATGGCGATGACTATCGGCGTTAGAATAAGTGCCGCACCATCGTTGGCGAACAGTGCCGCCACCGCCGCACCGAGCAGAACGATATACGTAAAGAGCAAACGTCCACGACCGTTACCCCAGCGGGAAACGTGCAGCGCTGCCCATTCGAAAAAACCGGACTCATCAAGCAGCAGGCTGATAATAATTACGGCAATAAAGGTCGCCGTCGCGTTCCAGACGATATTCCACACCACTGGAATATCTCCCACATTCACAACGCCAGATATCAGAGCCAGTCCCGCGCCCAGCATTGCACTCCAGCCGATCCCTAATCCCTTCGGTTGCCAGATAACCAAAACAATGGTCAGGACAAAAATAGCGCCTGCCAGTAACATAAAACCTCCTGACAGGGCGACTTTGTCGCCCTGTATATGCCAAAAATTAACTCATCAACTCTCTGAGCTTTTCAATACCGGCGGGCTCTGACGCCAGCACCGGAACAAGCGCTATACGGTCAGCGTGCTGATTCTTAACAGCCTCAATCTGAGGCCGTTCCTGATGAGCACGCTGGCAAAGCAACGGAGAACGCGTATCCGCAATGGAAAGGCTGTTATTGATAATCCAGCCCCACGGATGAATCCCCGCTCTCTCGAGGTCAGCCTGCAGGTTTGCCGCTTCCAGCACCGGTGTGGTTTCAGGAAGCGTAACCAGCAGAACTTTGGTGCGTTCCGGGTCCTGAAGCTGCATCATTGGGGTAGTAAAATGACCTTTACTCCCCATTTTTTTGGCAATCTCTCGGTGGTAAGCCCCGGTCGCATCCAGCAGTAAAAGCGTGTGCCCCGTAGGGGCAGTATCCATGACAACAAACCGTTTACCCGCTTCACGAATCACCCTGGAAAAGGCCTGAAACACGGCAATTTCTTCAGTACAGGGAGAGCGTAAATCCTCTTCCAGTAGCCGTTTCCCTGCTTCGTCCAGATCTCTTCCCTTCGTCTCAAG
>NZ_JAOWCD010000092.1:0-14459 GCF_030337175.1 Citrobacter sp. Ca225 | reverse complement strand
TGATGTAGCCCCCTGAAACACCAGACAGTAGCTGTATCTCCAGATAAGAGATAGGCTTGAATATATGTCTAACACTAACGCCAATTTTGAGATGACCGGGATCCTGTTAGGGCAAGAAGTCCGTAAACGTAAAACTCCTCAGGAGAAGATCGCCATTATCCAGCAGACGATGGAGCCGGGCATGAATGTCTCCCATGTCGCCCGCCTGCATGGCATCCAGCCCAGCCTGCTGTTTAAGTGGAAGAAGCAATATCAGGAAGGCAGCCTCACCGCCGTTGCGGCCGGAGAAGAAGTTGTTCCAGCTTCTGAGCTTACTGCTGCTCTGAAGCAGGTCCGGGAGCTTCAGCGCCTGCTGGGCAAGAAGACGATGGAAGTTGAGATCCTGAAAGAAGCCGTGGAGTACGCTCAGTCGCGAAAATGGATAGCGCACGCGCCCTTGTTGCCAAAGGACGGGGAATAGCCCTGGTCAGCCGCACCATGGGCGTGTCGCGTGCGCAGCTGTCACTGCGAATTAACCGTTCTGCCGACTGGCAGGACAGGCGCTGTAACCGGCGTGATGACGAAGCAGACGCTGAAATACTGTCAGAGATCCTCGATATCATCAGCGATATGCCCAGTTACGGCTATCGCCGTGTGTGGGGCATCCTGCGTACGCAACGCCGTACAGAGGGACTGCCCCCCGTGAACGCCAAACGGCTTTACCGGCTTATGAGTGAGCATAATCTGCTGTTACTGCATGACAAACCAGAGCGGTCGAAGCGTGAACATAAGGGCAAAATCGCGGTGGCAGAAAGCGATATGCGCTGGTGTTCAGATGGCTTCGAGTTCGGCTGCGACAACGGTGAGAAGCTGCGGGTCACGTTCGCGCTGGACTGCTGCGACAGAGAAGCCATAGACTGGGCAGCGAGCACAGGAGGCTACGACAGTTCGACGGTGCAGGATGTGATGCTGAGGTCGGTGGAAAAGCGCTTCGGCGACGGGCTGCCGACCACACCGGTTCAATGGCTGACGGATAACGGTTCAGCATATACCGCGCATGAAACGCGGAGGTTCGCCAGAGAGCTGAATCTGGAGCCGTGTACAACAGCGGTGAGCAGCCCGCAGAGCAATGGCATGGCCGAACGATTCGTGAAGACGATGAAGGAAGACTATATCGCGTTCATGCCAAAACCAGATGTGAGAACAGCCCTGCGAAACCTTGCAGCAGCGTTCACACATTACAATGAAAACCACCCGCACAGCGCGCTGGGATATCACTCCCCGAGGGAATATCGGCGGCAGCGGACATCGTTAACTTAAGATACAAAAGCTGTCCGGAGATGGCGGGTCAAGATCAGTGACTAACGGCACCTCCACCTCAAACAAAATTGTGGGGATGTATGCCGCGCCAACCGGCAGTACGCTGTTGATTGACCGTAACTGCCATAAGTCGCTCGCGCATTTGTTAATGATGAGCGACGTCGTCCCGATTTGGCTGAAACCAACGCGTAATGCGCTCGGTATTCTGGGCGGCATTCCGAAGCGTGAGTTCACGCGCGAGAGTATTGCGAACAAAGTTGCCACCACGGCGCAGGCGCAGTGGCCAGTTCATGCCGTGATCACTAACTCGACCTATGACGGCCTGCTGTATAACACTAACTGGATCAAACAGACGCTGGATGTCCCCTCTATCCACTTCGATTCTGCCTGGGTGCCCTATACCCACTTCCATCCCATTTATCAGGGGAAAAGCGGGATGAGCGGTGAACGGGTGCAGGGCAAGGTGATTTTCGAAACGCAATCCACCCACAAAATGCTGGCGGCGCTATCGCAGGCGTCGCTGATCCATATTAAAGGAGACTATGACGAAGAAACCTTCAACGAAGCGTTTATGATGCACACCTCGACCTCACCGAGTTATCCGATTGTCGCCTCCATCGAGACGGCGGCAGCGATGCTGCGGGGAAATTCCGGTAAGCGATTAATCAATCGCTCTGTGGAGCGCGCGTTACATTTTCGCAAAGAAGTGCAGCGGCTACGTGAAGAGTCTGACGGTTGGTTCTTTGATATCTGGCAGCCGGAAGAGGTTGATGAAGCCGCGTGCTGGCCGGTGGCACCCGGTGAAGACTGGCACGGATTTACCGATGCCGACGATGACCATATGTTCCTCGATCCGGTAAAAGTCACGATCCTGACGCCCGGTATGAACGAGCAAGGGGAGATGAGTGACGAGGGGATCCCCGCCGCGCTGGTGGCGAAATTCCTTGATGAGCGCGGCGTGGTGGTGGAGAAAACCGGGCCGTACAATCTGCTGTTTCTCTTCAGTATTGGTATCGATAAAACCCGGGCAATGGGGCTGTTGCGTGGACTGACCGAATTTAAACGCTCTTACGATCTCAATTTGCGCGTGAAGAATATGCTGCCAGATCTGTATGCAGAAGATCCTGATTTTTATCGCAACATGCGTATTCAGGATCTGGCGCAAGGGATCCACCAGCTCATCCGCCAACACGATCTTTCCGGTCTGATGCTGCGTGCGTTTGATACATTGCCGGAAATGATCATGACGCCGCATCAGGCCTGGCAGCGACAGATCAAAGGCGAAGTCGAAACGGTCCCCCTCGATCAACTGGTGGGACGCGTGTCGGCGAATATGATCCTGCCATACCCTCCCGGCGTGCCGCTGCTGATGCCGGGAGAAATGCTCACCGAGCAGAGTCGCGCCGTACTCGATTTTCTGCTGATGCTCTGTTCTGTTGGTCAGCGTTATCCGGGCTTTGAAACGGATATTCACGGGGCGAAACAGGATGACGACGGCGTATACCTCGTACGAGTCTTAAAAACGGCATGACGACTTGCCTTCAGCGCTCCCGGGCGGGTAACGTGCTGATGATAAATAACGGAGATGAAGACACTATGCTGGGATTAAAACAGGTTCACCATATTGCGATTATTGCGACAGACTATGCCGCGAGTAAGTCCTTCTATTGCGATATTTTGGGGTTTACGCTGCTGAGCGAAGCCTATCGCGCAGAACGAGACTCGTGGAAGGGCGATCTGGCGCTGAATGGACAATATGTGATTGAGCTTTTTTCATTTCCTTTCCCGCCGGCGCGTCCAGGGCATCCGGAAGCCTGTGGCTTGCGCCATCTGGCGTTCAGCGTGGATAACCTGGATAATGCGGTAGCGCATCTGGAAGCGAATCACGTAAATTGTGAAGCCATCCGCATTGATCCCTTCACCAACAAGCGCTTCACCTTTTTTAAAGACCCGGATGGCCTGCCGCTCGAATTGTATGAGCAGTAAGGCTTGTTATTGTGACGATTGCCCGGTAACGTGCCGGGCAACGTCACTGTAAATAACCGCTATGACAACACTCACGCTGAACACCTCGCTTATCACTTCCCGACAGATACTGGTCGCCTTTAGCGGCGGTCTGGACTCTACCGTGCTCTTACACCAACTGGTGCAATGGCGGACGCAACAACCGACTCTCTCGCTTCGCGCCATGCACATCCATCATGGACTTAGCGCTCACGCCGATGAGTGGGTGGCACACTGTGAAGCCATCTGCGCGCAATGGCAGGTTCCGCTGGTGGTGGAGCGGGTCACGCTGGTGGACGCCGGGCTGGGAATCGAAGCGCAGGCCCGGCAGGCGCGGTATCAGGCATTTGCCGATGCGCTATTGCCCGGTGAGGTGTTGGTGACTGCCCAGCATCTTGACGATCAGTGTGAAACCTTTTTGCTGGCGCTCAAACGCGGCAGCGGACCGGCTGGGTTGTCTGCAATGGCGGAGAGTGCTGAGTTTGCGGGCACGTTACTCATTCGTCCGTTATTGACGCAACCCCGTGCGGCACTGGAGCAATGGGCAAGGCAACATCAGCTTCGCTGGATTGAAGATGAAAGCAATCAGGATGACGCCTACGATCGGAACTTCCTGCGTTTGCAGGTTCTGCCGCTTCTGCAACAGCGCTGGCCGCATTTCGCTGACGCCACGGCACGCAGCGCAGCGCTGTGTGCTGAACAAGAGAGTCTGCTGGATGAACTGCTTGCCGATGAACTGTCTTCTTGCACCACAGATAACGGCACGCTGGAGTTAACGCCGCTCATGGCGATGACCCGTGTCCGGCGCGCTGCGCTACTTCGCCGCTGGCTGGCGGCGAAAAATGCGCCGATGCCTTCACGCGATGGACTGGAACGTCTCTGGCAGGAGGTGGCGCTGGCGCGTGAAGATGCGTCACCGTGCCTGCGTTTCGGCGAGTACGAGGTGCGGCGCTTTCAGGGACAGCTGTGGTGGATTAAATCTGTTGTCGGACAAAGTGAGACAATACTGCCCTGGCCTCGCTGGCAGTTACCGCTCACGTTGCCTGCCGGGCTGGGCCATCTGCGGTTACTGGTGGGGGACGAATTACGCGCGCCTCATGAGGATGAGCGTGTCAGTATCCGTTTTAAAGCGCCGGGAATGCTGCATATCGTTGGCCGTAGCGGTGGCCGCAAGCTCAAGAAAATCTGGCAGGAGTTGAATGTACCTTCCTGGCGACGAGATACCACGCCATTGCTGTTTTACGGCGAAACGCTGATTGCGGCTGCAGGCGTATTTGTCACGCGTGACGGCGCGGCGGGTGAGGAGTCGGGGGTGAGACTGGTGTGGGATCAAATCGGTGGAAATACCTGATGGCGCAGCGCCACCAGGCAATATGGGTTCAGGATTCGCTAACCACCACGGTACCGATTTCCGGATGGCTGAAGCTGACAATTTTATCGAGACGAAGCTCGCGCGTTTCACCCGCAACCTCGGTGATTAGGTATTCCACGTTTTTCCGTGAAACCAAATCGTTGGCTTTCGCTTGCAAAACTTCACCATCTTTCAGTTCCAGCGTCAGTAATAAATGATGCTGGCAGGCGAGCTCAAGGTTGTCGTAGTCATCACAGTTGATGGGTTGGTATGTATCATTCATTGACATAATCGCTCACCAGTAAGTTCGCCGCAGCATACGCCGCCTTTTCCCTGACCGACTCTGAAAGGGCACTGTCTGCCGCCATTTCATTAAGCACCTTTAATACGCAACCCAGCGCATCCGGGATATACCCTAAGTCTCCGCTGGCGATTTCCGCATACCGCTTGCGTATTAACTCACAATATTTTTCCACATGCCCTCCTGTCAGCATTCTGACTTAACCGTGGATGCAAGTCTAAGCCTACGAAGATAAACTCTGTTTAGCAAGGTGACTATACCACAGCCATTCACGCAATATCAGCGCCTGATTGATGATCCCCGGACAGCCTTTTGGCTCCTTTTTCGCTACAATGGCTGCCTGATTCGAAAGGAGTTTTTCCATGGCGCTTAAAGCGACAATTTATAAAGCCGTCGTCAACGTGGCTGACCTTGACCGCAACCAGTTTCTTGATGCGGCGTTGACGCTGGCGCGTCACCCCTCTGAAACCCAGGAACGAATGATGTTGCGTCTGCTGGCGTGGATTAAGTATGCGGATGAGCGTCTCCAGTTTACGCGTGGCTTAAGCGCAGAGGATGAACCGGAAGCGTGGTTGCGTAACGATCATCTGGGTATCGACTTGTGGGTTGAACTGGGGCTACCGGATGAGCGCCGTATTAAGAAAGCGTGTTCGCAGGCTGCTGATGTGGCGCTGTTTGCCTACAATAGCCGGGCGGCGCAGATCTGGTGGCAGCAGAATCAAAGCAAATGCGCGCAGTTTTCGAATCTCACTGTCTGGTATCTGGATGATGAACAACTGACCCAGCTTAGCGCCTTTGCGAGCCGTACCATGACGCTACAGGCGACAATTCAGGACGGGGCGATCTGGCTGTCTGATTCTCAGAATAATCTGGAAATTCATCTGACGCCGTGGCAACAACCGGTATGATCGTTATTTCGCGGACTGTCTCGATCCCCGACGATGAGCTGGAGATCACCGCCATTCGCGCCCAGGGCGCAGGGGGACAGCACGTCAATAAGACCTCAACGGCGATACATTTGCGTTTTGACATTCGGGCCTCCAGCCTGCCAGAGTATTATAAGGACCGTCTGCTGGCTGCCAGCCATCATCTGATTACCGCTGATGGCGTGATGATTATTAAGGCGCAGGAGTACCGCAACCAGGAACTCAACCGGGAAGCGGCGATTGCCAGACTGGTAGCGGTTATAAAAGAGCTCACCGCAGTACAAAAAAGCCGACGCGCAACCCGACCGACGCGGGCATCGAAAGAGCGAAGATTAAACTCGAAGGCGCAGAAATCCTCAGTAAAAGCCCTTCGCGGTAAAGTCCGTCGTGATGACTGACGGGCAGGAATAAAATGTGATAGGGAGTCAGGGTGAAAAAAACACTACTTTCAGCGATGGCGGCATTTACGCTCTTCGCATTGATTGGCTGTAACAACCGTTCAGAGGTTGATGTTATCCAGCCGACTCAGGTTGCAGAATTAAAACCGATGCAGCAAAGCTGGCGGGGCATTCTGCCTTGTGCAGACTGCGAGGGTATTGAGACCTCACTGTTTCTGGAGAAAGATGGCACATGGGTAATGAACGAACGCTATCAGGGCGTGCGTGAAGAGCCGTCTTCTTTTGCTTCCTACGGCACCTGGGCGCGCACGGCCGATAAACTGGTGCTGACCGACAGTCAGGGTGAGAAGTCTTATTATCGCGCGAAAGGCGAAGCGCTGGAGATGTTGGATCGGGAAGGCAATCCGGTTGAATCACAGTTTAACTATACGCTTGAACCGGTGAAATCCAGTTTGCCGGTAACGCCAATGGCGATGCGTGGCATGTATTTCTATATGGCGGATGCCGCGACCTTTACCGACTGCGCAACCGGAAAGCAGGTTTCTGTTGCCAGTAACGCAGAACTGGAACGCGGTTATCTTGCGGCGCGTGGCACCAGTGAGAAACCGGTGCTGTTGTCCGTCGAAGGGCACTTCACGCTGGAGGCGAATCCGGATACCCATGAGCCGGTGAAAACGCTGATGGCCGATAAAGAGATTAAATTTATTCCGGGTAAGAGCTGCACCGACTGAGTGATGGACTCAATGATAGCTGTCCGGGTGACTGGACAGTTATCGTCTTACCCGCAGTTTTGCTATTGTGTATCGCGCTTAACGCGTCAGTCCTACAAAACGTCCCGTCTTGATATAAATCCCTAACTTCAAATGACCGACATAGCGTAGCTGCGTTTCTGGCTTAAATGCGGCAACGTCGCCTTCCCGCATGTGCATCAGGTCAGCAGGGCTGATCCAGCCCGATTGCGCCAGGGTTAGCGGATGTCCCGCTTTGGTAAACGCATCAGTGACGAATTCGGAGCAAAACCACGCCGTTTTTTCTCCCTCGCGGGCATCGCTCAACTGCGCTTTCGCCAGCCCGCTGACGCACTGTTGCCGGAAATCCGCAGAGAAGGGGTTTAGCGAACACATCTGGCGAGTCACCATAAACGGAATGAATTCCACGATACCGCGATAGTTATAGCCGCTGTCTTTGATTTTATAGGCGAAGGTTTTGATCTCAGCGGCCTGTTGCGGGGTCAGCTCCGGGACTCTCAGGGCAAAAAGTTTATCACTGTGTTTCATCGCCTGTTTGAGTGACACGATTTGTACCCCAGCGCCGGTGGTTTCTGCGACTTCATTATCGCCCAGATAGACGGCAACATGGCTTACGGAAGCATTGCTGAACGCGCGGATGCCTAATGAGGTCACCCCGAGGCTGGAGGAGAACAACAGATCGCCTGGCTTAAGGTCGGTATCGGTAATTTCGACGAGTGCTTTATTCGTGAATGAGCTCTGGCGCTGGAATGTAACCGCCCATTTTTTGGATTGTGCATCAATGGCGGCGGCGGATTTATTCGGTGGGCTGACGTCAACGGTGCAGGCCGAAAGCAAAAGAAGGCAAGGGAGGAACAGGCGGTAATACGCCGTGTGTTTAGCCATTTTATACAATCCATGTAAAAAAGAGGCCCTGAAAATCAGAGCCTCTTATGACATCAGCCTTTAATCTGTTTAACCAGATAGTTGACGATGTCGCCGGTTTTTATCAACTGTTTCTCGCCATTGCGACGGTATTTGTATTCAATATCGTCGTTGTCGAGGTTACGGTCGCCCAGCACGATAGTGTGCGGAATACCGATCAGCTCCATATCGGCGAACATCACGCCTGGGCGCTCTTTACGGTCGTCCATCAGCACTTCGATGCCCTGCGCACGCAGTTCGGCATACAGTTTTTCCGCCAGTTCCTGCACACGATAGGACTTGTGCATGTTCATCGGCAGAATCGCCACCTGGAACGGCGCGATAGCGTCAGGCCATACGATCCCGCGCTCGTCGTAGTTCTGCTCAATAGCCGCTGCTACCACGCGTGTGACCCCGATACCGTAACAACCCATGGTCAGGATCTGGTTGCGGCCATCTTCACCCTGGACGGCGGCTTTCATTGCTTCCGAGTACTTGGTGCCTAACTGGAAGATATGACCGACTTCGATACCGCGTTTGATCAGCAACGTGCCTTTTCCATCCGGGCTTGGATCGCCGGCGACGACGTTACGGATATCAGCGACTTCCGGGGTTGCGACATCGCGATCCCAGTTAATGCCGAAGTAATGCTTACCATCCACGTTAGCGCCTGCCGCGAAATCACTCATTGCGGCAACGGTACGGTCAATAATCACCGGCACTGGCATGTTTACCGGGCCCAAAGAACCCGGACCGGCATTCACCAGCGCGCGGATCTCTTCTTCGGTTGCAAACGTCAGCGGGCTGGCAACCTGCGGCAGTTTTTCCGCTTTGACTTCGTTCAGCTCGTGATCGCCGCGAACCAGCAGTGCGACCAGCGGAGACTTGCTGTCTTCCACGGCTTTCACCAGCAGGGTTTTCACGGTTTTCTCGATTGGCAGACTAAACTGCTCAACCAGCTCGGCGATGGTTTTTGCGTTCGGCGTATCAACCAGCGTCATTTCTTGCGTTGCAGCGGCGCGCGGCGCTTTTGGCGCAACGGCTTCCGCAAATTCAATGTTGGCCGCGTAGTCAGAGGAATCAGAGAAGATCACATCGTCTTCGCCGCTCTGTGCCAGTACCTGGAATTCGTGCGAGGCGCTACCGCCGATAGAACCGGTGTCAGCCTGTACCGCGCGGAAATCCAGCCCCATGCGGCTGAAGATCTTGCTATAAGCCGCGTACATCGCGTCGTAAGTTTCCTGCAGAGATTCCTGAGAAGTATGGAAAGAGTACGCATCTTTCATCAGGAATTCACGGGAGCGCATCACGCCGAAACGCGGACGCACTTCGTCACGGAATTTAGTCTGAATCTGGTAGAAGTTCAGCGGCAGCTGTTTGTAAGAGCTGAGCTCGTTACGAATCAGATCGGTGATCACTTCTTCATGCGTTGGGCCAAGTACGAACGGACGATCGCCACGGTCAGCAATACGCAGCAGTTCCGGACCGTACTGTTCCCAACGACCACTCTCTTGCCACAGTTCAGAAGGCTGAACCACCGGCATTAACACCTCGATCGCACCGGCGTTGTTCATCTCTTCACGCACGATGTTCTCAACTTTTTTCAGGACGCGCACGCCGGTCGGCAGCCAGGTGTATAACCCGGAGGCCAGCTTGCGGATCATCCCGGCGCGTAGCATCAGCTGGTGGCTGATCACCTCGGCGTCGGCAGGTGTCTCCTTCAGAGTGGAGAGCAGATATTGGCTAGTACGCATGTTGTTACGGTTCCAGTTGAACGATCGAACAGGCTCAATGTGAGCCTGACACAAAAAAAGTAACTCAGTTTACCAGCGAGAAAGGGATGTCAAAAGAGAAGGGCGTGAAATTAGCGGGGTTCAAGCGCAAAGACTTCAAAACCCGTCTCGGTTACGCGCCAGCGCACGTTGAAATCATGCAGCCAGACAGCATAATTTTTACCGGTCTCTTCTCCTTTTCGATAGGCAGGACGCGGATCCTGCGCCAGCACATCACGAATAAACGTCTTCAGCAGGGGATAACGTTTTTCCAGCGCGGGAAACTGTTGCTCAATCTCGTCGGTAAAACTCACCGACATTTCGGCTTGCGGTGCCTGTTGCGCATAGCTGGCGGTCGCATTCGGTAGCGATTCCGCGAACGGCAGGTAAGGCTTGATATCGATGACCGGCGTACCGTCAACCAGATCCAGACTGCCCAGTTGCAGAATGACCTGATCTTTCTGACAGACAACGCCTTTCAGTTCAACCAGCGACATGCCGACGGGATTGGGGCGAAATGTTGAGCGCGTAGCAAATACGCCCATCCGCGCATTGCCGCCAAGACGAGGCGGGCGCACGGTGGGGTGCCATCCCCCTTCCATCGTCTGATGGAAAACAAAGATCACCCATAAGTGGCTGAATGCTTCAAGACCGCGTACCGCATCGGCCTGATTGTAAGGAGACAGCAGGTGCAGTTCGCCGTTGACGCTTTTTACCAGCCCTGGCTGGCGGGGAACGGCGAACTTCTCTTTGTAAGGCGAGCGAATGACACCGATTTGCTCAAACTGAAAATGACTCATTTAGCCGAGATGTTGAGCGCAGAACCAATGCAGACAGCCTGACGATAACAACCCGGCGTCCCGCTGGTGACTTCACAGCTATGCAGTAACACGGCATTGGCTTTCATTTTTGACGCATTAATCTGCATGCGTTTACGTGCTGTCGGGATGTTCGGCGGAGAGTCCTGGTTAGAGGCCTGACAGGATTCACCGGTCACTTCACCGAGATCGCGGAACGGCTTGCCGACCAGATCTTCAGCATTGGTGTAAATTCTGACGGGAACAGCGCGCGGCGCTTTCGGTTTTTCCGGCTCCGCTTTTGGCGGGGTTGCGGTGCTTTGAACGGGTTCAACAGG
Source organism: Citrobacter sp. Ca225 (assembly GCF_030337175.1). Taxonomy (NCBI): domain Bacteria; kingdom Pseudomonadati; phylum Pseudomonadota; class Gammaproteobacteria; order Enterobacterales; family Enterobacteriaceae; genus Citrobacter; species Citrobacter sp. Ca225. Next base: position 3,621 of record NZ_JAOWCD010000092.1, on the reverse strand, counting down.
GGATCTGCTTAGCATGGAACAGCCGCTCAGCATGAGTGCCAATAAACAGATCGGTAAAGCACGCATAATATTTCCTCAATGAATGATCTAACTGTCACATATTGAATCAGGAGCTTGCATAAATGACAAGACGGGCAAACGCCCGTCCTGAATGATATTACAGATTGTGAAAAGCGCCTAAAAATTACCAGCCCTTAACAGCACCACCGTTGAAGACTTTATTGGCGGCTTCGTAAACTTCGTCAGACTGATAGGCCTGAACGAATTTCTTCACGTTCTCCGCGTCTTTGTTATCTTCACGGGTCACGATCAGGTTGACGTACGGGGAATCTTTATCTTCAACGAAGATACCGTCTTTCGCCGGCGTCAGGTTGATCTGGCTGGCATAAGTGGTGTTGATTACCGCCAGAGCAATTTGCGCATCGTCAAGAGAACGCGGCAACTGAGGGGCTTCCAGTTCAACAATTTTCAGATTTTTCGGGTTCCCGACGATATCCAGTGAGGTCGGCAGCAGACCCACGCCATCTTTCAGTTTGATCAGACCGACTTTTTGCAGCAGCAGCAGAGAACGGCCCAGGTTGGTTGGATCGTTCGGAACCGCTACCTGCGCGCCATCCTGAAGCTCATCCAGAGATTTGATTTTTTTAGAGTAGCCCGCAATCGGATAAACGAAGGTATTGCCTGCGGCAACCAGCTTGTATCCGCGATCTTTGATCTGCTGATCCAGATACGGTTTGTGCTGGAAGGCGTTGGCATCGATATCGCCTTTGCTCAGCGCTTCGTTCGGCAGAACGTAGTCATTGAAGGTCACCAGTTCGACGTCCAGACCGTATTTTTCTTTCGCAACTTTTTGTGCGACTTCAGCTACCTGCTGTTCCGCACCGACAATCACGCCGACTTTGATGTGGTTTGGATCTTTTTCATCCTGACCGCAACCCACGAGTGCCAGAGAACCAATCAGGGCGCCGACTGCCGCAATGGTTTTGAATTTGAACGCCATGCTTATTTCCTTAATGTGATAATTGTGTTTTGTAGAACGTTACTTGTGCGTCACAGTCCGGACGATGCGATCGCCCGCGAACTGAATTAAATAAACCAGAACAACGAGTAATACCAGTACCGTATTCATAACAGTAGCATTGTATCCAATATAGCCGTACTGATAGCCGATCTGTCCAAGGCCGCCCGCACCCACGGCACCGCCCATGGCGGAATAACCAACCAGGGTAATCAGCGTAATTGTCGCAGCGTTTACCAGCCCTGGCAGGGCTTCTGGCAGCAGCACCTTACGTACAATTTGCAGCGGTGTTGCGCCCATTGCGCGGGACGCTTCAATCAGGCCGGTCGGGATTTCCAGCAGGGCGTTTTCCACCATACGGGCGATAAACGGTGCCGCGCCGACGGTGAGCGGAACAATGGCAGCCTGCAAACCGATTGATGTCCCGACAATCACACGAGTGAACGGAATCATCCATACCAGCAGAATAATGAACGGAATCGAACGGAAGATGTTCACAACCGCAGACAGTGTGCGGTAGAGCTTCGCGTTCTCAATGATTTGCCCGGGACGCGTGACGTACAGCAGCACGCCAACGGGAAGACCAATCACAAAACCAAAGAACCCGGATACGAAGGTCATCGCCAGCGTTTCCCAGACGCCACGAACCAGCAGCCACATCATCGGCTCAGACATAACCCAGTACCTCTACTTTTACATGGTGTTCCTGCAGCCAGGCGATCGCGGCTTGCGTTTCTTCTTGTGTGCCGTGCATTTCAGTCAGCATGATGCCGAACTTCACGCCGCCGGCGTAATCCATCTGCGCGCTAATAATGTTGTTATTCACGTTAAAGCGGCGCGCTGTTTCGGAAAGCAGCGGCGCATCCACCGACTGACCGGTGAATTCCATGCGCAACATCGGGACGCTGTCGGTCGTCGATTCCGCTTTGAGGCGTGCCAGATAATCTTCCGGAATATCCAGATGCAGTGTGGACTGAATAAATTTCTGCGCCAGGGGCGTTTTCGGGTGGGAAAACACTTCGCTGACGGTATCTTGCTCAATCAGCTCACCGTTGCTGATGACGGCTACGCAGTCGCAGATGCGTTTCACCACGTCCATTTCGTGCGTGATCAGTAGAATGGTCAGGCCAAGGCGACGGTTAATGTCTTTCAGCAGTTCAAGAATGGAGCGAGTAGTGGCTGGGTCCAGCGCACTGGTCGCTTCATCACACAGCAACACTTTTGGCTGACTTGCCAGTGCACGGGCGATAGCGACACGCTGTTTCTGACCACCAGACAGATTCGCAGGGTAGCTGTCGTGCTTATCACCCAGGCCAACGAGATCGAGCAGTTCCGTCACGCGGCGCTTAATTTCTTCTTTTGGGGTGTTATCGAGTTCCAGCGGCAGCGCGACGTTACCAAAAACGGTTCGGGAGGCCAGCAGGTTGAAGTGCTGGAAAATCATGCCAATCTGACGACGCGCCTTAGTCAGTTCAGATTCTGATAGCGTCGTCAGTTCCTGTCCGCCAACCTGAACGCTTCCTTCTGTCGGGCGCTCCAGCAGGTTTACACAGCGGATCAGCGTACTTTTACCTGCGCCTGAGGCACCGATAACGCCATAAATTTGTCCGGCAGGAACATGCAGGCTAACGTTATTCAACGCCTGAATGGTGCGGGTCCCCTGATGGAACACTTTGGTGATATTCGAAAGTTTAATCATTGATTATTTATTATCGTAATGAAGTTACCGTGGCATTTTCGTCTGTCTGATGCGGTCAAAAGCCGTCAACAAAATGGATGTTAAGGCATCCAGACGTCTAAATCAATCAGGGTTTCTACGATGAGCACTTTCTTGCCTGCCGAAACATGCGATACTAGCGCCACATGCCTTATTCAGGAGCTATAAAAGGTGGCAAAGTCCGTACCCGCTATTTTTCTCGACCGTGACGGCACAATTAATGTTGATCACGGCTACGTACACGAAATCGACGAGTTCGAATTTATCGACGGTGTTATTGATGCTATGCGCGAGCTTAAAACACTGGGCTATGCGCTGGTAGTTGTCACCAACCAGTCAGGGATTGCGCGCGGCAAATTTACCGAAGCGCAGTTTGAAACATTAACAGAGTGGATGGACTGGTCACTGGCCGATCGCGATGTCGACCTCGACGGTATCTATTATTGTCCACACCACCCGCAAGGCAGTGTGGAAGAGTATCGCCAGGTTTGTGATTGTCGTAAGCCGCATCCCGGTATGCTTATCTCGGCCCGCGATTTCCTGCACATTGATATGGCCGCGTCTTATATGGTGGGCGACAAATTAGAAGATATGCAGGCTGCGGCTGCGGCAGGAGTCGGGACAAAAGTATTAGTGCGAACCGGCAAGCCCATTACTGCGGAAGCAGAAAATGCGGCAGATTGGGTATTAAATAGTCTTGCTGATCTGCCATCGGCGATAAAAAAGCAGCAAAAATAAGCATTGTGGTTAAAAGGTGAGCGGTTGAAATAAAACTGCATTTTTCCGCTTGTCTTCCTGAGTCGACCCCCTATAATGCGCCTCCATCGACACGGCGGATGTGAATCACTTCACACAAACAGCCGGTTCGGTTGAAGAGAAAAATCCT
>NZ_JAOWCD010000091.1:0-24945 GCF_030337175.1 Citrobacter sp. Ca225 | reverse complement strand
TGATCTTGACCCGCCATCTCCGGACAGCTTTTGTATCTTAAGTTAACGATGTCCGCTGCCGCCGATATTCCCTCGGGGAGTGATATCCCAGCGCGCTGTGCGGGTGGTTTTCATTGTAATGTGTGAACGCTGCTGCAAGGTTTCGCAGGGCTGTTCTCACATCTGGTTTTGGCATGAACGCGATATAGTCTTCCTTCATCGTCTTCACGAATCGTTCGGCCATGCCATTGCTCTGCGGGCTGCTCACCGCTGTTGTACACGGCTCCAGATTCAGCTCTCTGGCGAACCTCCGCGTTTCATGCGCGGTATATGCTGAACCGTTATCCGTCAGCCATTGAACCGGTGTGGTCGGCAGCCCGTCGCCGAAGCGCTTTTCCACCGACCTCAGCATCACATCCTGCACCGTCGAACTGTCGTAGCCTCCTGTGCTCGCTGCCCAGTCTATGGCTTCTCTGTCGCAGCAGTCCAGCGCGAACGTGACCCGCAGCTTCTCACCGTTGTCGCAGCCGAACTCGAAGCCATCTGAACACCAGCGCATATCGCTTTCTGCCACCGCGATTTTGCCCTTATGTTCACGCTTCGACCGCTCTGGTTTGTCATGCAGTAACAGCAGATTATGCTCACTCATAAGCCGGTAAAGCCGTTTGGCGTTCACGGGGGGCAGTCCCTCTGTACGGCGTTGCGTACGCAGGATGCCCCACACACGGCGATAGCCGTAACTGGGCATATCGCTGATGATATCGAGGATCTCTGACAGTATTTCAGCGTCTGCTTCGTCATCACGCCGGTTACAGCGCCTGTCCTGCCAGTCGGCAGAACGGTTAATTCGCAGTGACAGCTGCGCACGCGACACGCCCATGGTGCGGCTGACCAGGGCTATTCCCCGTCCTTTGGCAACAAGGGCGCGTGCGCTATCCATTTTCGCGACTGAGCGTACTCCACGGCTTCTTTCAGGATCTCAACTTCCATCGTCTTCTTGCCCAGCAGGCGCTGAAGCTCCCGGACCTGCTTCAGAGCAGCAGTAAGCTCAGAAGCTGGAACAACTTCTTCTCCGGCCGCAACGGCGGTGAGGCTGCCTTCCTGATATTGCTTCTTCCACTTAAACAGCAGGCTGGGCTGGATGCCATGCAGGCGGGCGACATGGGAGACATTCATGCCCGGCTCCATCGTCTGCTGGATAATGGCGATCTTCTCCTGAGGAGTTTTACGTTTACGGACTTCTTGCCCTAACAGGATCCCGGTCATCTCAAAATTGGCGTTAGTGTTAGACATATATTCAAGCCTATCTCTTATCTGGAGATACAGCTACTGTCTGGTGTTTCAGGGGGCTACATCACCCAGTCACTCTGGGTAAAGGAAACCGGCTGAGTGAGGACAGAGTTGTCGCCCAGCGCTTTCAGCTTATCCGCCACGCCCTGGCTGCTGGCTGCATGGATAACCGGATGCCCCTGGACAAACAGGCGGCCATTTTGCTGGGTGAAGCTCCCCTGCGTGTTCATCCCGCCATCCATGACAAAGTCGTTCTGCGTTCCAGGTGTAACGGTATTTTTGACATCAACATTGCCGGTGAAGTGGCCGTGCCAGATATTGGCAACTGCCGTTGTGGCATCTGCTTTATTGAAATCCAGGTTGACGGAGGCCTGTTTCCCGCGGTTGGTCAGGATCGCCCCGTCGTCCGCGCCGTTAAGCTGATGGAAGGTGAGGCTGTTACCGTTGATGTCGAGCTTACCGCCGCGATAACCCCATTTGATATTGTCGGGATTAACCTGTTTGTCATCACTTAACACAACGGTTGGGCGACCGCTCACAATACTGACATTATTAAAGGCCTGAACGTTGCCATCGATGTCCGGTCGTTGTGCCAGAACCACCGTCCCTTCGCCAACATTCAGCCCACCTGGATTGATACCCGTACCATTCACTTTCAGTGTCCCGGTACCGAGCTTATGCAAATTATCACCCTGAACACCGTTCACCTGCCAGTCGACGGTATGATCGCCGTTAACAATGATTCCGCCACCTTTCCAGGTCTGAGAATCCAGGGGCTTAATAATGTAATCATCATCAAAGGTCAGCGTCCCTGCCCCCTGGTCAACGGTATTTTCTAACACCACAGAGCCGCCCCCCTGGAAGATGAGATCTTTACCGCTGTTCAATGAAGCAGGCCAGGTTGCCCCCTGATTACCATGCATTGACCATGAGGCCGCCCCCTGGGTTAATGCGCCAACGCCGGTTTTGTCATCATAAGTCCAGTGAATATCACCTTCATTTTTTTGTGAATGGATTGGGGCATCAGCGTTCAGCTTCATGGTTTCAACCACGTCACCGACAGGGATTACTGTATAGTAGTTAGTCTTACCCCATAAGCCCGCATAAGAATTGAGTACTCCAACTACAACCCATTTGTTTTGCTGTGCATCCCAGCCAAATAATGGAGAGCCACTGTCCCCAGGAGTACCATAGGTGGAAAGAGGGGTATCTGTTGTGATAGTGAAAAAACGCCAGCTAGAAGTATATGGTGGATTTACTATTCCTCCTGTTTTATAAGAGTATCCCCCTGCGAGTTGTGTCAATTTGCCACTCTCATCTTTGACATATTGCGTTCCCGTACCGACCCGATAGAAAACGGGAAACCGCTCTGTATTCTGATATGTACCATTTTCAATCCCCGCACTGGTCATATCAAGAGGCACAATCTCTGTCACAATTTTATTCAGTCGAGGCCGATGGAAATCCCACTCGTGATTATTTCTTTCAACCAGGTTATAGGTGGTGTCGTCACTGTAACCAAACTTCACCTGTTTATAACCCACGTTGTGTTTCACGCTGACGATATATTGCGGTGCAACTAACGTTCCAATACCATTTGTGTCAGTTGAACTGAAATCTATCATGGGCGCTTTATTTAGCGTGGTAACGATAGATCCATTTTTATCATATAGCGGGATGTTTTCTGCGCCTGGCTTAAACAGGCCTTTGTTCTCAGCAAAATCGCGATATGTCTGGTAAGGAATACTGTGTACGCTAACTGAAGCCTCTGATGATAGAGGACATACTAATCCTGTCATGCTGATAAGCAAGGCATTCAGGGTTGTTCGTACTATTTGACATTTCCTTATCCTCCTTATCCCTCTACTGACTTCTGAAACGACAACAGCTTCGCCCTTTCTGTTCTTTTTTATTGCATATACTTTATTCACTTTATCCCCCGGGAACTATCAGATTAAAACACTAAAAATCAATAAAAACCAGAATCAGTCAATAAAATAACGGGGCTTTTTTATTCTTATATCCTGAAAGAGTATTATGATAAATACACTATCATCTTTACTCTATTTTATATCTCCCTTACAAAAAATAAAAAAATTAGTTACGAAAACTGAAACTATATAACTAACGAAATGACAAATAAAAAAAGCCGATAGGAAAGTAACAAACGCCATTTTAGGATTTGCCATCGAATTCCCAAGGCAATATATTCTGCCTCGCTCATTAAGATTGTTATGAGCTGACTTTAGAATTAAGCCTATTACTAATGGAGTATAAAATGAAAAAGCTGATTTTAGGTTCGGCAATTGTGGCGGTTCTGGGTGTAGCGTCTAGTGCTATGGCTGCGCCAAACACTGGTACTGTAAACTTTACGGGTTCTGTTTCGACCGCCACTTGCGAAGTTAGTGTAAAAGATAGCAGTGGTACGAGTGTTAGCACTGTTAATTTAGGCACTATTGCAAATACAGCAGCAAACGGGGCACAAGTAGCTTTTAAGCTCGTTCCTCAAACGCCTGATTGTCTTGCAAAAGCTCAAGCTAATGTTTCTTGGTCTTCTCCGACACTAACGGATGTAGGCATCGCTAACGCTGCAGCAGGTGGCACTAACGCATTTATGAACTTGGTCGGTACAAATGCAGTCAAACAGGGTGCTGAGGCTGCAATTAAAGCGGGTGCAACCTCTTTAGATTATAATTCCACCAAAGGTGGTATCGCCTCCTTCGATTATAGTGCCTGGCTGAGCAAACCAAGCACTGGCACTCTTACTGCTGGTCCATTCTCAGCCTCTGCAAGCTATGTAATCGCATATAAATAAATATCTTTCATAAAAAGGGAGCCTTGGCTCCCTTAATTAAATAAGGTACATGTTGGCAAGGAAAAGTAATGAAAATAAAAGTATTATGTATCGCTATCATTTTTCATTTATGGTCGAATGAAGTTCTTGCCGACGATTTCAATTACAGTTTTATCCGTGGTGGCAGCAAAGAGGTACCAGAAGTACTAAAGAATACCGGACAAAACATCCCGGGGAACTATGTTGTCGATCTACTTTTTAATGGTTCTAAAACAGCGACCTCTGTGGAACTAACACTCAGCAATGCTGATGCAGAGCATATTTGTCTTTCGGATAAATGGTTACAGGGAAAAGGCATTTTTCTTAATAAAGAATTCTATAAACAGTATCTTAACCCCACACGCAACTGCTATCTTCTTGATAAAGAGAAGAACAGTCGGGTTAAATTTGATCCTTCCCTGCAGGAGTTGTCGATCGAGATGCCTCAGGCTGGCTTTATCGATAATAAAAAAGAAGGCGGTGCCTGGGATTATGGCAGTGCCGGTTTCAAACTCGCCTATGATGTCAATACATCAAAATCAAGTGACCAGGATCGGACAACATACGGCAATATCGAAGGCCAGATCAATATAGGCGAATGGGTTCTGCTTGGGAGAGGATACGCGTATCAGGGAGAAAAATTCCAGAGCAATAACCTGCTGTTAACGCATGCGATAAAATCGATAAAATCAGATATCCTGATTGGTAAAACCCAGTCTTACAATACCCTGAACGATGGTTTTACCTTTTATGGCGCACAGTTAAAATCCAATCAGGATATGTATCCCTGGGACTCGCAGTCTTATGCCCCGGTAATTAATGGTATTGCCAGAACACATGCCCGTGTCACCGTCGAACAAGGCGGATACACATTAAAATCGTTCGTGGTCCCGCCGGGTCCTTTTGTGATTAACGATCTGACCGGCGTGTATTCGGGTGACATTGTTTTGAAAATTTATGAAGAGGATGGTTCAGTAAAAGAACAGCGATTCCCGGTCGCTGTGCTGCCCAATTTATTAAAACCTGGCAATTACAATTACAATATCGCGGTAGGTAGTAAAGTTGACCAATACAGTGACAAGCGTGATGATGATAGTTTATTCGCGCAGATGACCTATGATTATGGTTTTGAGCCCTTTACGCTCAATACCTCTGCACTGGTAGATAAAAACTATAACAACGTTGGCCTGGGTTTTATCCGTTCTTTCGGCTGGTTTGGTGCCATGGCAATGAGTGGCAACCTGTCGCAGGCAAAATACCATAATGGCAAAACGATGAACGGCTTTAGCGCATCGGTGAAATATGCCCGTGCCTTAGGTGAAAACGCGAATTTACAGTTAATCGGTTATCGCTTTAACTCAGAAAATTACATTGACTACGCGGATTTTAACTATCGCTATTACAATCTGTTAAACAACAGACCCAAACAGCGGTATGAATCGATTATTACCTATCAACTCCCGGAAATGAATGTATTCTTAAACATGTCAGCCTGGAAGGAAGATTACTGGGACACTTCCAGTGAGGTAGGGGCAAACGTAAATCTCAGCAAGAGTTTTAATAATATATCAGTCTCCCTGAATGCCGGATATTCCAGACTGCAGGGGATGGAAAGTGATTATAACGCCGGGGTATCCCTTAGCGTACCCTTCAGCGTGTTTGATAAATCGCACTACAGCTTCTCTGGCATAAACTATGATCGCCGTAATGGCACGAATTTCAATACCGGTGTTGCGGGAAGTGTTAATTCACGCCTGAGCTATAATGCGTCCATCAGTCAGTCACGCAACACCAGAGGAAGCGCGATTTCAGCGTCTTATCTGTTTGACGAGGTTCAAACCTCGGCAAGCTATTCGCAAATGGGGAACACTTCCAGTTCTTCCTTCCAGGTTGGCGGAAGTATTATCGGGTTGCCAGATGCAGGTATTCTTTTTACGCCTGTGAAAAATGATGAAATTGCGATTGTACAAATGGAGGATGTTCCAGGCGTCAGATTTAATGGCTCCATGCCGGGCGATAAAAAAGGTCGAGCCGTTATACCGTTAACGGCTTATAACAATAACACCATTACGGTCAATGCCGACAACTTGCCACAAAGCGTCGAATTGACAGAAAACGCAATTAATGTCACGCCGACAGAAAATGCCATTATCTACAAAAAAGTGAAATACAGAAAAATTAACACGTATATTGTCAAAGTTATCAGCAGTAATGGTTTTGTTATTCCAATGGGGAGTATCGCTAAAAACGCAGAAAACCAGGAAATTGGCTACGTCAACAACGGCGGGATTCTGTTAATGAATCTTGAAGATAAAGATGAAGGGATCATATCTGTAGGTGACTGCAAATTCGATTCACGATCGCTGCAGAAAGATTCGGGTAAAGCACAGGAGATTAAGTGTGGCTAAGAACAATACACTGAGAACGTTTTTCTTTTCTGCGTCACTGTTTTTATTTACGGCATCAAGTCATGCGGCATTTGTCCTTAACAGCACACGTTATGTATTTGATGAAAAAAGAGAGAATATCTCTGTACAGGTTGATAACCAGTCCGCTCAGGAATATGGCGGACAGATATGGATTGAAAACCAGGACCAAAACGACAAGAACGTCTATTTTGTGCCCAGCCCAACGTTTTTTAAAGTGGCCGATCAGCACAAACAAATCCTGCGTATCCTGAAAATTAATAATGCGTTACCAAAAGACAAAGAATCGCTTTTCTGGATCAATATCCAGGAGATCCCTAAAGCACCCAAAGAAGGTATGAATGCATTATCCATTGCGCTGCATACCCAGGTCAAAATGTTTTATCGCCCTGACGCACTGAAAGAGAAAAGGGAAAACGCCGAACAACAGATTAAAATGATAAGCAGTGAGGGCAACACCATCCTCTGGAACGATACACCCTATTACTTTGCGATCATCAGTGTTAAACAACACGGAACGCCCATTAAAGTTAGTGACGATATTAAAGAAAAATTATCTGTCTTTGCGCCAGGTGAAAAAGTTTCTCTGGGTAAAACAATTACCGGTAGCAACCTTAGCATTGTAGCGTTTGATGATTATGGCGTTGACAAAGAGTATAAATTAAACAAATCCTGACACGCAAAGGTTTTTATTATGTATAAATACATATTTGCTCTTTTAATAGCTTTTTTATCACTTAGTTCATTACCTGTCCAGGCAAAGGATTGCTCTGGCGGAACAATAACTTTCGATAGAGATCCCTCCAGCGATATGTATCATTGGGCGTATGGTTATACGTCAGAGAAAAATGGTCCTGTAATAGCAATGCAGATAAGCATAACAAACGGTATGTCCTGTGATGCGGATTATATAGATTTCTTAACCCCGCAAAGTAAAATGGCTATGAAAATAACCAGTGGTGGGACCTGTAAAAATTCCAATACTATAACAACATCCTATCCGGGCATTGAGTGGCAGCTCGAAGGTATGCATTGCGACTCGGGTTCCTGGCTTACCTCCGATATGATTAAGCCGGGAGAAAGAGTTGACTGGCCTTCTGGCACAGTCCTCGGCAAAGCGAAGCTTATTGTGAATGATGAGTACTGGATGAAAAACACTCAAACTGGTCAACATAATGTTACTGTTCCAGTGCTTTCTATTGGGCGTACTGTTCTCAACAGCCCTTCAGTCGAAGTTAATAATGCTTTAGGGGGATCAACGATATCTTTTTATATAAATGATATCGGCACTTGCTCAATGAGTCTCATTCCAGAAAATATTGACTTTGGAAAATTAACACCCAGCGACGTGAATCGAGGTTTGTATAAAGAGCTATTAGTTTCATACTCTTGCAAAAATAAAGCATTAATCAATGGTCTCTATGTCCGTTTAGACCCTGAAAATGTAGTCGATGCAGCGAATGGTATGTTTAGTGCCAATGATACTAATGGCCGGAAGTTAAATTTCCAGATAACCAGACTGTACGGGAGTGAACAAATTATCCCTCTCAATACTAATTATCAGCTCTATTCGCAAACACAAAAAAATATTGATGATAGTGCTAGATTCAGAATCAACGTCAAACCATCAACACCGTTTCCTGCCGGAAAGGTTTCTACGTACCTGAATGTTTCGCTAATATACAGATAAGCTGGATTAATTATGCTCAGATGGTTAGCCTTTATTTTGATACTTTTTTCAATTCACAATGCCTCTGCGTCGAAATCCGAGCAGAAGAGAGTGACGATAAACGCCGAGTTAGCCTTAAATACGTGCGCACTGTCTCTCTCTCCGGCAAACCTGAACTTTCAACAAATCAGCTTTAGCCAGTTTGAAAATAGCGCAACAACACCACAGACAGTTGATCTGAGTATTGCGTGCAGCTGGCCTGCAACCGGGATCTCGCTAAAATTCTCGCCCGCTGCTGGCGTTTCCGCGAACAGCACTAACCTGATGAAAACGGGTTTATCCGGCGTTGGGCTTGCGTTGTCATGGAAAAATGCATCCGGGACAGATTTTACGCCGCTAGAATTGAATAAGTCTTTTGTTCCCGCATCAACTGCATTAAGTAACCAAAATGAAACGCTTGGTCAGTTCCAGCTGTTGCCAAAAAAAATTCCTGAAGAAACGCTTCAGGCCGGGAATATTTCCACTAGTCTGACTGTCGAGGTAACCTATGATTGACAGGACATGTCTATTTTTTCCGTTACTGGTGGGGCTGTTAAGCGCAACAACGGCACTTAACAGTCACGCCGCACAAACGGCAAGCGTAAGTCTTCCCATTTCAATGCAGGTCACTAATCCTCAGTGCCAAATCAACAAAGGGCTTGGCCTGCCTGAAACCGTGCAACTTCCGCTGATTACCACATCAGGTGCCTTATTAGGCGATAATAATGTTGAAGTTCCCCTCGTGATTGACTGTGTCAGTGATATCACCAAATTTGAGGTTACTCTGGCTGGGGGCAGTAATTCGAAACTCACTACGTCAAATAATATGGTTGATATTACCTTGTCATGGAAGCAGGGTGGAGGTGCGGTTGAATTCGGCACGCCGGTCGAGTTGAGTAAAGCGCCTTTTCTTGTGAATCAAAAGCAGTTTGATGGCACCTTGTTAGCAAGAGTGTCTCCCCATACCGGTACAATACCGGCGGGTAATTACACCGCCAGTTTGCCGGTTACATTTACCTATTATTAAGATGGTATATACACAGGCCGGGGAACGCTCCCCGGCCTTTAAATATATTAATCAAACACCCCATTAATAATCGCCGTGACCACGGCGGTACTGAGCGCAATCAGCACTAAATCATCCCCAACAATTTTCCATTCATAGCCAGGATAATAAGGCAGTTGCCCCAGCATGGATGCCGGTACGGTTTTTTTCGCGATGCCCGGAGGGAGCGGTTTTCCACGCGCCAGGTTTTTCGCAATGCCCGGAGGCAGAGAATCATATCCCGTCAGGCCGTAGTTCACCGCCAGATGACGCGCTGTCGCGAAACTGATGTCAGACTCGACGTGATCGGGTTTGCCGTAATTTTTACGATGATCGGATGAACCGTTGTTTTTCTGGGCCGAATTTCCTTTTTGCCCGTTATTTCCCTGGTTGCCCTTATTTCCATGATTGCCACTGCTGTTGCCCTGGCCGCCTCCGCCATGACCATTTCCGTTACCATTCCCCGGATTCGCCATGACCGGCGCAGCGAACAGAGAGAGTGAAACCAGTGTGGCCAGCACTGCCGTTAAACCACGACGCTTACCCATGATGTGTTCCTTCCAGATGATGTTCCACTTTGACAATAGTGCGCCGCCATCAAGTACGCAATGTCAAATATTCCTGGTTTTGCATTGGCTCGCAGGCCATTAATAAACAACCTGTTGTGTGGAGGGTAACGGCTGTGCCTTATCTGCTATCATGCCTGCAAATAGCGTCGAAAAAACACAGCCGAGGAAAACATGGGGTCCACCAGAAGAGGGATGCTGAACGTTCTGATTGCCGCCGTTTTATGGGGAAGTTCCGGCGTTTGCGCGCAGTACATCATGGAGCAAAGCCAGATGTCGTCGCCATTTCTGACCATGACGCGTCTGATCTTCGCCGGACTCATTCTGCTGATGCTCTCCTTTGTCCACGGCGACAAAATTTTTTCCCTTTTCAAAGACCGCAAAGACGCTCTGAGTCTGCTGATATTTTCTGTCATCGGTGCGCTGACCGTACAACTCACCTTCCTGCTGACCATCGAAAAATCCAACGCCGCGACCGCCACGGTGCTGCAATTTCTGTCTCCGACGATTATCGTGGCGTGGTTCGCGCTGGTACGTAAGGCCCGTCCCGGCGTATTGGTGCTAACGGCAATCCTCACCTCCCTGATCGGCACCTTTTTACTGGTAACGCACGGCAACCCTACTTCGCTGTCAATTTCACCCGCCGCGCTGTTCTGGGGGATCGCCTCCGCATTTGCCGCCGCGTTTTATACCACCTACCCGTCAACGCTGATTGCACGTTACGGCACTTTGCCGATTGTCGGCTGGAGTATGTTAATCGGCGGGATGATCCTGCTGCCGTTTTACGCTGGAGAGGGCACGGATTTCGTGGTGAATGGCAGCCTGATTCTGGCGTTTTTCTACCTGGTGGTGATCGGCACGTCACTGACGTTCAGCCTGTATCTGAAGGGGGCGCAGATGATTGGCGGGCCGAAAGCGAGCATTTTAAGCTGTGCCGAACCGCTGAGCAGCGCGTTGCTGTCATTGCTCTTGTTGGGCATTACCTTCACGCTGCCGGACTGGCTGGGCACACTGCTGATTCTGTCGTCCGTGGTGTTGATCTCGATGGATTCTCGCCGCCGCGCCAGAACCGTTTGACATCACTGGCGCGGCAACGCTCATCTTACCAACCCGGCACCGCGCCGCCGTTAAAGATTTTCTCCGCCGCTTTGGCGACTTCCGGCGACTGATAGGACTGCAAAAATTCCTTCACGTTTTGCGCGTCTTTGTTGTCTTCCCGCGCCACCAGAATGTTCACGTACGGCGAATTTTTATCTTCGATAAACACGCTGTCATGAACCGGAGAAAGCCCGGTTTGCTGAATGTAGGTCGTGCTGATGATCGCTACATCGACTTTCGGGTCGTCAAGTACACGCGGTAACTGCGCGCCTTCCAGTTCCATAATCTGCAAGTGACGCGGATTATCGGTGATATCCAGCGCCGTTGGCAGCAGACCTTTCCCTTCTTTCAGGGTAATCAGCTTCTCTTTTTGCAGCAGCAGAAGTGCGCGTCCCAGATTAGTCGGATCGTTCGGGATCGCCACCGTCGCGCCCTCTTTCAGTTGATCCACCGTTTTAATTTTTTTCGAATAGCCTGCCATCGGGAAGACAAAAGTATTCCCTACCGCCACCAGCTTATAGTTGTGCGCCTGGTTATCCTGCTCAAGGAACGGACGATGCTGGAAAACGTTGGCATCCAGTTCGCCGTGGTTGGTGGCGTCATTCGGCAACAGCGAGCCGCTGAAACCGACCAGCTCAACGTCGAGGCCGTACTTCTCTTTCGCCACTTTTTTGGCGACTTCCGCGACATCCTGCTCGGCGCCGTTAATCACACCCACTTTAATGTGCTTTGCATCGCTGCTCTGCTGATCGCACCCGACCAGCAACAATCCCGCCAGCAGTACCGCCGCCCCTGTCCGTAAATGAGGTATCGTCAATTTCACATTTTTATCCTTTTGAAATAACCGCCTGATGAGTAATGAAATGACTATAGCGGGAAGGGCACGGCGGTTTAAAAACCGAAAAGGTATCAATAAGAAGAAAAAGGCATAAAGGGAGAATATGCGAAAATCCTGATGGCGCTGCGCTGACCACACGCAGCGCCATTCGGCTCATACCAGCGCTTTGATGATGTCCATTAACCTGACGATATCTTCAGGACGCGTATTCCCGGTTTGCGGATCGATAATCGAACTGTACACATGCGGCATCACGCGTGGCACTCCCGCCTCCAGGCAGGTCTGCAATATGACGCCGAAATTATCCAGATCGATACCGCCGGTCGGTTCAATCAGCGTCATGCCGTTACGCGCCGCGCTGCTCGCCAGTACGTACAGCTCCGGCAGCGACTTCTCCCCGCCCATCGGAAAGAATTTGGCCGCGTGCGCCCCCATATCCTGCATCATCCGCACGGCGGTATCGCAGGAGACGCGCGCTGGCGTCCCCTGACTGCTGCTGACGCCGGTGGAAATCAACACGTCACCAGGCGTCCCCGTCGGGCTGACCAGCGCATTGATATGGGTCTGTTCTCCCCCCGTCGCCGCCAGCGCACCTGCGGCAAAACCGCTGCCGGTAAAGGTCTGGTTGACGTGTGCCGGATGGACCATTGCGGCAATCATCGCCGCCTTGTAAAACTGCGCCGGATCGCCCGCCCCCAGCCCGACCGAAATCGACGGCACGTCCGCCATCCAGCGCTTCACCTCCTGAACACCTTCGTCGACCGACGAAAATTGCGCAGACAGGATGCCAATCACTGCGTGTCCCTCGGCGGCGTCATAGATTTCCCTGGCGTTAGCGATATCTTTCGCCAGCACGTTAATCGCCACACGCTGACGATAAAAATTAATCTGCTGCATGTTCTGCAATCTCCTTAAGTCGCGCCACAATCAACGCCATTTCCCCCTCAGCGACCGTACGTGGGTCGAGGCTGAATACGCCCTGATGGAGGTTATAGCGCCGTGCGTAAATGGCGATATCGCCACTTCGCAGTTGGGCTTCGACGTCGCGCGCGTCCAGACCAAACACCTGCGCATCAACCCGAACGCGAATGCGCCAGATGGCACGCCCGGCTTCGTCCTGCTCGATATCGGCGGTCAGCCCGCGAATGGCCGAAATCGCCTCCACCGTCGGTTGCAACTGCTCGGCGGTCACCACGGTCTGCCCCTGGTGATAATTTTCCAGCGCATACACCAGCCCGACCATGTTCTCCTTGCCGATTTTCATCGCTCTGGCAATCCCGTGATGTTGCGCTTTACAGGCGGCGATCCACGTTTTATTGCCGGTGATAAACCCGGAGGTCGGCGCATTGAAGGCTTTCGCCCCGCTGTAGATAACCATATCCGCCCCGCTCGCCACCCAGGCGTGTAAATCCTCCTCGGCGGCGGCATCGACAATCAGCGGCAGGTTGTGGATCTGCGCCACTTGTACAAAGTCGTCAATGCTGAGCATGCCTTTTTGCACGCAGTGGTGCGATTTCACATACAGCAGTGCGGCGGTCTCGTCAGTAATGGCGCTCTCCAGTTGCCAGCGTGCGGCCAGGTTACTCGAACCGACTTCCACAACGCGCCCACCGCCCAGACGAATGGCGCTGGTAATCGGCGCGCCGTAGTCCACGTTATGACCGCGCAGCATCACTACCTCGTTGGCCATTCCGCTGCTGTCCGGCATCAGCGACACGCGAAGCGGGTCGCCACGAGTAATGGCGGCGGCAACGGCGATGGCGATCCCTGCCGAGGCGCAGGAGGTCACGTAGCTGTCCTGCGCGCCGGTAAAGCGGGAAACCAGTTCACCGGTTCGGTCCACCAGCTTGTCGATCTCGACAAAGGCCGAGGCCGCGCGCGCCGTTGCCTGCATCACCTCCGGCGCGACGCTGGAGACGCCAAGAATCGTCATCTTGCCGCAGGCGTTAATCACCTGTTTTAGCCCCAGCTGTTGATAAATATTCTCTGTCATGGCTTACAACACTCCCAGCAGCGAACACACCACGCTCAGCGCCACAATCGACAGCAGAATGGTGGTGTAACGCGGACCCTTTTTCACCAGGAAGATATAGATGGCAAACACCGCCGCCAGCGGCAGCAGGCCTGGCGCGATAGAGTCGAGGATCTGCTGCACGACCACTTCAGAACCCTTCAGGGCGCTGATTTTCAACGGTGTGGTGATCTTGACGTAGCTTGCCGACAGCGCGCCCATCATGATCAACCCCAGCACGTTCGCGCCGTAGATCAGTTCTTTGATTCGCCCCCCCTGCAATAACCCGACGATAGAATCACGTCCCAGGGTGTAGCCTTTGTGGATCAGACCGTAGCTGATCGCCAGGGTAATCGCCGGATAGAGGATCAGCGGTGCAATACCGCCAAACGCGCTGCCATTAGCGGCGAAAGGGATGAAAATCGCAATCAGCAGCGGCATGACGGCGGCCCAGACAATGGAGTCGCCCATCCCGGCCAGCGGCCCCATCAGACCGGTTTTAATCCCGGTAATTGAGGCATCGCTGATCGGCTCGCCGCGCGTTTTTTGTTCTTCCATGGCGATGGAAATCCCCTGGATCACCGCGCCAAATGTTTGCTCGGAGTTGAAGAAGTTCAGGTGCCGTTTCAGCGCCTCCACCTGTTCCTCTTTTTGCGGGTAGAGCTTTTTGATGATCGGTGTCATCGAGGCGCAGAAAATCAGGCTCTGCAGACGTTCATAAGAGTTGGAGACTTCCGCGCCCAACCAGTAGATAAACCACGCTTTAGTGATATCCGCTTTGGTTAACGCCCCGGTCGTCCGTGCGCGCTCAACCAGTTCATGCTGCATTACGTCGCTGCTCATCATGCTGCTCCTTCATTTTTCGCAAGGCCTTTAATCAGGAAGGCCACACAGGTACCGAAGATCGCCATCGCCATGATGTCCACCTTGAGGTACAGCACCGCGAAGAATCCGCCGATAAACCACGGCAGCAGGCTCTTTTTACCGATCACCATAATGGTGATTGCGAAGCCCAGCGCCGGCAGGATCCCGCCCATGATTTCAAAGGAGTGGGTCAGCCAGTGCGGCATCAGTTTGAGGAAACTTTCCACCACGTCCTGACCGAAGTAGTTCGCGGCAAACACCACCGGGAAACGCAGCGCCAGTCCAAGCAGTGCCGGGTAGAGGAACGCACAGCGCATAATGCCCGACATGTACGCCGTTTCCGCGTGCTTATCAGCCATATGCACCCATGCGGCGTTCAGGGTACGACGCAACTGGTCAAGGAAGACGCCGATCACGCCGAAGGGGATCGCCAGCGCAATGGCCAGGTTCGGGTCCATCCCGGCTTTCACCGCGATGGGAATCGAGATACAGGCCGCCAGCGCCGGATCTGACGGCACGTTACCGCCAGGCGTGGAGGTCACGCCGAGATAAACGAGCTGCATCCCGGCACCGATAATCATCGCGGTCTGCATATTGCCAAGCAGCAGCCCGACGAAAACAGCCACCACCACCGGCTGAAGCAGCATGGCAGAGAAGGTGTAGCCAAGGCGTAAGCGGGCAAACCAGTAATACAACCCCATGAGGCTTGCAAAAACTAAGGTATCCATAGTGTTATCCCATTATCAGAGAATTAGAATTTTTTCAGGATATCGTCCAGCGACTGCGGTTTATCTTCCGGGATAGTCTGGAAGAACACCTGAATCCCACGACTTTTCAGGTCGTTCAGAATGCCAACGTCTTTTTCATCGAGCGTAATGTTCTGGAATACCGCTTTGCGGTTCGGTCCACCGCCCAGCCCCCCCACCTGAATCGTGGAGACATCAAACCCCTGTTGTACGGCCTGCTGAATCGCCGCCAGAGAAGGGAACAGCACCAGCACATTGCCATCGCCCAATTGGTTCTCTTGCCATGAGGCGGCAAAGCTCAGGTTGCTGTAGCAGTCCACTTTGATGTTCGGCGGCGCGGCCATCAGGTAGATGTTTTTCATAAACGGATCGGCATCCAGTTCATCGCTGACCACCGCGATGCGGTTGGCCTGGGACTGCCCGACCCACTTCGTCACCACCTGTCCGTGGATCAGTCGGCTATCGATACGACATAACACGATGTTTGCCATGATGGTTTTCCTTATTGTGATTGTTGTAATTGACGGACGTGAGCAACAACGTCCAGGCAACTGCTGCGTCCGGCGTCCACCAGTTCGCTGACGCAGGTAGTCAGTGAACCGTGTTCACGTCTGTCCAGCGCTTCCAGCAGCAGTGATGCGTTGAGTCCGGAAACGACCGCCACCGGATAATCCGCACTCAGCCGCGCCGCCACGTTGGATGTCGTGCCGCCCACAAAATCGGTCAGAATCAGTGAGCCTTCCGGCATGGTTTTCACCACGTCTTCAACACGCTGATAAAACTCACCCAGCGTATCGACGGGCATCAGCGCAATTTCTGTCACGCCTTTAATTTCGCCCATCACCATGCGCAGGCTGTTACAAAGCTGTTGTCCCCAGCCGCCATGGGTCAGCAGCAGAATGTCGGGCAACGGTTGAGTGGTAGTCAAAATGGCCTCCTGGCGCGATTACATTTACACGCAAGGAAAGAGCAAAGGCTGTGCCAGTATTTGTGTCACACGAGGGGGAAAGGAGAGCGGGCAAGGCGCAACGCCTCGCCCGTTAAGGGATCAGCTATAAAGCAGTTCGTAGATATAAAAATATTCCGCATCCGATAACCGGATGGCATAGGCCTCTTCGATCGGCAGAAACGCAGATTTAATGACACTAAACGCGCGGGGATCCAGATTCGGTTTGTTTTCCAGCGCCATCTGTAACGGTTTACGGTTGATCACGATACGCTCAACCATGCAACAGCAGTGGATCAGGAAGCGTAGTGTCACCTGGCGACTGGGTTTGAGGGAAAGCGCAGTCGTCAGATGGTTAAGCACGCCCTCCATCTCTTTCAGAATGCGCTGCGGGTTGAGCACTGAAATATGATTGATGATGCTCTCCATGGTCAGCGCGCTGATAAAGCGCATCGCGCTGCGCTCCATCTCCAGACGGCGCTCGGCGCTGGAGAGATCCGGCGTCAGCAGGCTTAACACCAGCTCCGGCCCCTGCTCAGAGAACAGTTCTTCCAGCGAGATAAACGGAATATCCGGCAGTCCGGGCTGGAAAGTCCCGACAATCCCTGCCAGTCGCTCATTGGCATTCAGCGCCTGCTGGACACGTTCGAGACTGCGCACGTCGTTGTAATCGAGGATCACCATTCGCGTGTCCTGCGACATCAGTTCGCCGAAGCTCTCCTCGAGCACTTTTTTAATTTTTTCCGCCGTTCCCATGCCGGTAATGCAGGAGACGACCAGCACTTTGCCGCCGTTTTCCTGCTGCGGCGTACACAGCTGGCAGGGGATATTTTTGCTCTGCATCAGCGCCGCCAATTGAGGTAAATCGCTGGTTTCGTAGCTTAAATCCAGCCCAATCTCCAGCAGACTGGTCAGCGTGATGTTGGGCATCAGCAGTACGTCTATCTGAAATAACTTGCTGATCGTACTGCCGAAATGTACCAGTGAACCGATGTCGACCATCAGGATCAGCCGCTGATAGCGTTGGGTCTGAATAATCTGGGTCAGCGTTTCCAGCGTGTCATGTACCGACTGCTCAAACGGCATGTCGACTGCGCTGAACAGGTCGCGTTCCAGTACACGGTTAACATACTGCGCCATGCTGGTCGCGGTGGTCGCGCCGTGCGCGACCAGAATCACCCCGCAATCCGGACTGGCATCAATGCGCTGGCGGTAATGACGACACTCTTTAAGGAACAGGCACAGCCAGACCACTTCCGTCGCCGGGCACTGAATATGCAGCAGTTCATTAATTTTGCGGCACAGCAGCGTGGCGTTATCGTATTCATCTTTGCAGCGATCGAGGATCAGACTGGAAGAGTAGAGCTGGGGAATCAACCCGCGCTGGACGTAGCCAATCAGCGCCAGGAAGTGCTTGCGCAGCGGATTCACCAGGTTTTCCGGCAGCGTAAACGTAAGCACCTGTTCCACGCAGCCGATCAACAGCGTCACGCGTTCTTCGATTTGATCGCCATAACGCGGTGGATGCGCCACGCTATCGCGACTGTAGAGGCCATATTCGAAAATCGAGCTGAGCTTGTTTTTCAGGATAGCCAGCGTTTCCGCCGGCGGGACATTACTGTTGCGCAGATTGACATATTCACGGGTCAGGAAGCTGTAAAACAGATCGCTCTCTTCAATTTCCGCCCCGGTCGCCAGCGACGTTTTCAGCGCCGGTAACGTGCGCGCATCAATGTTCAGCCGCTCTTTCCCTTCAAACAAGGCATCGACCAACAGGCGCTGTTCCGGCGTGGCGTGAAACGGTATCTCCGCCAGCCGTTTATCCAGTTGTAGTGTGTCATTATGTTCCGTCATTCCTGACGCCCACGCCTGGGCGCACAGGAACTGGATATCACTCTTCAACTGACCAATGTTGCCCTCCAGCGGTTTGTTCAACAGCCAGAGCAGTAGCGTTTTGTCGATGCTGACCGTGCGCTCGATTTTGCGACTTTCACGCTGCAGGAAACCAACAATCAGCTCCACTTGTTCTTCAATCGATCGCTGACGAATCCCCGGCAAATCGATGCTTACCTGAATGCGTCGCTGGAAGGTACGCAACAGCGATGAATTCGCCGGTTCCGTAGTGGCGCAAATCAGCCGTACCGAGATCGAACGCGCCTTACTGCTGTCCCCCAGCGGACGGTACTCACCCTTATCAAGAATAGAGAACAGTTTTTCCTGACCTTCGTAGGGCAGACGGTGCACTTCATCGAGCAGCAAATAGCCGCCGTCTGCCTGCTCAACCAGACCGGGTTTATTCTCGTTCGCGCCGGTAAATGCCCCCTGACGATGGCCAAACAGGTGGGAAGAGAGCAGTTCCGGGTTATGGGCGTACTCGGCGCAGTTAAAGTAGACCAGCGGCGGCGGGGAACCGGCGGACTTTTCGCAGGCGAAGCGGTGCATCAGTTCGGCAAAAAAGGTTTTCCCCACGCCGGATGGGCCGGTCAGCAGCACGTGCAAACCCTGCGGATAGAGCACGGCGGCGCGGCCTTTTTCAACCGCATCGCGCAGGCTGCGGTCATAGCCAATCAGGCCGGTGAAAGGATCGTCGTCGCCCGTATTTTCCGTTTGCGGAAGCAGGTCAGCCACCGAGCGCACCTCGCGCTCGCTACTCTCCAGTTTGCGCCCCAGCAATGTCTCCAGCGTCTGGCGGTGCAGGAAGAACACCGGACGCCCCCGGCTTTTAATCGCCAGACCGTCATTCCACAGTTGGTTGAGATCTTTACTGACCGAGTTGCGCGCCAGCCCCAGGTTGAAGCCAATCGCCTCCGCGGTGAATGCCGTCTCCTGCGCCAAATCGGCACGATCCAGCCCACGCGTCAGTCTTTCAAGCTCTCCCAGTACGATCTCGATCCGTCTCATCTTTTTACCGCTTAAGAATTAAATGATTGTTCAGAACATACACTATTCTGCTATGCAAGAAAGTGAATCGGCGTCCAGACGTCACGGTGAATGCCTCCGGTCATCAAAATGTTTTCGATAAATAATGCCGGGCAGCCCCTTTTTCCGGGAAGTCTTCAAGGGTCAGTTGCAGTTGATAACCGTTCTTCTGGTAGAACGGCAGCGCCTGAAAACTCAGGGTATCGACCAGCGCATGGAGACAACCTCTTTCGCGAGCGGCGTGCTCTGCGGCCTGGATTAGCTGGCTACCGTAACCGCCTTTACGCAGGGATTCATGCATCCATAAAAAATCAATGCTCAACCATTCCCCTTTGATTTTGCCAATCAATCCCCCCCGGATTTTCTGCTGCTCGTCACGCCAGTAAACCGCCAGATCGCCAAAATTTCTCGTTTGCAGAAACTGAAAATTGTAAGCGCGCAATCCGGTGAGCAGTGCATTTTGATCGTCTTCGGTAACGGTATCGGTAATTTGTATCTGCATTCTATCCTCCTGAAAAAATACAACTTTTGGCTGAAGCCTTTTCCGACTTTCGCACGGGCTGCTGAGAGAGTCGTACACCATCTACACTTACTCTTGAAATGATGCGCATCGACTACAAGGATTATTACCATGAAACGAGCCGTTTTACCGATCATTGCCGCCCTTTTCTTGATGCCAACGCTGGCGCAGGCCGACTCGCCTTACGGCGCACTGCAATCCGTGCACGAAAAAAATACGATACTCAACGATTTACGCAAAATTTGTACGCCGCAAGGTTCGCCTTCAGACGAGGCGTGGGAAAAAACGATCATGGCGAATGAAGGCAATCAGCAGCACATCCGCGAGGCGGCGCTGGCGATGGAAAGGAACAATCAGAGCAACTACTGGGAAGCGCTCGGTAAGGTGGAATGCCCGGATATGTAGCGTGAAGCCTATGCCTCACGCCCGTTAATTAGCTTACCGCTGGCGAACATCCGGAATGATGAGGTCGCCGCGCAGCACATACGATCCCAACATGCTCTGCGTTTTTTCATTCAGCCAGCTGACAATCCGCGCCGCCATCGCATCCATGGAGTATTCGATTGCCGGGATGGTCGGGATCCCCGGCAGATGCAGCGAACCGGCGAGGCTGAAGATCATAATATCTTCCGGAACCGACTTATTAAACGCCTGCAATTGTGGGATCACCCGCTGAGCCTGCTGCTCATCCGCCACCAGCAGGGCGTTAAAGTTGAGCGTGGAGGCGTTATTCAACAACTCCTGTAGCGCGACCGAGGAAGAGGTGGCTTCCATAAACACCAGATTACGGTTAAAGGGCAGGAAATTCTTCTCCAGCGCGTGTTTGTAGCCGAGCAGCACCTGTTCGGAGAATCCCATCCCTTCAGGATGAATGAGGGCAATCTGCCGTCGATTCTGGCTAATCAGATAGTTACAGGCCGTTTCGGTGGCAAAGCTGTGGTCAAACTGAATACTGGTCACATCGTCGCCCGCTTCCAGGCAATCCACCAGAATGACGTTTTCCTGGCTGATATTCAGCGGGAAACGCGCCCCAATAATCAGCACATCGTCACACAGGCCACAACTTAATTCATCAAGGGCGCTCATTACTTCTGCTTTGGTGTTGGCAAAGCGGAGCAACAAATGCTTTTGGTGCTGGCTCAGATGTTTTTCCAGTGCGTAAAGGTAGCCCGTCGTCTGGTTAATGTTGTCCTGCGCGCAAATCACGCCAATGCAACCGGTGCTCTGGCTGAGTAATGACTGGGCAATCACATTCGGACGATAGTTCAGTTCATCCACCGCCTTTAACACGGCAAGACGACTGGCTTCCTTCACACCACGCGATCCGCTCAACACGCGCGACACCGTGGCTTTAGACACGCCAGCCAAACGCGATACATCGTTGATAGTAGACATCATTCTCCCCTGACAGAGCCTGCCTGGCTCCTTCAATCCTGAATTTAACATTGGCTCAAATAATCACCACACGCAGTATAGCTGTTTCCGTTTTTCATGGAAACCGATTTTCCGTTTCCACTCAAAAAGTATGAAATAGCACCAAAACCGTGAGCCAAATCCAAATAATTAGCCTTATAAGAATAAGATCTTGACGGTTGTCACAGTTCCGTTTGCTTCATATGGAAACCGGTTTCCGTATGATATCAAATCAGACTCGCAATAAGTTTTTACATTTTGAGGATGGTTAATAATGTTCAGGATTATGTTGTGTTGCTCTGCAGGGATGTCCACCAGTCTGCTGGTTCGTAAAATGGTCGAAGCCGCAGAAGAGCGGAAGCTGCCAGTCCAAATTGATGCATATGGCGTTTCCGAATTTGACATTCAGTTTCCAAATTACCAGGTGGTGCTGCTTGGCCCCCAGGTAAAATACATGCTTAACACGCTCTCAGAGAAGGCTGCCACCCAAAACATCCCCGTAAAAGCCATTGATATGCAGGATTACGGAATGCAACGCGGTGACAAGGTGCTGGATTTTGCTCTGTCGCTGATTGAAGCGGCACATTAGAAAGGTGTCATTATGAGTTCGTTATATCAGTCAATGGTTGCTGTCATAGAACAATCCATCACCCCTCTTGCCGGTAAACTGGGCCAGCAAAAGTATGTGATTGCGATTCGTGATGGTTTTACCGCGGCGCTGCCGTTTATGATCATCGGCTCGTTCATGCTGGTGTTTATTTTTCCGCCGTTCTCTGCCGAAACCACCAACAGCTTTGCCCGTGGCTGGCTCGATTTCTCCGCCACGTATCGTGAACAGTTGATGCTGCCGTTTAACCTCAGCATGGGCGTTATGACGTTCTTCATCTCTGTGGGCATTGGCGCCAGTCTGGGCCGTCAGTTTAATCTCGATCCAATCATGTCCGGCCTGCTGGCGTTTATGGCCTTTTTACTGGTCGCCGCCCCGTATGCCGACGGGAAAATCTCCACCCAGTACCTTTCCGGTCAGGGGATCTTTACCGCGCTGATCACCGCCATCTATGCCACGCGCGTTTATGCCTGGCTGAAGCAGCACAACATCACTATCCGTCTGCCGAAAGAGGTTCCGACCGGCGTCGCCCGTTCGTTTGAGATCCTCATTCCGGTTCTGGTGGTCATTGCGACGTTACACCCGCTGAACCTGTTTATTGAAGCGCAGACCGGCATGATCATTCCGCAGGCGATCATGCACCTGCTGGCACCGTTGGTTTCCGCGTCTGACTCCCTGCCGGCGATTCTGCTTTCGGTCCTGATGTGCCAGATTTTCTGGTTTGCTGGTATTCACGGTTCGCTGATCGTCACAGGCATTATGAACCCATTCTGGATGGCCAACCTTTCCGCGAACCAGGCGGCGCTGGCAGCAGGCGCGGCATTGCCACACGTCTATTTACAAGGTTTCTGGGATCACTATCTGCTGATCGGCGGCGTGGGCTCGACTTTACCACTGGCCTTCCTGCTGCTGCGTAGTCGCGTTACCCATCTGCGGACGATCGGCAAAATGGGCATCGTCCCTAGCTTCTTCAACATTAATGAGCCTATTCTGTTCGGTGCGCCGATCATCATGAACCCGATGCTGTTTATCCCGTTCGTTTTCGTGCCCATGATCAACGCCGTACTGGCTTACACCGCAACCCGCCTGGGCTGGCTGGATCAGGTGGTGTCACTGACGCCGTGGACCACGCCCGCACCGATTGGCGCCTCCTGGGCGGCAAACTGGGCCTTTAGTCCGGTGGTGATGTGTCTGATCTGTATGGTGATGTCAGCGTTGATTTACCTCCCGTTCCTGCGCGCTTACGAACGTTCTCTGCTGAAGACAGAAGAGCAAAAAGCCCAGGATGCCGTCTCCGTGGCGAACGCTGCCCGTAGCAACTCATAATGAATCAAGGAGTCAGAACAATGAGATACCGTTTTCCTGAAAACTTCTGGTGGGGCAGTGCCTGCTCAGCGCTGCAAACCGAAGGGGATAGCCTGAACGGCGGCAAAAGCCAGACCACATGGGATGTGTGGTTCGACCGCCAGCCAGGTCGTTTCCATCAGGGGGTTGGCCCGGCGAACACCTCAACCTTTTATCAGCACTGGAAACAGGACATCGCGCTGCTGAAGCAGTTGAAACATAACAGCTTCCGCACCTCGTTAAGCTGGTCGCGCCTGATTCCAGACGGTACGGGCGAGGTGAATCCAGAAGCAGTGGCGTTCTATAACAACGTTATCGACGAACTGCTGGCACAGGGTATCACGCCGTTTATCACGCTGTTTCACTTCGACATGCCGATGGTGATGCAGGAGAAAGGCGGCTGGGAAAATCGTGACGTCGTGGAAGCCTTTGGCCGCTACGCGCAGACGTGTTTCGAATTGTTCGGCAACCGCGTTAAGCACTGGTTCACCTTTAACGAGCCGATTGTGCCGGTAGAAGGCGGCTATCTGTATGACTTCCATTACCCCAACGTGGTGGATTTCAGACGCGCAGCCACCGTGGCGTATCACACCGTGCTGGCGCACTCGACGGCGGTTCGCGCTTATCGTGCGGGCAACAACGACGGCGAAATCGGTGTCGTGCTCAACCTGACGCCTTCTTATCCGCGCTCACAGCATCCGGCGGATGTGAAAGCCGCGCACCATGCGGATCTGCTGTTCAACCGCAGCTTCCTCGACCCGGTGCTGAAAGGGGAATATCCGGCGGATCTGGTGGCGTTACTGAAAGAGTACGATCAATTGCCCGCCTGCCAACCAGGTGACGCACAGCTGATTGCCGATGGCAAAATCGACCTGCTGGGCATTAATTACTATCAGCCCCGCCGCGTAAAATGCCGCGATACCGCCATCAATCTGAATGCGCCATTTATGCCGGAGTGGTTGTTTGATTATTATGAAATGCCAGGCCGTAAAATGAACCCTTACCGGGGCTGGGAAATTTATGAGCCGGGTATTTACGATATTATTACCAATCTGCGTGATAATTACGGCAACCCGCGCTGCTTTATTTCTGAAAACGGAATGGGTGTAGAAAACGAACAGCGATTTATTCAGAACGGGCAAATTAACGACAGTTACCGTATTGAATTTGTCTCTGAACATCTTAAATGGCTGCATAAAGGGATCAATGAAGGCTGTCAGTGCCTTGGTTACCATATGTGGACCTTTATTGATAACTGGTCATGGCTCAACGGATATAAAAACCGCTATGGTTTTGTCCAGTTAGATTTAGGGAAGGTGCGAACAAGTTCCTGATATGAGATCATCATATTCATCCGGAGCGCATCCCAGAGGGACATCATGAGCCATCAACTCACCTTCGCCGATAGTGAATTCAGCACTAAGCGCCGTCAGACCCGAAAAGAGATTTTCCTCTCCCGCATGGAGCAGATTCTGCCATGGCAGAATATGACCGCTGTCATCGAGCCGTTTTATCCCAAGGCGGGCAATGGCCGACGGCCCTATCCGCTGGAGACCATGCTGCGTATTCACTGCATGCAGCATTGGTACAACCTGAGCGACGGTGCCATGGAAGATGCCCTGTACGAAATCGCCTCCATGCGCCTGTTTGCCCGATTATCCCTGGATAGCGCCCTGCCGGATCGCACCACCATCATGAATTTCCGCCACCTGCTCGAGCAGCATCAACTGGCCCGTCAATTGTTCAAGACCATCAATCGCTGGCTGGCCGAAGCAGGCGTCATGATGACCCA
>NZ_JAOWCD010000090.1:0-148035 GCF_030337175.1 Citrobacter sp. Ca225 | reverse complement strand
GGGTCTCCCCATGCGAGAGTAGGGAACTGCCAGGCATCAAACAAGTGAAGAGCCCATCCTGACGGATGGGCTTTTTGCGTCTCTGCGCTGCAAATTTGGAGTGTGGCTTTGCCTTATCTGGCCTGTAGGCCTGACAGGCGCAGCGCCTCAGGCAGACCGCACCACTGCCGGATGGCGGCTTTGCCTTATCCGGCCTGCTGTCAGGACGAGGCTTTGTGGTAACGCAAATGCAATAACGGATATGGCTGCCCAAGATCGTCGACCTCTGCGCGCCCCGTCACCCTGAATCCCATCTTCTTATAGAATCCCACAGCTTGTTCATTCTGCTCGTTCACGTTAGTCGTCAACGCGGGCGCTAGCGAAAGCGCATGCTCTATCAACAGTTTACCCACGCCACAGCCCCGAATATTGGGATCAACAAACAGCGCATCCATATGCTCTCCAGTGAGCAACATAAACGCGACGGGCTCATCCTGCTCATTCGCGGCAACCCATAAAGGGGCTTCGGGTAAAAACGAGCGGACCAGCTCCTCCAGCTTGATGCGGTACTCTTTAGACAGAAAATCATGCGTGGCGTCGACCGAACGGCACCAGATTGCAATCAGTTTGTTCCCTTCATCATGCCGCGATCGGCGTATGTTAATAACCATATTCTCTCCTTTTCGTTATGCTTATATTCTAACGTATCCGTCGTCGTGAAACTTTCTCACCTTTAACATGCAGGCTCGACATTGGCGTGATTTCTGAGTATCTTCAGCTATCTGGATGTCTAAACGTTTAAACGTATGTAGTGAGGTTATCAGGTTATGCCGATTCGTGTGCAGGACGAGCTACCCGCCGTCAATTTCTTACGTGAGGAAAACGTCTTTGTTATGACGACTTCCCGTGCTTCAGGTCAGGAAATTCGTCCGCTAAAGGTACTCATCCTCAACCTGATGCCGAAGAAAATCGAAACGGAAAATCAGTTTTTGCGGCTGCTGTCGAACTCTCCGTTGCAGGTGGATGTACAGTTACTGCGCATTGATGCACGTGAGTCGCGTAATACGCCAGCAGAGCATCTGAACAACTTCTACTGTAACTTTGAGGATATCTGCGATCAGAACTTCGATGGCTTGATCGTCACCGGCGCGCCGCTGGGTCTGGTGGAGTTCAATGATGTTGCCTACTGGCCACAGATCAAACAAGTGCTGGAGTGGGCGAAAGATCATGTCACCTCAACGCTGTTTGTCTGTTGGGCGGTCCAGGCAGCGCTTAATATCCTCTACGGTATTCCGAAACAGACCCGCACTGATAAG
Organism: Citrobacter sp. Ca225; assembly: GCF_030337175.1. NCBI lineage: Bacteria > Pseudomonadati > Pseudomonadota > Gammaproteobacteria > Enterobacterales > Enterobacteriaceae > Citrobacter > Citrobacter sp. Ca225. The sequence goes on along the minus strand of NZ_JAOWCD010000090.1, from coordinate 146,740 downwards.
CTTTCTGGCGTTTATGAGCATCATATTCTTCACCCTCATGCACTGCTGACGCGGGGTTTTGATGATTCGTTCCTGGCCCCGCATTCACGCTATGCTGATTTCCCGTCAGTGTTGATCCGTGACTACACCGATCTTGAGATCCTCGCCGAGACTGAGAATGGTGATGCCTATCTTTTTGCCAGCAAAGATAAACGCATTGCGTTTGTCACGGGCCATCCGGAATATGATGCCAACACATTAGGTAGCGAATATTTCCGCGATGTAGAAGCCGGATTAAACCCCGACGTTCCCTACAATTATTTCCCGCAAAACGATCCCCAAAACAAACCTCGCGCTACCTGGCGAAGCCACGGTAATTTGCTGTTCATCAACTGGCTCAACTATTACGTCTACCAGATCACACCATATGATCTGCGTCACATGAATCCAACGCTGGATTAATCGTCTGTCGCTGACGATCCTAAAGCGTTTCAGCATAGTGAATCAGGCACCTTCGGGTGCCTTTTTTATTTCCGAAATGCACTTCAACTTGTGATTAAACTTTATTTTTATTGTTATCAATAGGTTAATTGATAATTAAATTAAAAATGGAAATTGTTTTTGATTTTGAAATTTAAATGAGTAGTCTTAGTTGTGCTGAACGAAAAGCGCACAACGATCCTTCGTTCGCATTGGGAATGCTTTGTTATCAATGACGAGGAGTTACAGAATGAATCAACAGGCAACGACTACCGATGAATTGATCTTTACCAGGCCCCATGGTGAGCCAGAGAAGCAGATCCTGACCGATGAAGCGGTCGAATTTCTCACTGAACTGGTGGCGCGCTTTACGACGAAGCGCAATAAGCTGCTCGCGGCTCGTATTCAGCAGCAGCGGGATATCGACAACGGTATATTGCCTGATTTTATTTCGGAAACTGTTTCCATTAGAAACGGAGACTGGAAGATTCGCGGCATTCCGGAGGATTTACAGGATCGTCGGGTCGAAATCACCGGACCGGTTGAACGCAAGATGGTCATCAATGCGTTGAACGCGAATGTGAAGGTTTTTATGGCCGATTTCGAAGATTCGCTGGCACCGGAATGGAGCAAAGTGATCGACGGGCATATCAACCTGCGTGACGCGGTAAACGGCACCATCAGCTACACCAATGAAGCTGGCAAAATCTATCAGTTGAAGCCCAATCCGGCATTACTGATTTGCCGTGTGCGTGGTCTGCACCTGCCGGAAAAACATGTGACCTGGCGCGGTGAAGCGATCCCCGGCAGCCTGTTCGATTTTGCCCTCTATTTCTTCCATAACTACAAAGCGTTGCTGGCCAAAGGCAGCGGTCCCTATTTCTACCTGCCGAAAACGCAGGCCTGGCAGGAAGCGGCCTGGTGGAGTGAAGTCTTCAGCTATACCGAAGATCGTTTCAATCTGTCGCGCGGTACGATTAAAGCCACGTTGCTGATTGAAACCCTGCCGGCCGTGTTCCAGATGGACGAGATCCTGCACGCGCTGCGTGACCATATTGTCGGGCTGAACTGTGGTCGTTGGGATTACATCTTCAGCTATATCAAAACGCTGAAGAATCATCCGGATCGCGTTCTGCCGGACCGCCAGGTGGTGACGATGGATAAGCCTTTCCTTAGCGCCTATTCGCGTCTGCTGATTAAAATCTGTCACAAACGTGGTGCCTTCGCGATGGGCGGTATGGCGGCATTCATCCCGAGCAAAGACGCTGAACGCAATAATCAGGTACTCAGCAAGGTGAAAGCGGATAAAGCGCTGGAAGCCAATAACGGCCACGACGGCACGTGGATTGCGCATCCGGGACTGGCGGATACCGCGATGGCAGTCTTCAACGAGGTGCTCGGCGAGAACAAAAACCAGCTGTTTGTGACCCGTGATGAAGACGCGCCGATTACCGCAGAACAATTGCTGGCGCCATGTGAAGGCGAGCGTACGGAAGAGGGGATGCGCGCCAATATTCGCGTTGCGGTGCAGTACATCGAAGCGTGGATCTCCGGCAACGGCTGCGTGCCGATTTATGGCCTGATGGAAGATGCGGCGACAGCGGAGATCTCCCGTACGTCAATCTGGCAGTGGATCCATCACGAGAAAACCCTGAGCAACGGCAAACCGGTCACTAAGGCGCTGTTCCGCCAGATGTTGGCTGAAGAGATGCGGGTCATCCAGGACGAACTGGGTGAACACCGTTACAGCAGCGGCCGTTTTGATGATGCCGCGCGCCTGATGGAGCAAATCACCACTTCTGACGAATTAATCGATTTCCTGACATTGCCAGGCTACCGCCTGCTGGCGTAAATGCCCAGGCTATTTTGTTCGCCATTTTGGCCCCGGGCCGTGCTCAAAATCCTCACGTACGATAAGTACGCTCCGGTTTTTGCGCGGCTTCCCGTGACCAAACTGCCTTCACCAATAACGCCTGGGAAGCCAGGAGAATAATATGGAGCATCTGCACATGAAAACCCGTACCCAACAGATCGAAGCGTTACAGAAAGAATGGACACAACCGCGCTGGGAAGGCATCCGTCGCCCGTACAGCGCGGAGGAAGTGGTGAAATTACGCGGCTCGGTTAACCCGGAATGCACGCTGGCGCAGCTGGGCGCAGCCAAAATGTGGCGTCTGCTGCACGGCGAATCGAAAAAAGGTTACATCAACAGCCTTGGTGCGCTGACCGGTGGTCAGGCGTTACAGCAGGCGAAAGCGGGTATCGAAGCGGTGTATCTGTCGGGGTGGCAGGTCGCAGCGGATGCCAACCTGGCGTCCAGTATGTACCCGGATCAATCGCTCTACCCGGCAAACTCTGTTCCGGCAGTGGTGGATCGGATCAACAACACCTTTCGCCGTGCGGATCAGATCCAGTGGTCCAGCGGTATTGAGCCCAACGATCCGCGCTATGTGGATTACTTCCTGCCAATCGTCGCCGATGCGGAAGCCGGGTTTGGCGGCGTACTGAATGCGTTTGAGCTGATGAAGTCGATGATTGAGGCCGGTGCAGCGGCTGTTCACTTCGAAGATCAACTGGCCTCGGTGAAGAAATGTGGTCATATGGGCGGCAAAGTGCTGGTGCCAACTCAGGAAGCGATTCAGAAACTGGTGGCTGCGCGTCTGGCGGCAGACGTTATGGGCGTCCCGACGCTGGTGATTGCGCGTACCGATGCGGATGCGGCGGATCTGATCACCTCCGACTGTGACCCATACGACAGCGAATTTATTACCGGCGAGCGCACCAGTGAAGGATTCTTCCGTACGCATGCCGGCATTGAGCAGGCGATCAGCCGTGGCCTGGCCTACGCCCCGTATGCCGATCTGGTGTGGTGTGAAACCTCGACGCCGGATCTGGAACTGGCGAAGCGTTTTGCCGATGCGATTCATGCGAAATTCCCAGGTAAACTGCTGGCCTATAACTGTTCGCCGTCGTTCAACTGGCAGAAGAATCTGGACGATAAGACCATCGCCAGCTTCCAGCAGCAGTTGTCCGATATGGGTTACAAATACCAGTTCATTACCCTGGCAGGTATTCACAGCATGTGGTTCAACATGTTCGACCTTGCGCACTCCTACGCGCAGGGTGAAGGCATGCGCCACTATGTTGAGAAGGTTCAGCAGCCGGAATTTGCGGCGGCTAAAGACGGTTACACCTTCGTGTCCCATCAGCAGGAAGTAGGGACAGGCTACTTTGATAAAGTCACCACCATCATTCAGGGCGGCACTTCCTCGGTGACCGCGCTGACCGGCTCGACCGAAGAATCACAGTTTTGATTAATGCCCGGTGGCGCTGCGCTTACCGGGCCTACGAAGGGATGTAGGCCGGATAAGCAGACGCGCTATCCGGCATGACGTTGTGCCGGATGAGGAGAAGCGATGACGCGTGGCCTGGAGTTACTGATTGCTCAGACGATTTTGCAAGGTTTCGACGCCCAGTATGGTCGATTTCTGGAAGTGACCTCCGGCGCGCAACAGCGCTTTGAACAGGCTGACTGGCATGCCGTGCAGCAGGCGATGAAAAGCCGTATTCACCTCTACGATCACCACGTGGGTCTGGTGGTGGAACAACTGCGCTGCATCACTGGCGGCAAAAGTACCGACGCCGCATTTTTGCTGCGTGTAAAAGAGCATTACACCGGGCTCCTGCCGGATTACCCGCGCTTCGAGATTGCGGAGAGCTTTTTTAACTCCGTATATTGTCGGTTATTTGACCACCGCTCGCTCACTCCCGAGCGGCTCTTTATTTTTAGCTCCCAGCCGGAACGTCGTTTCCGGACGATCCCGCGTCCGCTGGCAAAAGATTTCTTCCCGGATAGCGGTTGGGAACCGCTGCTCACCCGCATTCTCAGCGATCTGCCGTTGCGCCTGCCCTGGCAGAACAAAGGGCGCGATATTCGCTATATCATTGCACATCTGCGTGAAACCTTTGGTGAGGAGACGTTGCAGCAGTGCCATCTACAGGTGGCTAACGAGCTGTTTTATCGCAATAAAGCCGCATGGCTGGTCGGCAAACTCATCACGCCATCCGCCACGTTGCCCTTTTTGCTGCCGATTCATCGCACCGATGAAGGTGAACTGTTTGTGGATACCTGCCTGACCACCACGGCAGAAGCCAGTATCGTGTTCGGTTTCGCTCGTTCCTATTTTATGGTGTACGCTCCGCTGCCCGCCGCGCTGGTGGAATGGTTGCGCGAGATCCTGCCAGGAAAAACCACCGCTGAGTTATACATGGCGATTGGCTGTCAGAAACATGCGAAGACCGAGAGCTATCGCGAGTATTTGTTGTATCTGCGCAGCTGCGATGAGCAGTTCATTGAAGCGCCGGGCATACGTGGCATGGTGATGCTGGTCTTTACGCTGCCGGGGTTCGACCGGGTTTTTAAAATCATTAAAGATAAGTTCGCGCCGCAAAAAGAGATGTCTGCCGCCCACGTTCGCGCCTGCTATCAACTGGTGAAAGAGCACGATCGCGTGGGACGCATGGCAGATACCCAGGAGTTCGAAAATTTCGTGCTGGATAAACGTCAGATCGATCCGGCATTGATGGCGCTGTTATTTGAGGAAGTGCCGGAAAAGATAACCGATCTTGGTGAGCAGATTGTCATCCGTCATCTCTATATTGAGCGGCGGATGGTGCCGCTCAATATCTGGCTTGAGCAGGTCGAAGGTCAGCAACTGCGGGATGCGATTGAGGAGTACGGCAACGCGATTCGCCAGCTTGCCGCCGCCAATATTTTCCCCGGCGACATGCTGTTCAAAAACTTTGGCGTCACCCGTCATGGTCGCGTGGTGTTCTACGATTACGATGAAATCTGCTACATGACGGAAGTGAATTTCCGGGACATCCCGCCGCCGCGCTACCCGGAAGATGAGATGAGTGCCGAGCCCTGGTATAGCGTATCCCCTGGCGATGTGTTTCCTGAGGAGTTTCGCCACTGGTTATGCGCCGACCCACGCATCGGACCGCTGTTTGAGGAGATGCACGCCGATCTGTTTCGTGCCGATTACTGGCGCGCATTACAGACGCGCATTCGGGAAGGGCATGTTGAAGATGTTTACGCATATCGCCGTCGCCAGCGATTCAGCGTGCGTTATGAAACCGACCGGGCGCTTGCGCCGCCATCCGGCAATGTGCGCCGACCTGCCTGATGGCACGACGCTTATCAGGCTTGCCGAAAATGCTCCTGAGGAGGATTTTGTTTAACGAATCCCGCCGTATGCCAGCGTCACCTCTTTCGCCGCCTTGATCACCATCGCGCCAAACTCGGTCACGCGGTCGTCCGTGATGCGCGAAATCGGGCCAGAGATAGAGATTGCCGCGAACGGCTCGCGGTGTTCGTCATAAATGCACGACGCGACACAACGCAGACCGAGCGCATGTTCCTCATCATCAAAGGAATAACCGCGCTTGCGGGTCTGGGCGAGGTCGTCCTTCAGATGAACTGGGGAGACCAGCGTCGCGTGGGTGTATGCATGCAGCCCTTTGCGGTGCAGCAGCTGGGTCACCTGTTCTTCGCTCAGTTGTGCTAAAAACGCTTTGCCTGCGCCAGAGGCGTGCATCGGCAGCTTACCGCCAATCGGCGCGGACATACGCATCAGTTGGGTACACTGTACCTGGTCAATGATAATTGCCTGATGATCACTTTGATCCAGTACCGCCAGATTCACCGTTTCGCCGGAATCTTCCATCAGTTTGCGCAGAATAGGGTGGACGATCGCCAGCAAATTGCGGCTCTGTAAAAAGCTGCTGCCGACGATAAACGCATGCGCGCCTATCGCCCAGTGTCCAAGGTCACCCACCTGACGCACAAAGCCCTGCTGCTGCATGGTGGTCAGTAAGCGATGAGTCGTGGAGTTCGGCAGGCCAGCCTGCTGTGCCAGCTCGGTCAATGCCACGCTGCCGTTGGATTCCGCGATCCATTCCAGCAGTTTCAGGCCACGGGTCAGCGACTGAACCTGTCCGGCAGCGGGGGCGGTCGTCGCGGCGGGTTTTCTGCCGCGTTTGGCGGGAACGGGTGCAACCATAGCGCATTCCTTTTCTGTATCGTGGAAATCATTTTCGTTTTATTCAATTATAATGCAAGAAGTCTTGTACTGATCGGATGAGTGAAGCTGAACATGTCTCATGTTGCCCGTTGTTGGCTTTTCCGTCAGCCCTGTTTATGCCACTATGTTTTGTTGACTTTTTCGGTCTGGTTAAGCGTTGTCGGGAGCAAGTGTGAGCAGCAAAGTTGAACAACTGCGTGCGCAGTTAAATGAACGTATTCTGGTGCTGGACGGCGGTATGGGCACGATGATCCAGAGCTATCGTCTGAGTGAAGAGGATTTCCGTGGTGAACGCTTTGCCGACTGGCCGTGCGACCTGAAAGGCAACAATGACCTGCTGGTGCTGAGTAAGCCAGAGGTGATCGCCGCGATTCATAACGCGTACTTTGACGCGGGCGCGGACATCATTGAAACCAACACGTTTAACTCCACCCCCATCGCGATGGCGGATTACCAGATGGAATCCCTGTCGGCGGAGATCAACTTTGCCGCCGCGAAACTGGCGCGTGCCTGTGCCGATGAGTGGACTGCCCGTACCCCGGAAAAACCGCGTTATGTGGCGGGCGTTCTCGGCCCAACCAACCGGACCGCATCGATCTCGCCGGATGTGAATGACCCGGCATTTCGTAATATCACCTTTGATCAGCTGGTGGCTGCTTACCGCGAATCCACCAAAGCGCTGGTGGAAGGTGGCAGTGACTTGATTTTGATCGAAACCGTCTTCGATACGCTGAACGCGAAAGCGGCGATTTTTGCGGTGAAAGAAGAGCTGGAAGCGCTGGGCATCGACCTGCCGATCATGATTTCTGGCACCATCACCGATGCTTCTGGACGTACCCTTTCCGGGCAAACGACAGAGGCGTTTTACAACTCCCTGCGCCATGCTGAACCTCTCACTTTCGGCCTCAACTGCGCGCTGGGGCCGGATGAACTGCGTCAGTATGTGCAGGAACTGTCTCGCATTGCTGAATGTTACGTGACTGCACACCCGAACGCCGGGCTGCCCAACGCTTTCGGTGAATACGATCTCGATGCCGATACGATGGCAAAACAGATCCGCGAATGGGCCGAAGCGGGCTTCCTGAATATCGTTGGCGGCTGCTGCGGCACCACACCGGAACACATCGCGGCAATGAGCAGGGCGGTCGAGGGACTGGCACCGCGCCTGTTGCCGGAGATCCCGGTGGCCTGCCGCTTATCCGGTCTCGAACCGCTGAATATTGGCGACGACAGCCTGTTTGTAAACGTCGGTGAGCGTACCAACGTTACCGGCTCCGCCAAATTTAAGCGCCTGATCAAAGAAGAAAAATACAGCGAAGCGCTGGACGTTGCCCGTCAGCAGGTAGAAAGCGGCGCACAGATTATTGATATCAACATGGATGAGGGGATGCTCGACGCCGAAGCGGCGATGGTGCGCTTTCTCAACCTGATCGCCGGTGAGCCTGACATTGCTCGTGTGCCGATCATGATTGACTCCTCAAAATGGGACGTCATTGAGAAAGGGCTGAAGTGCATCCAGGGGAAAGGCATCGTTAACTCCATCTCGATGAAAGAGGGGATTGAAACCTTTATCCATCATGCGAAGCTGCTGCGCCGCTACGGTGCGGCGGTGGTGGTGATGGCCTTTGATGAGCAGGGCCAGGCGGATACGCGTGCGCGTAAAATCGAGATTTGCCGCCGGGCGTACAGGATCCTCACCGAGGAGGTGGGCTTCCCGCCGGAAGACATTATTTTCGACCCGAATATTTTCGCAGTAGCAACCGGGATCGATGAGCACAACAACTACGCGCAGGACTTTATCGGTGCCTGTGAAGACATCAAACGCGAGCTGCCGCATGCGTTGATCTCCGGCGGCGTGTCCAACGTGTCATTCTCGTTCCGTGGCAACGATCCGGTGCGCGAAGCCATTCACGCGGTGTTCCTCTACTATGCCATTCGTAACGGTATGGACATGGGGATTGTCAATGCCGGGCAACTGGCGATTTACGACGATCTCCCTGCCGAGCTGCGCGATGCGGTGGAGGATGTGATCCTCAACCGGCGTGATGACGGCACCGAACGATTGCTGGAGTTGGCGGAGAGATATCGCGGTAGCAAGAGTGATGAGGCGGCCAACGCACAACTGGCGGAGTGGCGCACCTGGGAAGTGAAAAAGCGCCTCGAATACTCGCTGGTTAAAGGCATCACCGAGTTTATCGAGCAGGACACCGAAGAGGCGCGTCAGCAGGCGGCCCGCCCGATTGAGGTGATTGAAGGGCCGCTGATGGACGGGATGAACGTCGTCGGCGACCTGTTCGGCGAAGGAAAAATGTTCCTGCCGCAGGTAGTGAAATCCGCCCGCGTAATGAAACAGGCGGTGGCGTATCTCGAACCGTTTATCGAAGCCAGTAAAGAGAAAGGCTCCAGCAATGGCAAAATGGTCATCGCCACCGTGAAGGGCGATGTCCACGATATCGGCAAAAATATCGTTGGCGTGGTCCTGCAATGTAACAACTACGAAATCGTCGATCTTGGCGTGATGGTGCCGGCGGAGAAAATTCTCCGAACCGCCAAAGAGGTGAATGCGGATCTGATAGGCCTTTCCGGGCTGATTACCCCGTCGCTGGACGAAATGGTCAACGTGGCGAAAGAGATGGAGCGTCAGGGCTTCACCATACCGCTGCTGATTGGCGGCGCGACGACCTCGAAAGCGCACACGGCGGTGAAAATCGAGCAGAACTACAGCGGCCCTACGGTGTATGTGCAGAACGCTTCGCGCACCGTCGGCGTGGTCGCCGCGTTGCTTTCTGATACCCAGCGCGATGACTTTGTCGCCCGTACCCGTAAAGAGTATGAAACCGTGCGCATCCAGCATGGGCGTAAGAAACCGCGCACGCCGCCGGTGACGCTCGCCGCCGCGCGGGATAACGATCTGGCGTTTGACTGGGAAAGCTATACCCCGCCAGTGGCGCACCGTCTGGGTGTGCAGGAGGTCGAAGCCAGCATCGAAACGCTGCGTAACTACATCGACTGGACGCCGTTCTTTATGACCTGGTCGCTGGCCGGGAAGTATCCGCGCATTCTGGAAGATGAAGTGGTAGGTGAAGAGGCGAAGCGCCTGTTTAACGATGCCAACGACATGCTGGATAAACTGAGCGCAGAGAAGGCGCTGAATCCGCGCGGTGTGGTGGGGCTGTTCCCGGCAAACCGCGTGGGTGATGACATCGAAATCTATCGTGACGAAACGCGAACGCACGTGCTGACGGTCAGCCATCATCTGCGTCAACAGACTGAAAAAGTGGGCTTTGCTAACTACTGTCTGTCTGACTTCGTGGCGCCGAAGCTGACCGGCAAAGCGGACTACATCGGTGCTTTTGCGGTGACCGGTGGTCTGGAGGAGGACGCGCTGGCGGATGCGTTTGAAGCGCAGCACGATGATTACAACAAGATCATGGTGAAAGCGCTTGCCGACCGTCTGGCGGAAGCCTTCGCGGAATACCTGCATGAGCGCGTGCGTAAGGTCTACTGGGGCTATGCGCCGAACGAAAATCTCAGCAATGAAGAGCTGATTCGCGAAAACTACCAGGGAATTCGTCCGGCGCCGGGGTACCCGGCCTGTCCGGAGCATACCGAGAAAGGCACCATCTGGCAGTTGCTGGAAGTGGAAAAGCACACCGGCATGAAGCTTACCGAATCCTTCGCCATGTGGCCTGGCGCATCGGTTTCCGGCTGGTACTTCAGCCATCCGGACAGCAAGTATTACGCGGTTGCACAGATTCAGCGCGATCAGGTGGAAGACTACGCGTTCCGTAAAGGGATGAGTGTTTCTGACGTTGAGCGCTGGCTGGCCCCTAACCTGGGCTACGACGCCGACTGATTCACGAAACTGTCATCTTTCCTTACAACTAACAGGGTGCTTGTCGGGCACCCTGTCTCTTTCTTGCGTTTAAACCCTTATACTGGAAGAAGGCTATGACCTCTCTGGTTATATTTTTACACGCAATCATTCAAGTTGCGTCGAGGCGGCAAGCCTGGGAATCTCCAGGAGCTTACTGAAGTAAGTGACTGGAGTGAGCAGGCGCAGCCAACAAAGAGGCAGCTTGAAGGATAAAGTGTAAATGATAAGGAGTACCTGATTCCGTGCTAACCCTGCTCCACCTGCTTTCTGCTGTCGCCCTGCTGGTCTGGGGTACCCATATTGTGCGTACTGGCGTGATGCGTGTGTTCGGCGCCCGCCTGCGAACCGTGCTTAGCCGTAGCGTCGAAAAGAAACCGCTCGCCTTCTGCGCGGGAATTGGCGTCACTGCGCTGGTGCAGAGCAGTAATGCCACCACCATGCTGGTGACCTCGTTTGTTGCTCAGGATCTGGTCGCACTGACGCCTGCGCTGGTGATTGTGCTTGGTGCAGACGTAGGGACCGCGCTGATGGCGCGTATCCTCACCTTCGATTTATCGTGGCTCTCGCCGCTGCTGATTTTTATCGGCGTGATCTTCTTCCTCGGCCGTAAACAGTCACGCGCCGGACAACTGGGGCGCGTGGGGATCGGCCTTGGCCTGATCCTGCTGGCGCTGGAACTGATTGTCCAGGCCGTCACCCCTATAACCCAGGCCAACGGCGTACAGGTCATTTTTGCCTCGCTGACCGGCGATATCATGCTGGATGCGCTCATTGGCGCGATGTTCGCGATCATCAGTTATTCCAGCCTGGCGGCGGTACTGCTCACGGCCACCCTGACCGCGGCGGGGATCATCTCCTTCCCGGTGGCGCTGTGTCTGGTGATTGGCGCCAACCTCGGTTCCGGCCTGCTGGCGATGCTCAACAACAGCGCGGCTAATGCCGCGGCTCGCCGCGTGGCGCTTGGCAGTCTGTTGTTTAAGCTGGTGGGCAGCCTGATTATTCTGCCATTTGTCCATCCGCTGGCGAATCTGATGGATGAATTACCGCTGGCGAAATCCGAGCTGGTGATCTATTTCCATGTTTTCTACAACCTGGTCCGCTGCCTGGCAATGATTCCTTTTGCCGAGCCGATGGCGCGCTTCTGTAAGCGCATCATCCGCGACGAGCCTGAGCTGGATGCGCATCTCAAGCCAAAGCATCTGGACGTTAGCGCGCTGGATACGCCGACCCTTGCGCTCGCCAATGCCGCCCGTGAGGCGCTGCGCATCGGCGATGCGATGGAACAGATGATGGAAGGGCTGAAGAAGGTGATGCATGGCGAGCCGCGCGAAGAGAAGGAGCTGCGCAAAATCGCGGATGACATCAACGTGCTCTACACTGCCATCAAACTCTATCTGGCGCGGATGCCGAAAGAGGAACTGGCGGAAGAGGAGTCGCGCCGCTGGGCGGAGATCATCGAGATGTCGCTTAACCTTGAACAGGCGTCGGATATTGTGGAGCGCATGGGGAGCGAGATTGCTGATAAATCGCTGGCGGCGCGGCGGGCGTTTTCTATTGAGGGGTTAAAAGAGCTGGATGCGCTGTACGACCAGTTGCTCAGCAACCTGCAACTGGCTATGTCGGTCTTCTTCTCCGGCGATGTGACCAGTGCCCGGCGGTTGCGCCGTAGCAAGCATCGTTTCCGCATACTGAATCGCCGTTACTCGCATGCGCACGTTGATCGTCTGCATCAGCAGAACGTACAAAGTATCGAGACCAGCTCCCTGCACCTGGGATTACTGGGGGATATGCAACGTCTGAACTCGTTGTTCTGTTCCGTGGCTTACAGCGTGCTGGAACAGCCGGACGAAGATGACGAGCGGGATGATTACTAACAGGCGGTAATGCCGGATAGCGCTTATCCGGCCTACAAATTGCGCTCATTGCAGGCCGGATAAAGCATTTACGCTGCCATCCGACAACGTCGGTTAAAAGCAGTGACCTGCCTCAACGGCAACGGCGTCTTTACCGGCTTCGAACACGTAGGTGGTGTTCGGACCGCCAAGCACCGCCTGACCCTTACTCACTTTAATCCAGTTGCCTTCCGGCAGACCGATCACCGTCAGTTCAGGCGCGACAACCAGCAGCTCGCGAATACGCTGTTCACGCGTTTCGCCTTTGTGTCCTTCCGGCAGCGCGTTAGTGAAATGCGGGTTAATCTGCAACGGGAACAGGCCCAGCGCATCAAAACCTTGCGGATCAACAATCGGCATGTCGTTGGTGGTGCGGATGGTCTTGCAGGCGAGGTTGGCACCCGCACTCCAGCCAATGTACAGCGCACCGCGTTTAACCACGTCAACAATCGGTGCCAGCAACCCGCGCTCGCGGCTCTCTTTCAGTAACTGAAAAGTATTACCGCCACCGACAATCACCACTTCCGCATTTTCAATGGCCGCCACCGGATCAGTCACGGTGTGAATACCCACCACCTTGACGCCCATCGGGGCGAAGATTGCAGCCGTTTTTTCTGTGTATTCATCCCAGGTTTGCGTGACGCCTGCAAAGGGGATAAATACTGCCGAACGGCGCCCCTCAAGTTGCTCCGCAATCAGCGGCAGCGCATGCTCCATCCAGCCTTTACCCGGCAGTGTCGAGTTACTCAATAAAAGCAGTTCCATCCTTTCTCCCTGTAATCAGTAAATGACAAAACGCGGTCATGCTACCACTGACAGTGTAGCGCCTTACTGACATGGCTCACGATGTTGGAAGGGGGTGTAGAAAGGACCACTGACTCAATGATGAAAAATGCACGATGTGCGTATTAAAGCGAATGAAGATATTTCTCACTCTGCCAGTATGAACATGTAACGCCTTGATAATACAATAAACCAGGTGTGATTGAATTTATCGTAGTTGAAATGTTTATTCATTCTTTATGAAAAGTGAGAAGGGGATTTTTAAATTTTGACGGTTACTAATTTAAAACAGCAACATTGCGGCATTGCCCTGGATTTATCCCGAACAGGCTTAAGCGTATTGCGATAAGCACTATGAGGTTTCTGGCTCATGCTGAAGCATTGGCGTCTGTCCTCTGATCAACAACAGTGTCGCTATTTTCATTATTATGTAACTAAACATTTCAATTCGAATGGAAAAATTATTGTAACTCACTGAAATATAGGATTTTTACCAAAAATTTAAATTTATGTATCTTTTTGTTTTACTTACAAACAGTAAGGTAAATTCCGAAAAAAAGATCGATTACAACGATCGATACCTTTCAAGTGATAGCCTTTAACTATTGATTTTGTTTTATTGATCAGGTTTGACAATCAATATTGCTCATGTACTATTCTGTTTGAATCAATATTATACCGACAGCAGCAGAGTGGGTGTGCCGGACATCGTCAGAATAAATAACCTCGCCGGATAATAAATACCCCCTGAAAATAAAAAACAGGCTGTCCAGGATATAGGGAGCATCATCTGTATGACAAAGGAATATGTAAAGAAGAGCCATATTGCCAGTTGGCCTGAAAATGATGTTTATTTTTCCACGGGTATCTCTGCGCTGGCCAGAAAAGTGACTAATTCTCATTCCGGCCCAGACTATCTGTTTATTAATCTTAATAGTTATACCTTAAAGCTTTTTTTTCGATCGTTCTCTCAATTGAGCAAGAGTGGTTATCAGTTGATTATTATTTCAACCCAACGACTCATGCCGCTGGCTTTTTTCTGGCACCTGAAATGTCACGCCGTCAGCGCAATTTTCGAATCGCGTTGCTCTGTTCATGATGTTATTCGCGGTCTGGATACTGTCGCGACCGGGCGGCAGATCGTCTGGTCCTTCCCGGGGCCTGCCTGTTTACTCTCTTCAAGAGACGTTTTACTTCTGCGGCATTATCTTGAAGGGGGAAGTATGGGCTATTTACAAGAGAAACACTGCCGCGCGTATTCCACCTTGCAGGGATGGAAGACCACGGTCGCGCGGAAATTTAAAGTACGAAAACTCGAACATCTCCTTATTTCGAATTAATAATCATTGTCCAGTATGAATATTTCTGATGCCTGAGCGTCCAGTGGAATATTTATAAGCAAGATAGAACTGCCCGTTTAATAGGGATCTTATTAACTATGGATGTAGATATGAAACGCGTTTTTTACCATGTTTTTTTCCCCGCGTTATGTTTAACCGCGTACCCACTGACTGCGGCGGAAATGCTTCCCACACCTTATCTGCCCGTGCAAACTACCACGATGCCGGACGACTTATTATCGAATTCGGATTATACGAATCACTGGGATTGGGTGAAAGAAACCTGGGAGAAAGGCTATTCCACTTTTTCCATCAAAGATAAAAAATATATTGCTAACCAGGAAATTACGCTGATCAATCCTGCTTTTTCTAAACAGGTCGTGACGTTATTAAATGAGTCGTATAGTTATAACAATACGTTGAATTCTGTGCAGCTTAATATCGGTGATGGTATATACGATGCCGCCGGTTCTGAAGCCGTGAATACCACGGTGAAAGGGGAATACACCAATAGTAAAGGGAATATTGAAACAGGTGTATTGCAACTTAATGGCGACGGGAAAGCCTTCCATACGCTGGTTGAGAATAACGGTGCCCTGACGATGAATGGTGATTCACAGGCGTATGACACCGTGGTGAAAGCCGGTGGTCGACAGACTGTTGGAGGCCGTGCTTATGCTCAGGCGAATCTCATCGATGGCGGTATTCAGGTGCTCTCAGTCACCAGTACGGCGTTGGCTGAAGATACCATTGTGCAAAATGGCGGCCAGCAAATCATTTATAACGGGACCGCGAAAAACTCGCACATCGGCGCCAACAGCTATCAGCTTGCCAGCGGTCTGGCTTTGGATACATACCTGTATAACGGCGCATTCCAGCAGGTGTTTAGCGGTAAAGGCGAAGAGTTCGTTGCGGACCGCAATACCACCGTTTATGCCGGTGCGCGACAAACGATAACCTCGGGTATTTCAGAAAATGCGCAGGTCTATGGCACGCAGGTGATTACCGGCGTAGACGGTCAATGGAGCGATGGAGACTGGGTTTCCGACAGTAATTCCAACGTTCGTGTCAACGGGCAGCAGGCGAAAGACGCCACTATCCATGCCGGTGGTTTGCAACGTATTCAAACCGGCAATGCCGATGGCACACAGGTCTATGGCACTCAACTTGTCAATGGTCAGAAAGGTGGCTGGGTTGGGGGAAACTGGGTGGAGCAATCTGGATGGACCGGTGGCATTCGCGCTAACGCGACAAATACGACCGTTCATGCAGGCGGCCTTCAGCAACTTGCCTGGTACGGTGAAGCCAGTAATACGGTTATCGATGGCGGCCGTCAGGAAGTGCTTGCGCTGGGGCATATCTCGAACACAACGCTTCGCAATGGCGGGAGCAGCCTGATTGCCTATGGAGGCTATTCAACGGGGGCACTGACGGTAGAAGACGGTTCACTGACTATGGAAGGGGGAAGTGTACACGACTGGACGGGGAATCTGGGTAAGGGCGCCTGGGCCGCGTCGGTGGACTTACAAGGCCCTTCTTCCGTTCTGTACTTAAAACACAACGCGGATACTGCGGAATCCGTCACGACGATTAAAGCCTTAACGCATAATGGTGTGGTCAATTTTAGTGCGCCAGAGGGACGCAACGCAGGGCAATTTAACCGTCTTGAACTCACCACGCTGGAGGGGACCGGGACTTTCGTTATGAACACCAATCTGTCCGGCGGGATTGGGGATTTTCTGAACGTTTCCGATGCCGTGACGGGGCAATTTAAGGTCACGGTGCATGATTCCGGAAGTGAGTTACGCAGTCGAGCGGCTACTCCTTATCACTTAATTTATGCGAATGGGAGCGGGGCAGACACCTTTGCGATGACCAACGGCAGCGTCGATCTTGGTGCGTACAAATACTATCTGGTGCATGGCGCCGATAGCGATAAGGATAACTGGTATTTGTCACCGCAGGCGAATACGCCAGAACCTGAGCCAGGCCCGGATCCTGAGCCGGGTCCAGGACCTTCGCCTGAACCGAATCCTGAACCTGGAGTTAAGCCGGATTTATCAGAAAGCGCGAAAGCGGTTATTGCCATGGCGAATGTGACCCCCACTTTGTGGGACGCTGAGTTGTCAACGCTGCGAACCCGTCTCGGTGAAATTCGTCAGATGCGTGACTACGAAGAGGGTGCATGGGGTAAATACATCAGTAGCCGCTACCGCGTTTCCACAGAGCACGTGGCTTACCGTCAGGATGTGAACGGTGTGATGCTCGGTGGTGATAAGCGTTTTGATTTAGAAAATAGCGCACTGATTATGGGCAGTATGGCTTCCTATACGCGTGCGGATCTCGACTCATCCAGTACCAACGGCAAAGCGGACAGTTACGGCATTGGACTGTACACGACCTGGTTACACAACAGCGGTTATTACATCGATGGTGTGTTGAAAGCCAACTATTTCCGTACGGAGAACAACCCCTACTTCAACGGCGGACGCACCCATGCGAAAGATAATACCGTTGGCGGCGGGGCTTCAGTCGAGATCGGTAAGCATATTGCGCTTGAGACGTGGTTTGTTGAACCCTATCTCCAGGCATCATGGTTTATTGGCGACCAGACCCACTACAAACTCGACAGTGGCATGTCGGTTAAAGCGGATGCTGCGCGATCGTTAAAAGGGGAAACCGGGTTAACCTTCGGTAAGAATGTGACGCTGGTAGATGGGACACTGTTACAGCCGTATGCGAGAGTGGCCGTTCGTCATGAGTTTATGAAGAACAACGACGTCGTCATTAACCACACTGAGAAGTTCAAAAATGACCTGTCAGGGACAAGCGGCAAATATGGCCTGGGGATGACCGCGAAGCTAAGCGATCGGTGGTCCGCATGGGGAGAAGTCAGCTACGAAAAAGGGCAACATATCGAGACGCCTTATAGTGGTCAACTGGGTATCCGCTACAGTTTCTGAACGTTGTGATTACGCGTTTAATAACCCTCCTCAGCGTCATCAGAGGAGGGTTATTTGCACATGTTACCCCGCCCGGGCAAATTCAGCGGCTTCACTAATCAGCGCGTCATCCGGGCGTACGCCGGTGTACATTGCGAACTGCTCAACGGCCTGCAACGCAATTACTTCTGCGCCGCTGATGGTCTTTTTACCCAGCTTCTGCGCCAGTTTGATCACCGGGGTATCCGGCGGCAGGGCAACGACATCGAACACTACGCTGGCGCTGGCGACCATGGCTTCGCTGTACGCCAGCTCATCGCTCTCTTTACCTCCGGCCATGCCGACGGGCGTGACATTGACCAGAATGTCGCAGGCAATGCCTTCCGGCAGCGGCTGCCACTGAAAGCCATACTGTTTCGCCAACGCCGGACCGCTGTCCCGGTTACGAGCGGCGACGATCACATCGCGAAAACCGGCGTCGCGAAAGGCGGCAATCACCGCTTTGCCCATCCCGCCGCTGCCGCGAATCATCACCCGCGCAGTGGTGTCGAGCTGGTGGCTGGCAATCAGGCTTTTTACCGCAATATAATCGGTGTTGTAGCCCGTCAGTCTGCCGCCGTCATTGACGATGGTATTGACGGAATCAATGACTTTTGCCGATGGATCGACCGCGTCGAGAAACGGCATACAACTCTCTTTAAACGGCATCGATACCGCGCAGCCACGAATGCCTAACGCGCGAACCCCTTTCACCGCCGCTTCAATATCCTGGGTGGTAAACGCCTTGTAGATGAAATTTAAACCCAGCTTTTCATACAGATAGTTATGAAAGCGGGTACCAAAGTTGCCGGGCCGACCGGCAAGCGACATGCACAACTGAGTGTCGCGGTTAATCATGTTAAATCTCCTCGGCGTGCGACAGTAAATACTGTTCGGCTTCCTTAGACCAAATCCCGTGATGGCGTTCCAGAATAGCGCACAGCGCGGGATCGTCAATCTGGCTGAGAGCGGTTAGCGGTAACGCTTTCCCGGTATAGACCAGCTTTTTACCGCCGCCCACTTTCGGCAGCTCCAGCGTGGTTTCTCCTGCGGCATTCAGCCCAAGAATGTGCGTGACCACTTTGGCGGCCTGCACTTTCTTCTCTTCAATCAGTTTAACCGCTGCGCGCATATCGTCAGTGTTCCCACCCGAGGTGCCCACGTAGTGAGTGAAGGCGTAATGCACATCGTAGAAGTTGATTGGGGCGCTGAACTGCTTGTCCTGCGGGCCGGCAAAGAAGTTCATGCAACCGTCGGGTGCGAGCAGGGAAGAGGCCAGGGTAACCAGTTGTTCGTTCGGCACGAAGACAAAAATATCATCAAAACCGTGGCCGCCGGTCAGCGCCATCAGCGTGTCGTAAGCGGCATCCTGTGCGTGCAGGTAGTGGATCAACGTTTGTGGTTCAGAAGGATAGTGTTTACGGGCATAGCTCAGCTTGTCGTGGTTAGTATCGGTCACCACCAGTAACGCCGGGTTGATCGGGCCATGCAGCGCGTAGTCGATCGCCAGCAGCCCCATTGGCCCCGTCCCGCCGAGGATCAGCGTGCGACCCTGCGGACGAATTCCCATGTTGTGGTTATAGGTGCCTTCCTGCAGGTGATAGTTGGCGTTGAATGCGCCGATCACGCAGGATAGCGGCTCGACCAGCGATCCTTCAAAGTACGTTTCGCCTTCGTAAGCCAGCAGGCAGTCCTGTTCCATCACGACATTGGGGATCACGACGTGTGTGGCTTCGCCGCCCACCCACGGGAAGGAGTAACCGGGGCAATCCGGGCGATCCGCCAGTTGCAGGTTCGCCTGAATCACATAGCGCTGGCCGGGCTGGAACTTGTGCTGCCACTTTTTCCCCACGGCGATAATATCGCCGCAGAACTCGTGGCCAATGATGATCGGGTGGGTCGCTACATCGTCCGGCACCTTTTTATGATCCTCACCCTGATTAGCCTCTTTCCAGGAAGAGAGGCACAGGCTGTCGGTGACCACGGTAGCCAGAATTTCATCGTCCTGCATCTCTGGAAGTTCGAACGTTTCCAGGCGCAGGTCGCGTTTGCCATAAAGGCGTAGAGCTGTTGTTAACATATATTCCACCTCATGTTGAGCGATAGCCCCGGCTGACCACCGGGGCGAAAAAATCAGGACAGGAAGCCCAGTGCGTTACCGATAATCCCCAGACCAAACAGGGCGAAGATCAGCCATACCGGGTTAATTTTCTTGTTGAGCAAACGAACCATCAGCATCGTCAGGCCCAGCGCCAGCAGGCCGGGGCAGAGCTGATCGAGGATGTTCTGCACGGTCATCGTGACGGTGCCGCCGTCCGCGCCGGGGGTTTGCGATACCACCAGTGGCACGTTGATGCTGGTCCACTTGGTGACCAGCACCCCCATCACAAACAGGCCGAGAATCGATGCGCCTTCAGTCAGTTTTTGCAGCAGGTTGCCGCCCATGTCACTGACGATGTTGACCCCTTTATTGAAGCCAATTTGCAAGCCGTACCATTTCATCGCCAGACGGACTGCGTTGAAAATAAAGAAGAACAGCAGCGGGCCGAGCACGTTGCCGGACAACGCCAGCGACGCGCCGAGCGCGGCGGTGATCGGTCGCAACGTGCCCCAGACTAACGGGTCGCCAACGCCCGCCAACGGCCCCATCAAACCGACTTTGATGCCGTTGATCGCGCCATCATCGATTTCCGCCCCGTTCGCTCGCGCCTCTTCCATCGCGGCGGTCACGCCAATCACCGGGCCGCACACCGCGGGCGTGGTGTTGAAGAACACCAGATGACGCTTGAGTGCCGCCACCTGATCTTCTTTCAGCGGGTACAGGCGCTTGATGGCGGGGATCATGTCGTAGCAAAAACCCAGCCCATGAATACGTTCAAAGTTGAAAGACGCCTGCTGCAGGTTGGAGCGAACAAACATGCTAAACAGGTCAGATTTGGTCAGTTTTTTCTGTTCCATGATGGGCTCCGTTAGTCATCAAGCTGGTCAAGAGCGGTGGAGGAGGAGGTCTGCGTCTGCGGTTCGGCCTTACGCCACTGTGGGTTCAACTGGATATAGACCAGCGCAATAATCGCGCCGACGCCGCCAAAGGCCAGCAGACTCAGGTCGAGGTAACCACCGGCGATAAAACCGAGGAAGAAGAAGGGCATCAGGTACTTCACGCCCATCATGCGCAGCACCATGGCGTAACCGACCACCACGATAAAGCCACCGGCAATCTGCAGGCCGCGAGTGACGAATTCCGGGATGGCGTTGAGCATATTGCTGACCATATCTGCACTGACAAACAACGAGACAATTAACGCCGGAATGGCGACGCGTAACGCCTGGACACCCAGCGCAGAGACATGGAGGATGTCGATGGTGCGAAAACGTGCATCTTCTGCGGCCTTATCCGCCGCATGCTGGAACACCACGGTGATAGTCCGGGCGAAGACGGTCAGGACCTGGCCTGCCGCCGCGACCGGCAGTGCGATGGCGATACCGGTCGCGATGCTCTGTTGCCCGACGATAACCAGAATGGCGGAGATAATACTGGCGAGCGCGGAGTCCGGAGATTGCGCGGCACCAACGTTCATCCAGCCAAGCGCGATCAGCTCCAGCGTTCCGCCGAGCATCACCCCGGTTTTTAAATCACCGAGGATCAGGCCGATAACCGTACAGGCAATGAGCGGGCGGTGGGTCTGAAATTCATCCAGCACGCTGCCCATTCCGGCAATACAGGAAAATATAAATATGGCGATAATTTGTAGGGTACTGATTTCCATAATGGGTCACCTTAAAATGTGAACATCCCTGCCTGTTAAAGCATTTACACGTCGTCCTTCAGGCTGCCTCTTTGTTGGCTGAATTACTCGTCTCATCCATGAGACTCGCCCTGACGGGCCGTCGCTTCGCAACGTTCAAATCTGTTCCCGACAGATTTGTGACTCACCCCCAGTCACATCGTTATTTATGTTCCTGTGGATTCACTCATTTGCCGCCGTGATGCTTCCAGAATGACTGTGTAATAAATACAGGCGCTTTTATTTATTCCGCGAACGATTGTTCTTTTATTTTGTCGAGAATATTAATGGAGGGATCGGAGGCGACCACACGTAAATCCAGGGTGACGCCAAATTTATCCAGTTCGCGAAACGCATTAATATCATCGTCATCTAAGGATACGGCTTTGGTTAATTGTTTTTTACCCGGTCGCCAGGCCATGCCGCCAATATTTAAGGTGGCAATTTTTACGCCCTGTTTGACCATCGCCAGCGCATCCTGTGGGCGGGTAAATAAATAAAATACAGTCTCGTCCTGATACTGTGGATTATGATAAACCGCGACGGCTTTTTCGATATTCACCACGTTGACCTTCATTCCCGGTGGGGCGGCCTGGCGTAATAATGTCCGGCGCACTTCATCATTATAAACGTCGTCATTACAGATAATAATCCGCTGGGCATTCGCCACCTTCGACCAGACGGTGGTGACCTGACCGTGGATCAAGCGGTCATCAATACGGGCAAGGGTAATATTCATCAGAAATCCTCTTCGGTCGTTTCCAGATGCTGCCAGACCACGCAGGTTTGTTGTGCAATGGTCGTCAGGTGTTCGCACAATTCATCCACATTCATACTGCTCTGGTTATCTACCAGTTCCAGCGCCAGCGGCAGGGAAAGGCCGCTGATCACCCGGATGGCCGGATTGCGCATCGCCAGCGTTGCCGCGGCGTTCCACGGACTGCCGCACTGCAGGTCTACGGCAATCAGCCATTCGTTATCGGTGTGAGCACTCACCAACTTTTCCAGCTTTGTGACGATGTCGCTGGCGTTCTCGCCGGGGACAAAGGCGACCGCCTCAACGTTGGCGTCACCGTAGACCATTTGCACCGATTCCAGCATGGCGCAGGCCAGTTTGCCGTGAGCACAGAAGATTGCATTGACCATAACGTCTCCTTAGCCGCGCGTTTTTCCGCCCGCAATGTTAGTGGTTACTCCGGTAATGTAGCTGGCACGTTCAGACAGAAGATAACAAACGAAATCAGCAACTTCGCTCAGGCGTCCCGAACGGCCAATCGGAATCGCGTTCTTGCTATAGCCTTCACGCAGCTGATCAACGGTGATATTGCGGGTCCAGGCCAGCGCTTCTTCATATTCCGGCGTGCGCAGTCCCGTTTTTTCCAGAATCCCGGGTGCAATGCCGACCACGCGAATGCCGTGTTTACCCAGCTCTTTTGACCAGGAACGGGTGAAGCTATTCAGCGCCGCCTTCGTTGCGGCATAGCAGCTCTGGCCTTCTGACCCTTCCAGTCCGCTTTCCGAAGAGACATTGACGATAACGCCGTTACGCTGTTTCACCATTTGGCGCGCCACTGCCTGTGACATTAAAAACACGCCTTTCTGGTTGATATTGACCATTTTTTCAAACGCGGCTTCGTTTAATTCATACTTTCCTGCAGGCGCTTTTTCATCGACCAACAGGCGGGGAAAGTTAACGCCAGCGTTATTGACCAGACCGTCAATACGACCAAAGCGCTGGATGATTTCATCCACGGTGTGATTAACCTCTTTGGCGCTGGAAATATCTGTCGGCCAGAAGTGATAGTCGTTATTACCTTCATGCTTTGCTTCGCCGCCATGAATATCCGCCATCTGGACATTCGCGCCTTGTGCTAATAATTCTTCGACAATGGCTAAGCCAATTCCGGATGCGCCGCCGGTTACAATAATGACTTTATCCTGTAGATTTAACCACGTTTGCATAATTAACTCCCAAATTCAGAGAAGGGGAACCTGCATAAAATAAATTACGTCAGGATCAAGATGAGTATATTTACTTCAACAATAATTCAGCGGTATGGCTATTAGTGACCAGCGCATTAATATAGTTTCCACGTAATGCGCCGAGAATGCCGCTAAGCTTTTCTTCACCCATTGCGATGCCGATGGAATAACGCGCTTGCTTTAATTTGTTGGTTTCGATGGAGAGCGTTTTTTCGCTCATCGTGGTCTCCACCGTCACGCCGTTAATATCGTAAAAGCGCGAGCAAATGTCTCCGGCAACCTGCCGGGCATGCAGGTCGTCACTCTCTTCGCTGCCGTAAAAGGCATGCCAGTTTGCACCGTCGCGAATTGCCGGAGAACCGATCCCTACCAGCGCAACATCCAGATTGTCCCAGTAGGCAGAAATCGAATTAAAGTGCTGGGACTGCATAATACCGTTGCGAATCAATGGATTTTCCAGCAGTGCCGGAAAATCAGCCAGATGTGATTCGCCTTTCAGCTTTGCCGCCGCGCCGTAGGTCAGCGTATTGACGTGATAGCGGCTCTCGAGCTTCCCGGATGGCCCGCCGATAATCGGCACGCAGATCAGCTGGCGTGACTGGCTGGCTGGCGACAACCCTTCGACCAGTGCGCGTACTGCGCGTCCCCAGGAAAAACCAATGATGTCGCCGGGTTCCAGTAAACGTTCCAGCAACTGCGCGCCGTGCACGCCCATCATGGCAAGTTGTTCCTCTTCCTGCTCGTTGTCGCAGGTGATCACCACCGCTTCTTTGAGGCCGAATCGTTGTTTAAGCTGCTGTTCCAGCCACAGGTTTTCGTTGTAATCGTAGTTGATGGCGATAGTGACGATGCCCTGTTCACGACCGCGTTTCAGCAGGCGGCTAATGGTGGTGCGATAAATCCCCAGTTCACGGGCGATCTGCGCTTGTGTCATATCCTGTTCGTAATAGAGCTGCGCTATTTTTACGATCAGGCGGATATCATCACTGTTTTCCATCGCCATTTGTAGACTCCTGCACATTTGTGCAAATCACCAATCTGCCCTCTTGATCTGATATAACCTCATAAAAGGGGGAGTTCAAAGCGATTTTCTCTTCTTTGTGCGTCATGGGCTGGCGATTAATGTTGCACATATGATGTGCGGAGCGCTCGTTGTTGGCACGGATGTGCACATAATCCTAATGTCTTGATTCTGTTAATTTTCATTCAACAAAATTGCACGTAAAGATCGGAGACACTTTTGTGTCGAAAGGTGTGGCGGATCACAAATAGCGCTGAGGCCAATTTGCACGATTATTTTTTATCGCCAGCAAGGTAAGGTATATTCCGCATTCAAAGGAGAAATTATGCTGCCCGACTCATCAACAACACGACTCAACAAATACATCAGTGAAAGCGGAATCTGCTCGCGCCGCGAAGCGGATCGCTTCATCGAGCAAGGGAATGTCTTCATTAATGGCAAACGCGCCACCATTGGCGACCAGGTGATGCCTGGCGACGTCGTGAAGGTGAATGGTCGGTTGATTGAGCCGCGTGAAGCGGAAGATCTGGTCTTTATCGCGCTGAACAAGCCGGTGGGGATCGTGAGCACCACCGAAGACAGCGAGCGCGACAATATTGTTGATTTCGTTAACCACAGCAAGCGCGTATTCCCGATTGGCCGTCTGGATAAAGATTCCCAGGGACTGATCTTCCTGACCAACCACGGCGATCTGGTGAATAAGATCCTGCGTGCCGGTAACGATCATGAAAAAGAGTATCTGGTCACGGTCGACAAACCGGTTACGGATGAGTTTATTCGTGGGATGAGTGCCGGCGTGCCGATTCTGGGTACTGTCACAAAAAAATGTAAGGTGAAGAAAGAGGCGCCGTTTGTATTCCGGATTACCCTGATTCAGGGGCTGAACCGTCAGATCCGCCGCATGTGCGAACATTTCGGTTATGAAGTGGTGAAGCTTGAACGCACGCGCATCATGAACGTTGGCCTGTCCGGTTTGCCGCTGGGAGAATGGCGTGACCTGACGGATGATGAGCTAATTACGCTGTTTAAGCTTATCGAAAACTCTTCTTCAGAAGCGAAACCGAAGGCGAAAGCGAAGCCGAAAACCGCGGGAATCAAGCGTCCGGTGGTGAAAATCGAAAAGACGGCGAACAAAGAGAAAGCGCGCCCGGCAGCTAACGGCAAACGCTTTACCTCGCCGGGGCGTAAGAAGAAAGGACGTTAACGTCTGCCGCGCGTTGGCGTGTTCGCAGACCAGGAAAATGACGCTTCAGCATCCGGTTTATAAGCCTGCTTTTTCTTCAACTGGCGGGCTTTTTTTGCCTCGGCTTCGCGCAAGGCCATCAGCTTATCAATGTACTCTTTTTTCACGCTGTTGGTCTCTGCGTTGGTCAATTGACGACCATGCGCGATACGGGCGCGATCCAGCAGCGTTTTCAGTTCGCGCTGTTCGCGCTCGGTCATCTCTTTTTGGGTAATGCGGGGGAGTGCCATACGGGTGCCCTCTGTCTGCCTGGTGATTTCAGTGTACGGTAATACGCCTCGGGCGGATAGCGCTCAGTCAGCAATACGCAGTTTTCCTGCGAAATCCTGTTGTGTATAACCCGTTGTTTTAAATCCCTTATCCGTAATGACGTAATCGATCTCTTTGAGAGTCGCGATACACATCACGCCGTCCTGACCAAATTTAGTATGGTCAGCGAGAATCACGGATTTTTTACTCATCGCAATCATCGCTTTGGCAACGTATGCCTCGTCAAAGCTCTTCACGAGTACACCATGCTGCGGCGAAATGCCACCCGCACCGATAAAGCAAATATCAGCGTGAATCGCATTAATCTGCTGGCACACAGAGACGCCCAGATTGGCGCGGAAATGGTAATCGTATTCACCGCCTAAGACATAGACTCGCGCCTGGAGATTATGCTCTTTTATTTTATCGGCAATTAAGGCGGAATTGGTAATAACGGAAAACGCGAGAGGGGGTAAGTGTTCGGCAAGAATAAGATTCGTGGTACAGGAATCAATAAATAGCGTATCGCGCTCGCTGACCATTCCCGCCGCCGCTTTGCCAATCGCCATTTTTTCTTCGCGATGGGCATCAATTCTCGCGCCAAATGCATCTTCCTGAACAACCTGTTTTTTGACCGCGCCACCGTGAATTTTGGTGATTTGACCTTCAGACTCCAGCAAAGAGAGATCGCGGCGAATGGTTTCCGAGGTCACGTTCAGCGTTTCTGATAATTTAATAACGGTCACTTCACCGAACTTGTTTAATTCATCAAGAATATGCTTTCTTCTTTTAATCGGGTTCATTATTTTCCGCCAGGGTCGAACTTTGCCGCATGGTAACTGGATGCGCAGAGCAACGCAACCACTCCAGCGCGCAGACGATACCCTCATCATCATTGGTGGTGGTTACATACCGCGCCTGATGTTTCACGCTATCTGGCGCGTTGCCCATTGCGATGCCGAACCCGGCAACGGCGAACATGCTGATGTCATTCTGTTGATCGCCAATGGCGGCAATCCCGGTGGGTGACAGATTTAATTGGCGGGCGATTTCATTTAGCGCATAGCCTTTATTTATTTCGCTACGTTGAATATCAATATAATTCCCACCGGTGATTGTTGACTTATAGTCATTGGGTAACTGACGACTTATTTCCCGACAGAGATCGTCGATCCTGGCGTGTTCTGCGACCAGCGTAATTTTAAATATATCGCGACGATTAAAGATATTCCCTGGTGCGGCGCTAATAAGCGGTAACGCAAATAAACTGGCCTCATAGGATGTCCACGGGGCGATAAGGCGATCGTCGCGGTGATAAATCGCCTGGGCAGTAAAAAAATGGTGAGGATAACGGGACAGCGAAATATGGCGGTCAATCTCTCTGAGATCCATCCGGGTAAGGGCCGCAGAATGCAGAATGCGGTGTGACGCCAGTTCAAGGATCTGTCCGCCGTTGAAGCCGGCGCACCAGCCAAACAGTGTTGCCACTTGCTGCTGTTGTAACAGGCGCGCCATTGAGGAGACCGGTCTGGCGGAACAGGCGGCCAGCAGACCGCCGCGCTGACGAAAGTCAACCAGCGCCTGACGTGTGCGTGGCGTGATAGTTTTCTGCGACGTCAGCAATGTTCCATCCAGATCGGTAACCAGTAGCATTATTGTTCTCTGTCGTTAGGCATGAGCGATAAACGGGGTCACGGCCTCTTTGGCGGCATTGCAGACCATATTGTCGATTGCCGTACCGACGACCAGGATATTAACCCCGGTGTCCTTAAACGCTTTGGCATTGGCGAGGTTAATGCCTCCTTCCGCCAGCGTCGGGACGTCCACCGTGCCAACCAGCGCCCGAAGACGGTCTTTAATCATCTGCGGGATATCGCCTGCCGCCACGCCTTCATAGCTCATGCCGGTCATCAGGCCGATCATATCGACGCCAATCTCCTGCATACGTTTCGCTACGCTGGCGACCTCTTCCGGGGTGCGTGCCGGAATACCGAAGGTATGCAAATCATCCGGATGACCAATGTAGGCATCCACGGTCAGGCCATACTGATGGGCGAGGTTGACGATGTCCTGCAGGTCGTCCCAGTCTGATTTATGGGTATGTAAACCGTCAGCTCCGGCGCGGGCAATCTCCAGAATCTCTGTTTCGCTGAGCGGGACGGGCAGCGTTTCGGTAAACCCGCCCGCAATGCCCACGGTGATGAAGATGTCGTCCGGGACCACATTACGCACGCCGTGCACAGCTTCTGCCATCTGACCGTTGGTGATTTCGTGGCGGATTTGCTCCGCCGCGTGCATGTTACTCACCCCTTTGTGTCCGCGCGCCAGCGCCAGCGCAGGATGGTTCGGCTCGAGCAGTTTCACGCCTGCCTCACAGACCGCTTTTGCCAGGCGCGCATCGTCGCCGGTGATCCCCGTGCTGAGGATGGTTTGCCCGCCGTGCAGCGCGATGGCATCTTTCACTTTCTGTAACGCTTTGGCGCGTTTTTTATTCATATCGCCTTTAAACATGGTGTACCTCTGGTGTTGGTGCATTTATTAACGGGCAGACGCCACAGATTCACTCTGTACGACAGCCTTAAAACGGTTCGCAATGATGGTGGTGATACAGGTCATTGCCATGACAGTGACCATCACAATCGCCATCTGTAATGCGTTGCTGGATAAGAACGGTGAGGCGAACGCCGGGACGTAGGCCACCCCTTTGACGTTAAAGAAGCCGAGCATCATGCCGCCCATTCCGGCCCAAAAGATGGCGGAACCAAAGACGATTTTGTTGGCGAACATGAAGGGGTAGGCGGATTCCACAAACGTTCCGAAGCCCAGGTTGATAAGCAGGCCTGGTGTGGCGACGGCCGCTTCGCTTTTTTCGCGTGGTGCGATGACGTTAGCCAGGTTGATGCCGGCAGCAACCATCACCAGACCCACCATATCCACAGCGCCGAGGAAGCTGACGCCGGATTTCTCCATCTCCAGCAGCACCAGCGGTAGAATGACCGCGTGATAGACACCACCCAGAATCGCGGGCCAGATCACCAGACCGGCCAGCAGCCCGGCAAGAATCGGACTGAATGCCAGCGTGCTTTCGATAGCCAGCTTGATGTAGTTACCGGCGGAGAGCGCCAGGGGACTCAGCAGATAATGCATGATCAGGCCAGCAGCCAGACCCGAAATCCCGCCAGCAACGATGTTGACGGTGGTCATCGGGAAACGCCAGTTCAGGCACAGCTCAAACAACCAGCGCACAAAAATCCCGGCCATCAGACCGCCGATAATCCCCCCGATCAGGCCGCCTTCAACGGAAAGCACCCCGGCGACGACCCCGGCCACAATGGAGACTTCATCGAGTTCGGAGATCTGTTTTGCCGCCAGCACGGCAACCAGCACCGGCAGACCCTTCAGCAGGATTTCAAAGATATCGTTGAGTTTTTCCAGTCCGGGGATGTGGCTCAGGGCGAGTACGATCGCCATCGCGATAAAGCCTGGCAGCGCCGGGATCATGATGCTGCGGATGTTAAAGCGCTTAAGCAGACTCTTTCCGGAACCGCCTTGTGCAGGCGACGCGCTGCCCAACTGGGGTTTGTATTTGATACCCCAGTATTTACACAGCGAGGCGACGAAAGAGACCGCGCGAGTGCGGCTGGTGGTCCCCGTGGTGCCTGAGGTGGCGACCACATTGGCGCCCTTTGCGGCGACCAGCGCCATCGAGGTGCCGCCGGTGCCGACAATCGGGGTTTTCATTTCTACGGCGGCATCAAAAACGGCCTGGTTAGCTTTTACCGGATCGGCGCTCATCACTACGATACCGTCGATCTCACCGCTGCGGATCATCCCGGCTATCTGGCGATCGCTCTCAACGACGGAGGCATTCACCTCGGAGAGTTTGCCCTGGAAGATACGTTGTGGTTTTGTGTTGTTTTCTGTGGTTAAGGCATAGACGGCTGCTGGGGTGTCAGGTTTGGCGACATCCATCGACGCCTCTGCTGCAATGAACTGCACGGCAGCGACGGTGACACCCGCGGCTTCACACTGCTGATAAATCTCCTGGAGTAACTTCTCTGGCTCAGCGCCACCCAGGTTGTAGAGGTTGCCTCCACTGCTTCCAATAATCGCAATTTTTTTCATAGCGGCCTCAAAGAAAAGATAGGGTAGGGGGTTATCTGTGTTGTAGTGGAATCATATTCCCAAGCAAAACAAAATAAAGCAACATTAAAAGAACGAATCCAGCTCTCTATAAAATAATAAATTTATAATAATTAATTGAAAATAAAGGTATTAATTATATTTTTGTTTTGTGTTGATGTTTGTTGTTTTGTGATGAGGTTCAAACAAGGAAGGCAAGGAATGGGGGAAATCCCCCATTCGCAGGGGATCAATTTTCTTTGACAGCACTCTGCTGTTCATCAATCGGTTTACCGGACCAGTACCCCGCCAGCAGAGAGCCGGAAAGGTTGTGCCAGACCGAGAACAGTGCGCCGGGGAGGGCCGCGAGCGGGCCGAAGTAGATTTTACCCAGCGCGGCGGCGAGACCGGAGTTTTGCATTCCCACCTCGATCGCCAGCGTGCGGCAGGTTGACTCGTCAAAGCCAAACAAGCGCCCGCCCCAGTAACCGCCGAGCAGGCCGATGGTGTTGTGCAGGATCACCGCGATAATCACCACGAAGCCGACGGACGCGATATGCGCGGCGGAACCGGCAACCACTGCGCTGATGATCGCCAGAATGCAGACCATCGAAAAGGCGGGCAGGTAAGGTTCAACTGCCTTCACGACGCGCGGGAACAGATGATGGATCACCAGGCCCAGCGCAATTGGGATCACCACAATTTGCAGGATGCTGAGCAGCATCCCCATCACATCCACCTGAATGTGCGCATCGACATACAGACGCGTCAGCAGTGGTGTGGCGACCACGCCCACCAGAGTGGAGACGGAAGAGATCGTTACCGAGAGTGCGACATCGCCTTTCGCCAGATAGATCATGACGTTAGATGCCGTGCCGCTGGCGACGCTTCCGACCAGCACCATCCCGGCGGAGAGTTCAGGCGGCATGTTAAATGCCATCGCCAGTACCCAGGCCGCCAGCGGCATCACCAGATAGTGCAGGAAAATTCCCGCCGCAACCGGTGCCGGGCGTGAGAGCACACGTTTAAAATCATCCACTTTCAGGTGGACGCCCATGCCGAACATAATCAGCATCAACAATGTGGCCACCCACGGACCGACAGGCGTAAAAGTGGATGGCGTGTAATACGCAATAGCAGAGAGCAGCAGCGCCCATAACGGGAATAGCCTGGTGAGAGTGGCGAGCATGTTGTTTTCCTTGCACGTATGTTGTGTTTGCTTGTTATTCACGGGTTGGGATCGAGCCCAACCATCATTATTGTGTATCGTGTGAAGAGGTATTATTCAAACAAATTATGCTTATGTTCTGACTTTGAGATTTTCCCAGCTCAGACCAAACCGAGCCAGGTACTTACGCAGACGGTCGGCATCGTTGGGATTGGCTTTCTTTTGTCGTGAGACGGCGAAGAGTTCACGTCCGGCTTCGGACAACGATGCGCTGCGGCGACAGACCTCAAGCACTGTTTCCAGTTGGCGGCGGTCAAAGAGGTCGAGTTCCATCTCCAGTTCCGGTTGCGACGGCGCCCCTCCCCAGCTCTCCTGCAAAAGCGCAATCTCTTCGTCGACAAGGGCCTGCGTGATACGTCCTTGCTCGGCCAGCGTCGCCATTCGCGCGACGGAGGAACTCAGTTCGCGGAAATTGCCGCGCCACTGCGCCTGAGGTGAACAGGCAAACGCCAGATAGCGTTCACGCGCCTCCTTATCAAAACGAATCTGATTCTGTCGGCTGCGGGAGAAGCGTTGCAGCTCATACTCCACGTTAGGGGCGATGTCTTCACGCCGCTGTGCAAGGCCGGGCAGGGCAAAGCGCCACATGTTTATCCGTGCGTAGAGATCTTCGCGAAAACGCCCTTCGGCGACCCACTGCGGCATATCGCGATGGGTTCCGGCTATCAACTGGAAATCGCTGTACACCTCTTTATCTGAGCCAAACGGGAAGAAGGTTTTCTCCTCGATCGCTTTCAGTAGCATGGCCTGTTCATCCAGCCCCAGTTCCGCGATCTCATCCAGAAACAGCACCCCGCCGTCGGCTTCACGTAACAGTCCCGTTCGTGACGACAGTGCGCCCGTAAACGCACCTTTCACATGACCAAACAGCGTCGACATGGCGTTATCGCCGCGCAGCGTCGCGCAGTTCACTGCCACCAGTTTTCCACCCACCAGATGCCGTGACTGACGAAGCTGAAAAATCCGTTTTGCGAGGAAGGATTTCCCCGCACCGGTGGGGCCGGTGAGCAGGATAGGATCGCCAGAGCGCAAGGCAACGCGCTCAATACGGTCAATCAGTTTATTGAACGTGGCATTGCGCGTCTCGATACCGCCTTTGAGGAAGGAGATTGATTGCTGCTGCTCACGCTGAAAGCGACTGGTGAGTGTGGCATAGCGGCTTAAATCAAGATCGATCACTGAGCAGGTGCCAGCGGCAACATCCTCCTGCGGAGCGCCCTTCGGTGCGGGTCCGGTTTGCAGAAGGCTGGCGGGCAGATAGCGGGCTTCCGTCAGCAGGAACCAGCAAATTTGCGCCACATGAGTGCCGGTAGTGATGTGCACCAGATACTCTTCATTCTCGGTATCGAAGGTGTAATGAGTGGCAAAGTCGAGGAACGCGGCGTAGACCTCTTCGAAATCCCAGGGATCGGTAATGGGGATGGCATGTGGACGAACCTCAGTATGTGGAGAGAGCAGGCTAATATCTTCCGCTAACTGCTGACACATCCCGGCATCGCGTGGCTGGTGGATAAGCTCCAGCCGATCGATCGGGAAATCCGGCTGTTGGCACAGTCCGACCGTGGGCCGCCATTTCTTTAACCGGTTTGCCCGTTTGCCGCGTTTATCCAGCACCGTGCCCAGTACACCAATCACCACCCGTCGCTTTTTCATGTTTATCCCAAAAGATAAAGTTAGATAGGTAAGGATAAAAAACAGGCGAGACGTCTGCAATCATCATTTTTGATGGTGAAAATTAATTCCTTATTAATCAATTAAATAAAAAATAATTTCGTCATTTTCTCGTTCTGGCACGCTTCTGGCAATAACCCTCTCGTCAACACGTTGAAAACGCAGGGGGTTAAACCCCGCCGGCACATCAGGAACGGCTGAGGCTGTATTCCGGAAGTGTTCCGTCAACCGATGACACCTGAACAATGGGTTCGATTCCCGATTCATTCTCCCAATGAAACTGGTTGTTAATCATAGAAATAAAAACGGGCACTGCGCAGTTAACAGGCCCCAAAACAGGTCGCCGGTCACGATGCCGCGCCGCAGGCAAAAGGGAATTCCCCTGTAGCGTCGCCTCCGCACCCGCACCTGACTTGATAAGGAAAAGAGAAAAATGACGAAGAAAATCACTATTCGTAAAGGACAATTAGGTCTGTTAGCCAAAAACGGCGACTACTATCAGGTTCTGGAGGCGGGTGAACACCGTCTGCCGTGGTTCAACACGCCAGAGGTGCTGGTGGTTAATCTGGACGGCAGCGAAGTGCCGGAAGCGCTGGCGAATTATTTACGCCGCTTTCAGCCAGACTGGGTAACACGTTATGCCCTGGCCGTTGATCTTAACGACAGCGAAGCGGGCGCGTTATACATGAATGAGGTGTTGCAGGAGATCCTGCCGCCGTCAACGCGCCGTTTGTACTGGCGGGCTGACGAGGCGTTGAAACTGGTACGGATGGATACGCGTCAGGTTCAGGTGCCTGCTGAGGTCATGAATGCGGTTCTGCAACCGCGACGTAGCGGCGCGGTAAAAGGTCGTGAAGCGATGCTTACCGTACAGGTGCCTGCCTGGCACGCCGGAGTGTTGAAAATTGATGGCGAGACGCAGGCACTGCTGCCGCCGGGTCTGACGGCGTACTGGAAAGTGAATCATCTGGTTGACGCCGAAGTGGTGGATACCCGTTTGCAGGTGCTGGAAGTAGGCGGTCAGGAAATTTTGACCAAAGATAAGGTCAACCTGCGCCTGAATCTGGCAGCGAACTGGCGTTACCGCGATGTGTTGCTGGCGTTTGCACAGCTCACTAAACCGCTCGATCATCTGTACCGCGAACTGCAGTTTGCGCTGCGGGAGGCCGTCGGGACGCGCACGCTTGATGAGCTGCTGGAAGATAAACAGGTAATTGATGAGGTGGTCAGCGCACAGGTGAAAGACCGGATGACACCGTATGGCATCGACGTGGCGTCGCTGGGTGTGAAGGACATTGTGTTGCCGGGGGATATGAAAACGATTCTGTCCCGTCTGGTTGAAGCGGAAAAATCGGCGCAGGCCAACGTGATCCGCCGTCGTGAAGAAACGGCAGCGACGCGCTCGTTGTTGAATACGGCGAAAGTGATGGAAAACAACCCGGTGGCTTTGCGTTTAAAAGAGCTGGAAACCCTCGAAAGAGTGGCAGAGCGTATCGATAAAATCTCGGTATTCGGTGGCCTGGACCAGGTTCTGCACGGCTTAGTGAACATTAAAGGATAAGAAACATGGCACATCACGACTATGCGCTGTTGACGTCGCAGAACGCGGCGCCGGTGAAAATGTGGACGCACGGCGTCCCGGTGGAACCCGAGGCACGCCAGCAATTGCTGAACACGGCGAAGATGCCATTTATTTTTAAACACCTGGCGGTCATGCCGGATGTGCATCTGGGGAAAGGGTCAACGATTGGCAGCGTGATTCCGACCAAAGGAGCGATTATTCCGGCAGCAGTGGGGGTGGACATCGGCTGTGGGATGATTGCGGTACGTACCTCGCTGCTGGCTGGCGATCTGCCGGATAACCTCAGCGGGTTGCGGAGCGCGATTGAGCAGGCCGTTCCCCACGGGCGAACCAATACGCGATCCCGTCGCGATAAAGGGGCGTGGGACACGCCGCCAGAGGAGGTGAGTACTCACTGGGGGACACTGGCACCGCGCTTTACGCGCCTGACTGACAAGTATCCCTCGCTGCTGAAAACCAATAACTATAAGCATCTCGGAACGTTGGGAACCGGTAATCACTTCATTGAAGTGTGTCTGGATGAGCAGCAGCGCGTCTGGGTGATGTTGCACAGTGGTTCGCGTGGTGTGGGGAATGCCATCGGTAACGTCTTTATCACGCTGGCGCAGCAGGATATGCAACAACATATCGCGAATTTGCCTGACCGAAACCTGGCGTATTTCCAGGAAGGGAGTCGGCACTACAACGACTACATTGAAGCGGTGGAATGGGCGCAGGATTTTGCCCGACAAAACCGGGAGGTCATGATGTCCCGCGTGCTGGCCGCGCTGTCGCGTAGCGTGAGTAAACCGTTTATCACGCAACAAGAAGCAGTGAATTGCCACCATAACTACGTGCAAAAAGAGCGTCATTTTGGTGAAGAGGTGCTGGTCACGCGTAAAGGTGCCGTTTCCGCACAAAAAGGCCAGATGGGGATCATCCCCGGATCGATGGGGGCGAAAAGCTTCATTGTGCGCGGGTTGGGAAATGAAGAGAGCTTTTGTTCCTGCAGTCATGGTGCGGGCAGAACCATGAGCCGAACGGCGGCTAAAAAACGCTTTACCGTAGCGGATCAGATCCGCGCGACGGCCCACGTTGAATGCCGTAAAGACAGCGAGGTGATTGATGAAATTCCGCTGGCCTACAAAGACATTGATGCCGTAATGGCGGCGCAGTCTTCGCTGGTAGAAATTGTGCATACGTTGCGGCAGGTGGTATGTGTAAAAGGATAAAAGAAGATGACCAAAAATGCAGTGAGTGCCGCAATGTGCGAACGGGTCATGTGGCAGCTCAAAGAGATAGAAACCCGCTACGGCGTCAGGGTGCTGTATGCCTGCGAATCGGGGAGTCGTGGCTGGGGATTTGCCTCGACGGATAGCGATTACGATGTGCGGTTTTTGTATGTTCATCCGCCGGAGTGGTATTTGCGGGTTGATGCGCCGCGTGACGTCATCGAGCTGCCAATCGACGATGAGCTGGATGTGTGCGGCTGGGAGTGGCGTAAAGCGCTGGGTCTGCTGAAGGGCGCTAACCCAACGCTGATCGAGTGGCTGGATTCCCCGGTGGTTTATCAGCAGGATGATGCTACGGTCAGTGCGCTTAAAGCGATGATACCGCAGTGGTTTTCTCCGCTTCGTGCGCGCTGGCACTACTACTCGAT
Source organism: Citrobacter sp. Ca225 (assembly GCF_030337175.1). Taxonomy (NCBI): domain Bacteria; kingdom Pseudomonadati; phylum Pseudomonadota; class Gammaproteobacteria; order Enterobacterales; family Enterobacteriaceae; genus Citrobacter; species Citrobacter sp. Ca225. The sequence continues at coordinate 110,799 of NZ_JAOWCD010000090.1, read as the reverse complement.
GGCGCGAAAAAACTTTCGCGGCTACTTGCAGGGGGAAACGGTGCGTCTGAAAAAGTACTTCTACGTCCTGCGTCCGCTGTTGGCGGTGCGTTGGGTTGAAGCAGGAAAAGGCGTTCCGCCCATGCGGTTTGCCGAACTGCTGGCGGGAAGCGATCTGGATGCGCCGTTACGTCAGGAAATAGATGAACTGCTGGTGCGCAAACAGCGGGCTGGGGAGGCGGAGTATGGTCCGCGTCGTCCGCTGCTACATACGTTTATCCACGCCGAACTGGCGCGAGGCGAAATCCCGCCAACGTTACCGGATAGCCGCGAAGGCGACGTGAAGGCACTGGATCGACTGCTTTACGAGACGGTGATGTCATGACCTTGTTGCCCGATGATGCTCACGCTTATCGGGCCGACACCGGCTGGCCTCCAGGCCGGATAAGGCGTTTCATCGCCATCCGGCATTCAGGCCTGTCTCACTCAAACAAATTATGGTGCAGTTTCTGTACCACCTGTTCTGCTTCGGTGCCAGGCACCAGGAAACAGAGGTTATGGCTGGAAGCGCCATAGCAAATCATGCGGATATTGAACGGTTCCAGTACGCCGAACACCTCTTTGCCGACACCGCAGGCTTTCGACAGATCGTTACCAATCAACGCGACCAGCGCGAGACCTTCTTCCACTTCCACCCGACACAAGGCCGACAGTTCCATTAGCAGCGACTGCGTCAGCAGCGTATCGCCGGTGGAGGTGGAACCGGTGGTGTCCAGCGTCAGCGCCACGCTCACTTCAGAGGTGGTGATCAAATCTACGGAGATATTATGGCGCGCCAGAATGCCGAACACTTCAGCCAGGAAACCGCGCGAGTGCAGCATATTCAGGCTGTGCAGGGTCAGCAGCGTCTGCTTACGACGCAGCGCCAGCGCACGGAACAGCGGTGGATTCTGCGTTTTGTTACAAACCAGCGTGCCGCCTGCTTTCGGATCTTTACTGGATCCAACGAAGACCGGGATATCGCTGCGCACCGCCGGCAGCAGGGTGGCCGGATGCAGCACTTTCGCGCCGAAGGTGGCCATTTCCGCCGCCTCTTCAAAGGCGATTTCATCGATACGCTGGGCGGCAGGCACCACGCGAGGATCGGTGGTATAGATGCCCGGAACATCCGTCCAGATATCGACACGCGCCGCATGCAGCGCTTCGGCCAACAGGGCGGCTGTGTAGTCGCTGCCGCCGCGTCCGAGTGTGGTGGTACGCCCTTTGCCTTCGCTGCCGATGAACCCTTGCGTGATCACCAGCCCTTCGCTCAGACGCGGGGTCAGTTGCAATGTTGCCAGCTCCGCCAGCGCCGCTACGTCAGGTTCGGCACGGCCAAAGCGATCGTTGGTTCGCATCACTTTACGCACATCAAACCACTGCGCCTGAACGTTACGCTCACGCAGGATCTCAACAAACAGCAGGGTGGACATCAGTTCGCCGTGGCTGACCAGTTCATCCGTCAGTGCCGGGGAGGTGGCTAATGAGGCCGCTTCCGCCAGCGTGGTGATATTTTCCAGCAGGCGTTCAATCTCTTCACGAATGACGTTGGGATAACGCAGACGCTCCAGGATATCGAACTGAATTTTGCGGATGGCGTCGAGCTTCTCAAAGCGAGCCTGTGGTTCCAGTCCTTCTGCCAGCGCCACCAGCAGATTGGTGATGCCAGCAGAAGCTGAGAGCACCACTACGCGCACGTTTGCATCGGAAAGCACCACGTCGGCGCTGCGGTTCATGGCATCAAAATCAGCGACGCTGGTACCGCCAAATTTGGAAACAACGATTTCTGTCATAACAACCTCGTGTCAGGGAGTGAGAAAGCGACCTGGGCACAAAGGCAGAACAGAAACCGGTGCAGGCGCAAATACCGTATTTATAAATAAAATGTGCAGACGACACTGTCAACGCCGGGATTATGCGGATTTTTCATGCTGGCAAGTGGCTGAGTAACCGTACTTATAACAACGCTGTTTTTTCACTGTATTTGACCGAAGCCAGGGCAACGGCACTAAAACAATCACACTTTTCTGTGACTGGCGTTACAATCGATCTCAGTCACAATTCTCAAATCAGAAGAGTATTGCTAATGAAAAACATCAATCCAACGCAGACCTCTGCCTGGCAGGCACTACAAAAACACTTTGACGACATGAAGGACGTTACCCTCGCGGATTTGTTCGCGAAGGATAACGATCGCTTCAGCAAATTCTCCGCAACGTTTGACGATCTGATGCTGGTGGATTACTCCAAAAACCGCATTACCGAAGAGACGCTGGCGAAACTGCAGGATCTGGCGAAAGAGACCGATCTGGCAGGCGCCATCAAATCCATGTTCTCCGGCGAGAAAATCAACCGTACGGAAGATCGTGCCGTGCTGCATGTGGCGCTGCGTAACCGTAGCAATACCCCGATTATGGTTGACGGCAAAGATGTGATGCCGGAAGTCAACGCGGTGCTGGAGAAGATGAAATCTTTCTCCGAAGCCATTATTTCGGGTCAGTGGAAAGGTTATACCGGTAAAGCGATCACCGACGTGGTCAACATCGGTATTGGCGGCTCCGACCTCGGCCCGTTCATGGTGACCGAAGCGCTGCGCCCATACAAAAATCACCTGAATATGCACTTTGTTTCTAACGTCGACGGTACCCATATCGCCGAAGTGCTGAAGAAAGTGAATCCGGAAACTACCCTGTTCCTCGTGGCGTCCAAGACCTTCACCACGCAGGAAACCATGACCAACGCCCACAGCGCGCGTGACTGGTTCCTGAAAACCGCCGGTGATGAAAAACACGTTGCGAAACACTTCGCTGCACTGTCTACCAATGCGAAAGCGGTTGGTGAGTTCGGTATTGATACCGCCAACATGTTCGAGTTCTGGGACTGGGTGGGCGGTCGTTATTCTCTGTGGTCAGCGATTGGTCTGTCGATCATCCTGTCTGTCGGCTACGACAACTTTGTGCAACTGCTGTCCGGCGCGCATGCGATGGATAAGCACTTCTCGACCACGCCTCTGGAGAGCAACCTGCCGGTGCTGCTGGCGCTGATCGGCATCTGGTACAACAATTTCTTCGGTGCTGAAACCGAAGCCATCCTGCCGTACGACCAGTATATGCACCGTTTCGCGGCCTACTTCCAGCAGGGCAATATGGAGTCCAACGGGAAATATGTTGACCGTAACGGCAACCCGGTGGATTACCAGACGGGTCCGATCATCTGGGGTGAGCCGGGAACCAACGGTCAGCACGCGTTCTACCAGTTGATTCATCAGGGAACCAAAATGGTGCCTTGTGACTTTATCGCCCCGGCGATTACCCATAACCCGCTGTCCGATCACCATCCGAAGCTGCTGTCTAACTTCTTCGCCCAGACTGAAGCGCTGGCGTTCGGGAAATCCCGCGAAGTGGTGGAGCAGGAATACCGTGACCAGGGTAAAGATCCGGCCACGCTGGAACACGTGGTACCGTTCAAAGTGTTTGAGGGCAACCGCCCGACTAACTCCATCCTGCTGCGTGAAATCACCCCGTTCAGCCTGGGGGCGCTGATCGCCCTGTATGAGCACAAAATCTTTACACAGGGCATCATCCTGAACATCTTTACCTTCGACCAGTGGGGCGTTGAGCTGGGTAAACAGCTGGCAAACCGTATTCTGCCGGAGCTGAAAGATGATAAGGCGATCGAAAGCCACGACAGCTCGACTAACGGATTGATTAACCGTTATAAAGCCTGGCGTTAATCTGCCAGCGTGCCGGATGGCGGCGAATGCCTTATCCGGCAAATTAATAATGAAATCAGCCGATATTATTATCGGCTTTTTTTATAAGATAATTCCGGTTGTCCGTGTTGTTCTCCACCGTTCTATATTGAGCATAATCCTAAAATAATAAATAACCGGAAAATAACGCCGTGTTATTTTAGGATAATACGGATCGTTCAGATGTCAGGTTTTAATGATAACTAATTGTTTTTAATGTTTATTGTTATTTTAATTAAAGTAAATAATTCAACAAAAGTCCAATTATCCTAAAACCATTCCGCTATTTCCCCCTGCCGTAATTCGCATGCTTTAGTTGTGTATACTCGATCCCGCCCGAAACGCTTTTGGGCAAATCTCCATTCATTCAATGAAGGGAAATTGTTATGAAAAAAGTTCTGTATGGCATTTTTGCCATATCTGCGCTTGCGGCGAGTTCTGTCTATGCAGCCCCCGTTCAGGTGGGTGAAGCAGCAGGCTCGGCAGCAACGTCGGTGTCGGCGGGTAGCTCCTCGGCATCCAGCGTGAGCACCGTAAGTTCGGCGGTGGGTGTCGCTCTGGCGGCAACCGGCGGCGGTGACGGTTCCAATACCGGGACCACCACCACAACCACCACCAGTACCCAGTAACACCGGTACGTTTAACTCTAACCACACTTCGGTGTGGTTATTTTGCCCCTCTGGAGAAGAGTCGTGAAGCGACCTGCGCTCATATTACTTTGCCTGCTGTTACAGGCCTGCTCAGCCACCACAAAGCAGCTGGGCAACTCACTGTGGGACAGTCTGTTTGGCACGCCCGGCGTCCAGCTAACGGACGATGATATCCAAAACATGCCCTACGCCAGCCAGTACATGCAGCTCAACGGCGGGCCGCAGCTGTTTGTGGTGCTCGCTTTCGCAGAGAACGGGCAGCAGAAATGGGTGACGCAGGATCAGGCCACTCTCGTGACCCAGCATGGTCGTCTGGTGAAAACGTTGCTTGGCGGCGACAACCTTATCGATGTGAATAACCTCGCAGATGACCCGCTGAGTAAACCGAATCAGATCGTCGACGGTGCCACCTGGACCCGCACGATGGGCTGGACGGAATACAAGCAGGTGCGCTATGCCACCGCGCGCTCCGTCTTTACATGGGATGGCAACGACACGGTAAAAGTCGGTAGCGAAGAGACGCCGGTTCGCGTGCTGGACGAAACTGTCACGACCGATCAAGCGCGCTGGCATAACCGTTACTGGATCGATAACGAAGGGCAAATTCGCCAGTCGGAGCAGTATCTGGGCGCGAACTTTTTCCCGGTGAAAACCACGCTGATTAAGGCGGCAAAATCATGATGAAACGGACTCTTGCAGCGCTGATCTTCAGTCTGAGCGCGTCATCTGTTTTTGCTGCGGGGACCGTTAAGGTCTTTAGCGCCGGTAGCACAGAGCCGAAAACGCTTACCGGCGCTGATCATCTTATCGATCTGGTGGGACAGCCCAGACTGGCGAACAGCTGGTGGCCTGGCGCGGTGATCGCTGAAGAGAAAGCGACCGTGAAAGCGCAGGGCCAACAGCAGGCGCTGCTGGCGCGTCTGGCGGCGTTAAGCGCCAACGCAAGCGGGGACGATGCCGCCGCCATTAACGCGTTGCGCCAGCAAGTTCAGGCGCTGAAGGTGACGGGTCGACAGCTGGTGAATCTCGATCCGGACATCGTGCGGGTCAGCGAACGCGGCAATCCGCCGTTGCAGGGCAACTACACGCTGTGGGTCGGCGGGCAGCCGACGGACGTCACGCTCTTTGGCCTGATAAGCCGTCCCGGTAAGCAGCCGTTTATGCCCGGACGCGACGTCGTCAGCTATCTCGATGGACAAGACCGGCTCAGCGGCGCGGATCGCAGCTATGCGTGGCTTGTTTATCCCGATGGCCGAACGCAGAAGGTGCCGGTGGCGTACTGGAATAAGCGTCACGTTGAACCGATGCCTGGCAGCATCATTGTTGTCGGGCTGGATGATTCTCTCTGGAGCAGCGAACCGGAAGCGCTGAACGCCGACATTCTTCATACCCTGACGCAGCGGATACCTGAATAATGAAAAAAACATATCTGCTCAGCTTACTGGCGCTGGGCATCAGCGCAGCCTGCCATGCCGAAACGTATCCGGCGCCGATTGGACCCTCTCAGTCGGATTTTGGCGGCGTGGGATTATTACAGACCCCAACCGCGCGCATGGCGCGTGAAGGGGAGTTGAGCCTCAACTATCGTGATAACGATCAGTACCGTTACTACTCCGCCTCCGTACAGCTTTTCCCCTGGCTGGAAACCACGCTGCGCTACACCGATGTGCGGACCAAAAAGTACAGCAGCGTCGAATCGTTTTCCGGCGATCAAACCTACAAAGATAAAGCGTTCGATCTGAAGTTACGCCTGTGGGAAGAGAGCTACTGGATGCCGCAGGTGTCGGTCGGTGCGCGAGATATCGGCGGGACTGGCCTGTTTGATGCGGAATACCTCGTGGCGAACAAAGCCTGGGGACCGTTTGATTTCTCACTCGGCCTCGGCTGGGGATATCTGGGAACCAGCGGCAACGTCAGTAACCCGCTCTGTTCGTACAGCGATAAATATTGCTACCGCGATAACCGCTATAAACAAGCTGGCTCCATTGATGGCAGCCAGATGTTCCACGGCCCGGCATCGTTGTTTGGCGGCGTTGAGTACCAGACGCCGTGGCAGCCCCTGCGACTGAAGCTGGAATATGAGGGCAATAACTACCAGCAGGATTTTGCGGGCAAGCTGGAACAGAAAAGCAAGTTTAACGTCGGCGCCATTTACCGCGTCACCGATTGGGCCGACGTTAACCTCAGCTATGAACGTGGTAACACCTTTATGTTTGGGGTAACGCTGCGGACTAATTTCAACGACTTACGCCCATCGTATAACGATAACGCGCGGCCGAAATACCAGCCGCAACCGCAGGACGCGATCCTGCAACACTCAGTGGTGGCGAATCAGTTGACGCTGCTGAAATACAACGCCGGACTGGCAGATCCGCAGATTCAGGTGAAAGGCGATACGCTGTACGTGACCGGCGAGCAGGTGAAATACCGCGACTCGCGTGAAGGTATTGAACGGGCGAATCGGATCGTGATGAACGATTTGCCAGAGGGGATCCGCACGATCCGCGTGACGGAAAACCGTCTCAACCTGCCGCAGGTCACTACCGAAACGGACGTCAGCAGCCTGAAACGCCATCTGGAAGGCGAACCGCTGGGACAGGAAACGCCGCTGGCGCAACAGCGCCTTGAGCCGATAGTGCCGGAACGCACTGAGCAGGGCTGGTATATCGACAAGTCGCGCTTCGACTTCCACCTCGATCCGGTGCTGAACCAGTCCGTGGGTGGACCGGAAAACTTCTACATGTACCAGTTGGGTGTGATGGCGACGGCGGATCTGTGGATGACCGATCACCTGCTGACCACCGGAAGCTTGTTTGGCAATCTCGCCAATAACTACGATAAATTCAACTACACCAATCCACCGAACGATTCGAAGCTGCCGCGTGTGCGTACCCGCGTGCGTGAATATGTGCAGAACGACGTTTATGTGAACAACCTGCAAGCTAACTATTTCCAGTACTTGGGTAACGGTTTCTATGGTCAGGTCTACGGGGGTTATCTTGAAACCATGTATGGCGGGGCGGGGGCAGAAGTGCTGTACCGTCCGGTCGACAGCAACTGGGCGTTTGGTCTGGATGCAAACTACGTGAAACAGCGTGACTGGCGCAGCGCGCAGGACATGATGAAATTCACCGACTACAGCGTGAAGACCGGACACTTGACGGCCTACTGGACGCCGTCATTCGCCCAGGACGTGCTGGTGAAAGCAAGCGTCGGTCAGTATCTGGCGGGGGATAAAGGCGGCACGCTGGATATCTCTAAACGCTTTGACAGCGGCGTGGTGGTGGGTGGTTACGCCACGCTTACCAACGTCTCGCCGGATGAGTATGGCGAAGGGGATTTCACCAAAGGCGTCTACGTGTCGATTCCGCTGGATCTCTTCTCTTCCGGCCCGACCCGCAGTCGTGCGGCCATCGGCTGGACGCCGCTGACGCGTGATGGGGGTCAGCAGCTCGGACGTAAATTCCAGCTCTATGACATGACCAGCGATAAAAGTGTGAATTTCCGCTGAGTTAACGTGGTTTTATCCAGCCGGAAGACGGCGTAATAATCTGGCTGGATTACCCACATATACGCCTTTTTCGGTGATTGATTTGGTCACCACGCTACCCGCACCGATAACTACGCCATCGCAGATACTGACCGCCAGTATTGTCGCGCCGCTACCAATGGAGACATCGTCACCAAGAGTAATTCGTCCCCAACTGCTGCGGTCGGCATTGGGTTTTCCTTCCCGAAACATATCGTTAGCGAACATGACGCCGTGGCCGATAAAGCAGCGGGAACCGATGGTGACATATTCGCAAATGAAGCTATGCGACTGGATTTTTGTCTCTGCGCCAATCTGCGTATTTCCCTGAATTTCGACAAAGGGGCCGACAAAAACGTTGTCGCCAAGCCGGCAGTCGTAGAGATTGGCGGGTTCATAAATCACTACATTTTCACCACAGGTGACATTGCGGAGGGTGGACTGATGAGTCGTTGCCATTTTGGGTCTCTCAGAGCGGTTTTTTCATAACGTGAAGCGTAGTGGTCTGCGACGTGGTGGAAAAAAAAAGTGTCTTTCACAAAGGTCATTCCCTGCTGTTCATAGAACTGACGTGCCCGGGGGTTATCCGCCAGTACCTCCAGCCAGATCCGTGTTTCCCCTTGCGCTTTGGCCTGACGGACCACTTCGGCAAAAAGCTGTTCACCGTACTGTTTGCCAGTTTCGCCCGGCAGAAGGTAGATCTTATGCAGCAATGTCCCCGGCGGGTCTTGTGGCTCAAGGGCCTGATGTAACGAATACTTCGCAAAACCAATCGGGACGTCAGTAAAAGCGATCAACCAGAAGGTGCCCGCTTCTGCGAGACTTCTGGCGATGGCGGGCAGAGAATATTCCTGCTCAAGATACGCCGCCAGTTCGTCATCGTTTTTCCACAGATGGGCAAAATGATGACGATAGCTGGTATATCCCATTGTGCTCAACAGGCTGGCATCGTCTTGTATTGCCATTTGAAACCGAAGCATTTCGCCTTCCTTTCAGAATGTTAGGGTTGAAAGGATTGTCACACCCTTTTCTGATTGCACAAAACATAAACAAAAAATATAGAACTCCGTCACATTTTTGCGTTATACAGGAACCTCACCACTGAGAAAGAGGTGCTGTTATGACGTCACTATCTCGTCCGCGCGTGGAGTTTATCTCTACGATCCTACAGACCGTGTTGAACCTTGGGCTGTTGAGTCTGGGCCTGATCCTGGTCGTATTCCTCGGCAAAGAGACACTGCATCTGGCTGATGTGCTTTTCGCGCCTGAACAAGCCAGCAAGTATGAGCTGGTGGAAGGGCTGGTTGTCTACTTTCTCTATTTCGAATTTATCGCGCTGATTGTGAAGTACTTTCAGTCAGGCTTTCACTTTCCGCTGCGCTATTTCATCTATATCGGGATCACCGCGATTGTCCGGCTGATCATCGTCGATCACAAATCGCCAATGGACGTGTTGATCTATTCGGCGGCGATCCTGCTGCTGGTGATCACCCTCTGGATGTGTAATTCGAAACGCCTGAAGCGCGAGTAAAAAAAGGGCGCTCCGTGGAGCGCCGAATTACAGTCACAAGTTGGATAAAACAAGTTGAGGGTGCAGTGGCATTACAGGTACTTCGATGAAACTTAGCCTTTGACTCCGCCCGCCGTCAGGCCGTTGACCAGCCAGCGCTGCGCCAGCAGGAAGACCAGAGTGATTGGAATAGCGGACAGCACGGCGGCAGCGGCAAAATCGCCCCACAGATAGTTTTGTGGGTTGAGGTACTGCTGCATCCCGACCGCCAGGGTGTAGCTGTTCACATCACGTAGCAACAGTGAGGCAACCGGTACTTCGGTGATGGCGGCAATGAACGACAGAATAAAGACCACCGCCAGAATGGGCACCGACAGCGGCAGCAACACCAGACGGAACGCCTGCCACGGGGTTGCTCCATCCAGTGCGGCCGCTTCTTCCAGCGAGCCGTCGATGGTTTCGAAATAGCCTTTGATGGTCCACACATGCAGTGCGATACCGCCGAGATAGGCGAAGATCACCCCGCCGTGGGTGTTCAGACCGATAAACGGAATGTACTGACCGAGGCGATCGAACAACGCGTACAACGCGACCAGCGACAGCACCGCCGGGAACATCTGGAAAATCAGCATTCCTTTGAGCAGCGTGGCTTTGCCAGGGAAGCGCATACGGGCAAAAGCGTAGGCACAGGTAGTGGACAGCGCCACGATACCCATTGCGGTGATCCCGGCGATTTTCACCGAGTTCCACAGCCATAACAGTACCGGGAAGGGGGGCGGCGTGACGCGGCCATCAGCGTGTTCAACGCTAAAGCCCAGCGCCAGCCGCCAGTGCTCCCAGGAGATTTTTTCCGGGATCAGGCTCCCGGTCGCAAAGTTACCTTCACGCAGCGAGATGGCGATAACCATCAGCAGCGGGAACATGATCGCCGCGATAAATATCAGCAGCAGCAGATGCGTGATAAAGAGGCGCAACTTTTGAGATTTCGGTTGGACCATAGCCATAATTTTTCTTCACTCCTTAATACCGCTCCAGGCTATTTCACTTGCCATTCTGAATGCTGGCAGCATCCAGACTGGCGGCGCCAATGACGCCTGGTGATGCTGATTAATCAAATTTCATGCGTGTGGCTTTCAGGTTCACAATCGCCAGGGCGCCGACCAGCAGGAAGATCAGCGTGGCGATTGCCGCCGCCAGACCAAAGTCCTGACCGCCGCCGCCTTCAAAGGCGATGCGATAGGTGTAGCTCACTAACAGGTCGGTATACCCGGCTGGCGTGGTCGTTCCGAGGCGATCCGGACCGCCGTTGGTTAACAGTTGAATCAGCACGAAGTTGTTAAAGTTAAAGGCGAAGCTGGCGATCATCAGCGGCGTCAGCGGCTTGATCAGCAGCGGGATCGTAATCTTAAAGAAGTTCTGGAACGGGCCTGCGCCATCCATTGCCGAGGCTTCGTACAGGTCGTCCGGAATCGCTTTCAGCAAGCCCATGCACAGGATCATCATGTACGGATAACCGAGCCAGGTGTTGACGATAATAATCATCGAACGGGCAGTGGTCGGATCGCTGAACCACGCCGGTTTGATGCCAAACAGCGCGCTCAGCATCATGTTGATTTCACCAAAGCTCTGGTTGAACAGCCCTTTGAAAATCAGAATTGAGATAAACGACGGCACGGCGTACGGCAGGATCAGCAGGACGCGGTAAATGGCCTTACCTTTCAGCGATTCCCACTGCACCAGACACGCCAGTACCATCCCCACGGCGACGGTCAGAATCACGGTCAGCACTGAGAAAACCACCGTCCACACGAAGATGGCGAAGAATGGCTTCTGGATCCCTTCGTCCGTAAAGACGCGGGTAAAGTTATCCCAGCCGATGGTCACGGTGTAGCCTGGACTCAGCTTCTCATCACCCCAGTTGCCGTCCGCATTGATGGACTGGTAATAGCCGATGCCGTTATTGGGACGGTATTTCACGCCGCTCTGGTTGTTGGTTAACATGCCGTCATCAGCGAGGGTGTACAGCGGCTGCGTACCGGAGAACTGGCGCAGCGAGCTCATGATCACTTTGCTGCCATCGGGCATCACGGCGGTAATCTGATTCAGCGCCTGGCGATTCTGGGTGATGATGCGCAGCGTTGCGCGTTCACCGGTCGGCAGGGCGTCTGTCTCTTTCAGCGCCAGCTTTTGCTCGCCACCAAATTTAAAAGCGTCGGAGAGGTAATTCTTTCCGGTTTCGCCGTCGGTGAGGGCCAGTTGCCACTCTTCACCGGCAGGATACAGCCCGAAGTTAAAGGATTTACCCGCCTGATAAGAGCGGTCCATCAGCACCTCTTGGGCGCGTTCGAAAGTGAGCTGGTTGGTGCTGCTGTAGTTGGTAAAGGCAATGGCGATGGTGCAAATCAGCGGAAACAGGACAAACAGTCCCATACCTGCCATGCCAGGGTAAACGTAGCGCCAGGCGTAGGTCTTACGGTTGGCAAAAATGTACAGGCCAGCAGAGCTTAAAATCAGCGTCATGATGGCGAACAGGTACTCCCCCTGTGCATACATTAAAACAACAAGGTAACCCACCAGCAGGCCCAGCAGACCTATCACTGACCATTTCAGCGTGTCGCTTTGCCACCAATGTTTCTTTTTAATGACATCCATGGGGATCTTCCTCTACAACGGTGAAATCTTGTCGTGAATGTGCCGGATGGCGACATAAATGCCTTATCCGGCCTACAGACGTTTGTAGGCCTGATAAGCGCAGCGCCATCAGGCACATCGACAGCATTACTTGGTGATACGGCCCTGCGCGTCTTTCAGTGCTGCGTCAACGGTCTGACGACCGCTGGCGGCGTTGATGACCGCCGTACGAACCGCGTACCAGAACGCAGACATCTGCGGGATGTTCGGCATGATTTCGCCTTTCTGGGCGTTATCCATAGTGGCGGCGATACGTGGATCTTTCGCTAACTGATCCTGATAGGATTTCAGCGCCACGGCGCCCAGCGGTTTGTCCTTGTTCACTTCTTCCAGACCTTGATCGGTCAGCAGGTAGTTTTCCAGGAACTCTTTTGCCAGTTCTTTATTCGGGCTGGCGGCGTTAATACCGGCACTCAGCACGCCGACGAACGGTTTAGACGGTTTGCCTTTGAAGGTTGGCAGCAGGGTGACGCCGTAGTTCACTTTGCTCTTATCGATGTTCGTCCATGCCCACGGACCGTTGATGGTCATCGCCGTATCGCCTTTGTTAAAGGCCGCTTCGGCGATGGAGTAGTCGGTGTCGGCGTTCATGTGTTTGTTCTTGATGAGGTCAACCAGGAAGCCCAGACCCGCTTTCGCGCCTGCGCTGTCGACGCCCACGTCTTTCACGTCGTACGTGCCGTTTTCAAACTTGAATGCGTAACCGCCGTCGGCAGCAATCAGCGGCCAGGTGAAGTACGGCTCTTGCAGGTTGAACATCAGCGCGCTCTTACCTTTCGCCTTCAGCTCTTTATCCAGTGCCGGAATTTCTTCCCAGGTCTTCGGCGGGTTTGCCACCAGGTCTTTGTTGTAAATCAGCGACAGCGCTTCAACCGCGATCGGATAGGCGATCAGTTTGCCGTTGTAACGCACGGCATCCCAGGTGAACGGATAGAGTTTGTCCTGGAACGCTTTATCCGGCGTGATTTCAGCCAGCAGGCCAGACTGTGCGTAACCGCCAAAACGATCGTGCGCCCAGAAAATGATGTCCGGACCGTCACCGGTTGCCGCGACCTGCGGGAATTTCTCTTCCAGCTTGTCCGGGTGCTCGATGGTCACTTTGATACCGGTGTCTTTCTCGAATTTTTTACCCACTTCGGCCAGGCCGTTATAGCCTTTGTCGCCGTTAATCCAGATAACCAGTTTACCTTCTTCAATTTTGGCCAGAGCCGGTGCGGAAATCATCATTGCTGCGAGGGCGGACAATGCGAAAACGCGTGCGCCAGTCTTGATCTTCATATCTGCCATCCTTTTGGTGATGTGCTCGTGGTAAGACTTCAGTGGTTCAACGTGACTCAGTCTCCTTATTTGACATCCTCTTTCCATCCTCCTTACCCCTACGCCCCACCCGCTCTTTATGTGATCTGTGTTGCAGAAATGTGAGTAATGCGTACTGGCGCACATAAAAACAGACTCATTTTTGCGGGGGACATCACGAAATTACGCGATGTCCCCCGGCCAGGGTCTCAGACTTCCTTCCCTCATCCTCCCGACTCCTCCCCCATAAAAAAGCTGGGGGGTGGAGGATTCACGCTCGCAGTGAATCCCGCATAGTCGGGCCATCATGAATGTTGCTGTCAATGACAGGTTGTAACGAAGGGAGAAGGCATGGCGAGCGTACAGCTGCGAAATGTAACGAAAGCCTGGGGTGATGTGGTGGTATCGAAAGATATCAATCTCGACATTCACGAAGGGGAATTCGTGGTGTTTGTTGGACCGTCAGGCTGCGGCAAATCGACCCTGCTCCGTATGATTGCCGGACTTGAAACGATTACCAGCGGAGATCTCTATATTGGGGAAACCCGCATGAACGATATCCCCCCTGCGGAACGTGGCGTCGGGATGGTCTTCCAGTCCTACGCGCTCTACCCCCATTTATCCGTTGCCGAAAATATGTCGTTTGGCCTGAAACTGGCGGGCGCGAAAAAAGAGGTAATGAATCAGCGTGTTAACCAGGTTGCCGAAGTGCTGCAACTGGCGCATCTGCTGGAGCGTAAACCGAAAGCCCTTTCAGGGGGACAGCGCCAGCGCGTGGCGATTGGCCGTACGCTGGTGGCGGAACCGCGTGTGTTCCTGCTCGATGAACCCCTCTCCAACCTTGATGCCGCGCTGCGCGTGCAGATGCGTATCGAAATCTCCCGTCTGCATAAACGCCTGGGTCGCACGATGATCTACGTCACCCACGATCAGGTCGAAGCGATGACGCTGGCCGACAAAATCGTGGTGCTGGATGCCGGTCGCGTCGCGCAGATTGGCAAGCCGCTGGAACTGTATCACTACCCGGCAGACCGCTTCGTCGCGGGTTTTATTGGTTCACCGAAGATGAACTTCCTGCCGGTGAAAGTCACCGCAACCGCCATCGACCAGGTGCAAGTGGAACTGCCGAACCGTCAGCACGTCTGGCTACCGGTCGACAGCCGTGATGTGCAGGTCGGCGTAAATATGTCGCTAGGTATTCGTCCGGAACATCTGCTGCCCAGTGATATCGCCGATGTCACGCTGGAAGGCGAGGTTCAGGTCGTCGAACAGCTTGGTCACGAAACACAGATTCATATTCAGATCCCCGCCATTCGTCAAAACCTGGTGTACCGCCAGAACGACGTGGTGTTGGTAGAAGAGGGCGCCACATTCGCTATTGGCCTGCCGCCAGAGCGTTGTCATCTGTTCCGTGAAGATGGCACCGCATGTCGTCGGCTGCATAAAGAGCCAGGCGTTTAAGGTGTCCCATTAAAAAAAAGCGCAAAACCCTACGGTGAAGCGTGCAAAGAAAAGCAATGATCTCAGGAGATAGAATGATGATTACTCTGCGCAAACTCCCCCTGGCGGTTGCCGTCGCAGCAGGCATTATGTCTGTTCAGGCAATGGCAGTGGATTTCCATGGTTATGCTCGTTCCGGTATCGGCTGGACGGGTAGTGGCGGCGAACAACAATGTTTCCAGGCAACCGGTGCTCAAAGTAAATACCGTCTTGGCAACGAATGTGAAACGTACGCGGAACTTAAACTGGGCCAGGAAGTCTGGAAAGAGGGCGATAAGAGCTTCTATTTTGACACCAACGTTGCCTACTCCGTGGCACAGCAGAATGACTGGGAAGCCACCGACCCGGCATTCCGTGAAGCGAACGTACAGGGTAAAAACCTGATCGACTGGCTGCCTGGCTCCACCATCTGGGCAGGTAAGCGCTTCTATCAGCGTCATGACGTTCACATGATCGACTTCTACTACTGGGATATTTCAGGTCCTGGCGCCGGTATCGAAAATATCGATCTGGGCTTCGGTAAACTGTCTCTGGCCGCCACCCGTTCTCAGGAAGCCGGCGGCTCTTACATCTTCAGCAGCAATGATATCTATGACCGTTACAAAGACACGGCGAACGACGTTTTCGACGTGCGTTTAGCCGGTCTGGAAACGAACCCGGACGGCGTGCTGGAACTGGGTGTTGACTACGGTCGTGCGAACAAAACTGACGGCTACAGCTATGCCGACGGTGCCACTAAAGACGGCTGGATGTTCACCGCTGAACATACGCAAAGCATGCTGAAAGGCTACAACAAGTTTGTCGTTCAGTACGCTACCGACGCAATGACGACTCAGGGTAAAGGGATCCCGCAGGGCTCCTTCACGGGTAACAACTACAACCCAGATACGGAAATTGGCGTCGTTAACAACGAAATCAACAACAACGGTAGTCTGGTGCGTATCCTCGACCACGGTGCTATCTCTCTGGGCGACCGTTGGGACCTGATGTACGTCGGTATGTATCAGGATATCGACCGTGACGATAACAACGGTTCAACCTGGTACACCGTCGGTGTGCGTCCGATGTTCAAATGGACACCGATCATGAGCACCCTGATGGAAATCGGCTACGACAACGTGAAGTCTCAGCGTACCGACGACACCAACAACCAGTACAAAATTACCCTGGCGCAACAGTGGCAGGCTGGCGACAGCATCTGGTCCCGCCCGGCTATCCGTGTCTTCGCGACCTACGCGAAGTGGGATGAGAAATGGGGTTACGACAACGGCATTGCCTACAGCGATACCAGCGCGCGCACCTACAGCCGTGGCGACAACGATGAGTGGTCCTTCGGTGCTCAGATGGAAATCTGGTGGTAATCCGGCACTAACCTGACGTAGCGAGGGGCGTAAGCCCCTCTGTTTCTCGCGGTTTAGCGCGCTATTGCCTGGCCACCGCTGAACCCACGCTTTCTGAGGTGATAACAATGAAAATGAAGAAAAGTCTCGTCGCCCTTTGTTTATCCGCAGGGTTAGTTGCCAGTGCGCCGGGCATCAGCCTGGCTGACGTGAATTACGTTCCACAGAATACCAGCGCCGCACCGACGATTCCGACGGCGGCACTCCAGCAGTTAACCTGGACGCCGGTTGACCAGTCCAACACGCAAACCACACAGCTTTCGACCGGCGGTCAGCGTCTTGATGTCGCGGGCATCTCCGGTCCGGTTGCCGCTTACAGCGTACCGGCGAACATCGGGGAGCTAAACATAACGCTCACCAGCGAAGTGAACAAACAAACCAGTGTCTTCGCGCCCAACGTCCTGATTCTCGATCAGAACATGACGCCTTCTGCGTTCTTCCCCAGCAGCTATTTCACCTACCAGGAACCGGGCGTGATGAGCGCGGATCGTCTGGAAGGGGTGATGCGCCTGACGCCAGCGCTGGGCCAGCAGAAGCTTTATGTTCTGGTCTTTACGACCGAGAAAGATCTTCAGCAGACCACCAAACTGCTCGATCCAGCGAAAGCCTACGCCAAAGGCGTGGGTAACTCGGTGCCGGATATTCCGGATCCGATCGCCCGCCATACCACCGACGGTCTGCTGAAGCTGAAAGTGAAAACCAGCAGCAGTTCCAGCGTGCTGGTGGGGCCATTGTTTGGTTCTTCCGGCCCGGGTCCGGTGACGGTGGGCAATACCGCCGCTCCTGCGCCGACCTATGCTGCACCTGCTGCCGCGCCGGTGGTTGCACCTGCGCCCGCGAAGAAAAGCGAGCCGATGTTGAACGACACCGAAAGCTACTTTAACAAAGCGATTAAAGACGCCGTCGCGAAAGGTGACGTTGATAAAGCGCTGAAACTGCTTGATGAAGCTGAACGTCTGGGATCAACTTCTGCCCGTTCCACCTTTATCAGCAGTGTAAAAGGCAAGGGGTAATTTCTCCCCACATTGCTGATTTGCAACAACTGGTGCGTCAACTGGCGCACCTTTTTTTTAGCATTTCCTGCGACTTGTTACGTTTCTGTTGCGTAACAGATCACTTAATTATGTTTCCATCTTCCGTAAGCGCTTTTCTGCGATACAATGCCTTTCAGTTATGAAACGGAGAGTCAGGCATGTCACACCCCGCGTTAACGCAACTGCGTGCGCTGCGCTATTTTGAAGAGATTCCCGCCCTGGATCCAGAACAGCTCGACTGGCTGCTACTGGAAGATTCCATGACAAAACGTTTTGAACAACAGGGAAAACGGGTCACTGTGACCCTGATCAGGGAGGGATTTGTCGGTCAAAATGAGGTGGTGGAAGAGCTGACGCGACTGCCAAAAGAATCCCGCTACTGGCTGCGTGAAATCCTGCTCTGTGCCGATGATGAACCCTGGCTGGCTGGACGCACCGTGGTGCCTGAATCCACGCTGTCCGGCCCCGAACTGGCCTTACAACACTTAGGCAAAACCCCGCTGGGGCGTTATCTGTTTACATCATCGACGTTGACCCGAGATTTTATTGAGATTGGTTGTGATGCCGGGCTGTGGGGACGTCGTTCCCGCCTGCGACTGAGCGGTAAGCCGCTAATGCTGACCGAACTGTTTTTACCTGCATCGCCGTTGTACTAAGAGGAAAATAAAATGGAGTGGAGTCTGACGCAAAATAAGCTGCTGGCGTTTCACCGCTTGATGCGTACGGATAAGCCCATCGGCGCCTTACTGCTGCTCTGGCCGACGCTATGGGCTCTGTGGGTAGCGACCCCTGGCGTCCCTCAAGGGTGGATCCTGGCGGTGTTTGTCGCCGGGGTCTGGCTGATGCGTGCCGCCGGATGCGTGGTTAATGACTATGCCGATCGAAAATTTGACGGACACGTAAAACGCACGGCGAACCGCCCACTGCCCAGCGGCGCGGTGACGGAAAAAGAGGCCCGGACGCTGTTTGTGGTGCTGGTACTGCTCGCTTTTCTGTTGGTATTAACGCTCAACACCATGACCATATTGCTGTCGGTTGCAGCACTGGCGCTGGCGTGGGTCTATCCGTTTATGAAGCGCTACACCCACCTGCCGCAGGTGGTGCTGGGGGCGGCGTTTGGCTGGTCGATCCCGATGGCCTTCGCGGCGGTGAGTGAGTCGGTACCCTTGAGCTGCTGGCTGATGTTCCTGGCCAATATCTTGTGGGCGGTGGCCTACGACACGCAGTACGCGATGGTTGACCGCGATGACGATCTGAAAATCGGCATTAAATCGACGGCCATTCTGTTTGGCGAACATGACAAGCTGATTATCGGTATCTTGCAGGTGGCGGTGCTGGCGCTGATGGCGCTGATTGGCTGGCTGAACGGTCTGGGGCTGGGTTATTACTGGTCTGTGCTGGTCGCGGGCGCGCTGTTTGTTTATCAACAGAAACTGATTGCCAACCGCGAACGCGAGGCCTGCTTTAAAGCATTCATGAACAATAACTACGTCGGGCTGGTGTTGTTTATCGGTCTGGCAATGAGCTACTGGCACTTATAAAGCATCTTGCCCGCTGGCGCTGCGCTTATCGGGCCTACCAAACCGTAAGCCGATGTAGGCCGGATCAGGCGGAACGCCGCCATCCGGCAATCTAACATAAAAAAGCCGGTCATCTTGACCGGCTTTTTCTTTACTCGCTCTGCGTCGCGCTCTCGATGGTGAGGCGTACATCCGACGTGATGAGTTCCGCC
The DNA here is from genome assembly GCF_030337175.1 of Citrobacter sp. Ca225. Classification (NCBI taxonomy): domain Bacteria; kingdom Pseudomonadati; phylum Pseudomonadota; class Gammaproteobacteria; order Enterobacterales; family Enterobacteriaceae; genus Citrobacter; species Citrobacter sp. Ca225. The sequence goes on along the minus strand of NZ_JAOWCD010000090.1, from coordinate 91,688 downwards.
AACATCTGATACACCTTCATCGTTTCGCCCGGCTCCGCATCGCCGGTATCGCTGATGTAACCCTCGTCACGCAGGGTCAGCACCAGTGAGCTGAACACCGCCTTGTCGAAGAATTCCGGCGCGTTAATACCGTGCAGCACGGACAGACGCTGCGCCACGGTGCGGCTTTCTTTCTCCAGCGTCCCGCGGTTGATCGACGGGTTAGCGCTCAGCAGCCAGAAGGTGATGGCATAACGCTGCAGCGTTTCGCGCGCACCCGCGGCCAGCAGTTGCAGCGTACGGGAATGAGCCGGATTGATATGCAGTTCATCATCCTGAACGGTAATCAGCCCCTGACGCTGCATTTCAGCCGTCAGCGCGTCAATCACGTCTGCCAGCTCATCGCGCTCCCAGCGCAGGAACAGCTCGGCTTTCAGCATCGGGTAGAGCACGTCAACGTGTTGCAGCAACGCTTCGCGGGAAATATGACGATGCTGGGTGACGATCGCCGCCATCAGTGACGGTAGCACCAGCATATGCGCGATGTTATTGCGATAGTAGGTCATCAGCACCGCCTGCTCGCGCGGCAGAATGATGATATCGCCAATGGTATCCTTCTCGACTTCGAATTTGTTCATCTGCAACGCGTGATCGATAAGATCGCTGGCGTTGACAGACGGCACGGTCGAATCAGAGGAATACGGCACGTTGCGCATCAGATCCAGGTAACAGTTGAGCTGCTCGGTCAATTGTTCGCGGGTCAGCGAACGCTGGCGAGACGCTAATAGCGCGGTGCAGCACAGGTTCATGGCGTTCGCCGCACCCGCATTGTTAATACGCACCATCAGCTCCGCCGCAATCCCGTTTACCGTCGGCGTCAGCCAGGCTGGACGCACGGCTTCGATCGGATCGATAGACTCGCGCCACTCCGGCACGTGGTGATTCAGGTAGGTCATCAATGGCATTGGCTCGCCAAAGTTGACGTAGCCCTGACCGAGATTACGCAGCTTGCTCAGGCCACGCAGCATCTGCGGCAGGCTCTCTTTCTCTTTGGTCGCGCCGCGCAGCTCTTTGGCATAGGTTCCCACTTCCATCACGTGCTCGTAACCGATGTAAATCGGCACCAGGGTGATCGGACGGGTGCCGCCGCGCAGCATCGCCTGGATGGTCATCGACAGCGTGCCGGTTTTTGGATCCAGCAGACGACCGGTACGGGAACGACCGCCTTCGACAAAGTATTCAACCGAGTAGCCGCGGCTGAACAGTTCGCCCAGATACTCACGGAAAACCGTGGAATAGAGTTTGTTGCCTTTAAAGGTACGACGAATAAAGAACGCGCCCAGGCGGCGGAAGATCGGGCCCGCCGGCCAGAAGTTCAGGTTGATACCCGCAGCGATGTGCGGCGGCACCAGCCCCTGGTGATAGAGCACGTAGGAGAGCAGCAGGTAATCCATGTGGCTGCGGTGGCAGGGAACATAAACAATTTCGTGCCCGTCGTGCGCCAGTTGGCGAACGCGTTCTGCGTTGTGAACGTTAATCCCCTGATACAGCCGGTTCCAGGTGAATCCCAGAATACGGTCAGTCAGGCGAATCATCTCGTAAGAGAAGTTGGCGGCGATCTCTTCCATCAGCGCAATGGCGTTTTGCTGCGCCTTTTCATGGGAGATTTTCTTGCTGCGCGCTTCGTCTTCTACCGCGCGGGCAATCGCTTTGGACGCCAGCAGCTTGTTGAAGAGATCCTGACGCGCAGGCAAACGTGGCCCCACAGCGGCCAGGCGCTGACGGGCGAAGTGCATACGCGCCACACGCGCCAGTTTCTGCGCAATGGTTTTATCCGTGCCGTGCTCATCGGCCATTCGGCGCAGAGAGACGGAAGGCGAGAAGCGGACAAAGCTGTCGCGGCCAAGCCAGGAGACGGCAAAGAATTTCTGAATGCCATTAAGCATGCGCAGCGGCGGGTTAACCTCGCCCTTTTCACGACCCGGAGAACGTCCAAACATCACCGACACCGGCACCATTTGCACATCCAGATCCGGATTGCTGCGATGCAGGTCGAGATAGTTATGGAACAGCTTGATGGACTCTTCTTTCGGCGTGTAATAGGTGAAGACACGCGGTCCGCCGTGAATGAACACATAGCGTGGCAACTGTGTGCCATCGATCTCCAGCGGTTCTAACGGGTCGGGGAGATCGTGCGCCAGACATTGCGCGCGCAGCGTCAGCAAGTCCGCTTTGGAGTTGTACGGCAAAACGTACATAATTGGGCGAGAGGTGTCGAGTCCCAATTCCGGGGCAGGATCTGCCGGAATAGACTTGCTTTTTACCAGTACACTTAATGGTAAATTCAGGATTTTGTAGTAAATTCGTGGCCAGCCGGACATAAACGATGTAAAGCCTCTGGTTAATAATGCAATTGCGTTGCAAGGATATCAGAAAGTCATGTGAATTTCTGGTCTATCCCGTCATACTTCGCGCCGCGTTGCCCTAACTCGAATTACATGAGTTAACAAGACAATGTCATTGACGCCAATAATGCAAAAAGGTTCTTTTAATGGCTAATAATACCACTGGATTCACCCGAATTATCAAAGCTGCAGGCTATTCCTGGAAAGGTTTTCGCGCCGCGTGGATTAACGAGGCCGCGTTCCGTCAGGAAAGCGTGGCGGCGCTGCTGGCCGTGGCTATCGCCTGCTGGCTGGACGTGGATGCCATTACGCGCGTTCTGCTGATAGGCTCTGTCATGCTGGTCATGATTGTTGAAATCCTGAACAGCGCCATCGAGGCGGTAGTGGACCGTATCGGCTCTGATTATCACGAACTTTCTGGTCGCGCAAAAGATATGGGGTCGGCGGCGGTGCTGCTTTCTATCATTGTGGCGCTGATCACCTGGGGACTCCTGTTGTGGCCACATTTTCGCTAACGTTTTTCGACCCTGATTCCATAACCGGCTAAATCTGCTGTCGAATGTGTAGTTTGTGGTTCCAAAATCACCTTTAGCTGTATATACTCACAGCATAACTGTATATACACCCAGGGGGCGGAATGAAAGCGTTAACGGCCAGGCAACAAGAGGTGTTTGATCTCATTCGGGATCACATCAGCCAGACAGGTATGCCACCGACGCGTGCGGAGATCGCACAGCGTTTGGGGTTCCGTTCCCCAAACGCGGCTGAAGAACACCTGAAGGCGCTGGCACGTAAAGGGGCGATTGAAATCGTCTCCGGTGCTTCTCGCGGCATTCGACTGCTGCAGGAAGAAGAGGAAGGGTTACCGCTCATCGGTCGCGTTGCGGCGGGCGAGCCGCTGCTGGCGCAGCAGCACATTGAAGGCCATTATCAGGTGGATCCATCTTTGTTTAAGCCGAACGCCGATTTCCTGCTGCGCGTCAGCGGAATGTCGATGAAAGACATCGGCATTATGGATGGTGATCTGCTGGCGGTACACAAAACCCAGGACGTGCGTAACGGTCAGGTGGTTGTAGCGCGTATCGACGATGAAGTGACGGTCAAGCGCCTGAAAAAACAGGGCAATAAAGTTGAACTGCTGCCCGAAAACAGCGAATTTAAACCAATCCTGGTTGACCTTCGCGAACAGAATTTTACCATCGAAGGACTGGCCGTTGGCGTCATCCGTAATGGTGAATGGCTGTAGTACTCCTGTAGGCCGGATAAGGCGTTTACGTCGTTATCCGGCACTCTCACCACTCTCGTTATGACCTCTTCTCAGGCTCGTCTCCATGCCTTTTTTTGCTTCTGCTGACAAAGCACTCTGGCGCCTCGCCTTACCGATGATTTTCTCCAATATCACCGTTCCGCTGCTGGGACTGGTGGATACGGCGGTCATTGGTCACCTGGACAGCCCCGTCTATCTCGGCGGTGTGGCAGTAGGCGCAACCGCAACCAGCTTTCTGTTTATGCTACTGCTCTTCTTACGGATGAGCACTACCGGGCTGACGGCGCAGGCATTCGGCGCGAAGAATCCTCAGGCGCTGGCGAGGGCTCTGGTGCAACCGCTGGTCCTGGCTTTGGGCGCAGGGACATTAATTGCTATCTTCCGCACGCCGATTATCGACCTGGCGCTACACATTGTCGGCGGCAGCGAAGCGGTGCTGGAACAGGCGAGGCGATTCCTGGCCATTCGCTGGCTGAGCGCGCCGGCGTCACTGGCGAATCTGGTTCTGCTCGGTTGGTTACTGGGCGTGCAATACGCGCGTGCGCCGGTGATCCTGCTGATTGTCGGCAATATCCTGAACATTGTGCTCGACCTCTGGCTGGTAATGGGGCTGCATATGAACGTGCAGGGGGCCGCACTGGCGACGGTGATTGCGGAATATGCGACGTTGCTGATCGGTTTGTTGATGGTGCGTAAGGTCTTGCACTTGCGGGGCGTCTCTCTCGTCATGCTCAGGCAGGCCTGGCGCGGAAACTTTCGTCGCCTTCTGGCGCTTAATCGCGACATCATGCTGCGTTCGCTGCTGCTGCAACTCTGTTTTGGTGCCATTACCGTGCTGGGGGCCAGACTGGGTAGTGATATCATCGCCGTTAACGCCGTGTTGATGACGTTGCTGACGTTTACGGCCTATGCGCTGGATGGCTTTGCCTACGCCGTGGAGGCGCATTCCGGTCAGGCCTATGGCGCCCGCGATGGCAGTCAGTTGCTGGAGGTCTGGCGCGCGGCGTGCCGTCAGTCAGGTATTGTCGCACTGCTGTTCTCAGTGGTTTATCTGCTCGCGGGCGAACAGATCGTCGCGCTGCTGACATCACTTCCGCAAATCCAGCAACTGGCCGATCGCTATCTGCTCTGGCAAGTGATTTTGCCGTTGGTCGGCGTCTGGTGCTATCTGCTGGATGGTATGTTTATCGGTGCAACGCGGGCGGCTGAAATGCGTAACAGTATGGCGGTCGCGGCTGCCGGGTTTGCGCTGACCCTGCTGGCGCTCCCCGTATTGGGGAATCACGGTTTGTGGCTGGCGCTGGCGGTTTTCCTGACGCTGCGCGGACTGTCATTAGCCTGGATCTGGCGGCGCCACTGGCGGAATGGGACCTGGTTTTCGGCTTCGTGATGGTTAAAGATTCTGAATAGTGAATTGAACCCAGAATCTCTGACTACACTTAATCTCACGTCCAGCAGAAAACGAACGCAGTTGGGCGGTTTACTCTCACTATTCACAGCCTAATAAAGAGGACTTTATGATGAATAAAGACGAAGCCGGCGGTAACTGGAAACAATTTAAAGGTAAAGTGAAAGAGCAGTGGGGCAAACTGACTGATGACGATATGACAGTCATTGAAGGTAAGCGTGATCAACTGGTCGGTAAGATTCAGGAACGTTATGGTTACGAGAAAGACCAGGCGGAGAAAGAGGTCGATAGCTGGGAAAAACGCAACGACTATCGCTGGTAAGCTACCCTCATACCCGTGAGTACATGGATGTAAGCCCCTCTGTTTGCTTCGGGCGGCATAGCATGCCGCCCACTTCCTTAACGGGGTTTCTTTTTAACCTGAATCGAATGATCGTGCTGACACTCGCCAGGGTGACGGCAGGCTTCCACTTCCACGCAGGCTGAGCATAATCCGTGTGCTTCAATCACATTGTGGCGCAGGGCAAACCCCATCTTCGCCGCCAGCGTATGCATAATGTCTTCCACGCCCTCCGCACACTCTTCTTTCACCGCACCACAGCGGTCGCAGATAAACATCGCGGAAGTATGAGTTGGCTGATCGAACAGGTAACACAGCACATAGCTGTTGGTGGATTCAACCTTATGCACAAAACCTTGTTCAAGCAGAAAATCGAGTGCGCGATAGACCGTTGGCGGCTTGGCCTGCGGTTCTGATTCACGCAGCAGGTCGAGCAGATCGTAAGCGCTAATTGCGCCTTCCTGAAGGCTCATCAGACGCAACACCTCAAGGCGCTGTGGGGTCAGGCGCACATTGCGTTGCGCGCACAGTTTTTCAGCTTGCGCCAGCAACTCTTGCGTTGTGGTCTTTTCCATTGGGCACCTCGGATCGCGTGAAGTAAGAAAACCCTCACTTTATCATGTTATGGGAGAAACGCCGAGATCCAGGCCGGCACGATAAATCGCCTGCTAATCTTTCCCTGTTTCGCATTCTCTTCTATACATATTGATGGCTGTCACATAATAAAAACGTTCCAGCAAGTTCTGCATGGAGCGAATAGCGTCATCTTCACCCATTTTATCACAGCAATAGTCCTACTCAGCCGCGTTGATACTGGCTGAGGCATTATTTCACCTGCAAATAAAATAGGTTTACTGTGAATAAAAATTTTAATTTTTCGGTGGTGGCAATTGCGGTCTCGTTCCTGGTTTCCCAACAGGCGAACGCGGCGAATACCTGGGCGGAAGCGCGTAACGACGCGATGGGCGGAACGGGCGTGGCGTCGGCAAATTATGGTAGCGGGGTTCTCATTAACCCGGCGTTGCTGGCGAAAGCGAAGCCTGAAGACAGCGTTACCGTGATTCTTCCGGCGGTCGGTGCACAAATCACCGACAAAGATAATCTTCAGGATGAAATTGATGAGATCAGCGACAAAATCGATTACTACGATGAGGTGGTTGATAATCTGACGCCGCAGGAAGTTTTGCTCAACCCGCGCGGCGTGTTGAATCAGTTTCAGGGCGCGGCACGCGATCTTGCCGATGAACTCGAATACCTGAAAGGGAAAACGGCACGCGCCAATGCAGGGGCGGGACTGGCGGTGAGCATTCCCAATGAGACGCTTTCCCTGGCTTTCGTGGCGAAGGGCTATGCGCATGGACGGGTCAGTTCATCCATTGATCAGGGTGATATTGACTATCTGCGCCGGATTGAGGGCAGCGATACCTATGCGCTCGTTGAAGCCGGGAAGGCGGCGATTGAAGGCTCAGATGAGATAACCAAACACCTCAACTCGACGGCATCGGGACGCGCGGCAATTGTTTCAGATTATGGTATCGCCGTTGCCCGACAGTTTACGTTCGGCGATGTGCCGGTGTCGATTGGCGTTACGCCAAAACTGCAAAAAACCTGGCTCTACAATTACACCACCTCTATCTATAACTACGACAGCAGCGACTGGAACAGTAGTCGTTATCGTAATGATGACACTGGTTTTAACGTCGACGCCGGGATTGCGGCGGACTTTGGTGAACACTGGACGGTGGGGATCAGCGGGCAGAACCTCATTTCACGCGATCTGGATACCAAATCGATCACTATCACCCACGGCATGACGGGTGAAACGCGAAACTACAAAGACACGTACCAGATTCGCCCGCTGGTCACCGCCGGTGTGGCGTGGCAAAACGAGCTGCTGACGCTGAGTGCAGACGGTGATTTGACCGAAACCAAAGGTTTCAAAAGCGAGGAAAACTCACAGTATGTCGGTGTTGGTGCTGAAGTCCGGCCGCTCGACTGGCTGGCCGTGCGTGCCGGTTATCGTGCTGACGTGAAAGATAACGACAGCAACGTCTTTACCGGCGGCGTCGGGTTTGCCCCGTTCAACCGCGTACATCTTGACTTGATGGGACTGTATGGCGAGGACGAAACCTGGGGCGCAGGCGCGCAGGTCAGCGTGACGTTCTGATGGGGATAACCGGAGACATTACGTCTCCGGTTTTGCCTGTGCTATAGTAGCGCCCCCAATTTACAGGATGCTCAAAAAACCACCATGTCACCAGAATCACAATCTGCCTTTCCCGCTCACCGTTTTTCCATCGCGCCTATGCTCGACTGGACGGACAGACACTGCCGCTACTTCCTGCGCTTATTGTCTCGCCAGACGCTGCTCTATACCGAGATGGTGACGACGGGGGCGATTATTCATGGCAAAGGAGATTATCTGGCATACAGCGAAGAAGAGCATCCGGTCGCTCTGCAGCTAGGCGGCAGCGATCCGGCAGCGTTGGCGCACTGCGCGAAGCTGGCTGAAGCGCGCGGCTACGACGAGATCAACCTCAACGTCGGCTGTCCGTCCGATCGTGTACAAAATGGCATGTTTGGCGCCTGTCTGATGGGCAATGCGCAATTGGTGGCAGACTGCGTGAAGGCGATGCGTGACGTGGTGTCGATTCCGGTGACCGTGAAAACCCGTATTGGTATTGACGATCAGGATAGCTACGAATTTCTTTGCGATTTCATCAATACGGTGTCTGGCCGCGGTGAGTGCGAGATGTTCATCATCCACGCCCGTAAGGCCTGGCTCTCCGGGTTAAGTCCGAAGGAAAACCGTGAAATCCCGCCGCTGGATTATCCGCGTGTATATCAACTGAAACGCGATTTCCCGCAGCTGACGATGTCCATTAATGGCGGCATTACGTCGCTGGAACAGGCGAAGGCGCATCTTGAACATATGGACGGCGTGATGGTCGGGCGCGAAGCCTATCAGAACCCTGGCATTCTGGCCGCTGTCGATCGCGAAATATTTGGCTCCTCAACTGCTGATGCCGATCCGGTTACGGTGGTGCGGGCCATGTATCCTTATATCGAACGTGAACTGAGCAAGGGCACGTATCTTGGTCATATTACGCGCCACATGCTGGGGCTGTTTCAGGGGATCCCGGGGGCGCGCCAGTGGCGTCGCTACCTGAGCGAAAACGCCCATAAAGCCGGTGCCGATGTTAATGTGCTGGAGCATGCGCTGAAGCTGGTGGCCGATAAGCGTTAGATTTTCACTAAAAAGTAGTCAATTTCACCACGCCCTGCAAAGTTTTGCGGGGCGTTTTGCTGAAAAATCAAGAAATTAAGTTTGGCATGATTTTTGTAATGGTCTGGGCAGGAATTCATTATGGGAGAGCATCATGCTGGAACTACTTTTTGTGCTTGGCTTCTTTATCATGCTGATGGTCACCGGCGTCTCGCTATTGGGCATTCTGGCCGCGCTGGTTGTTGCCGCCTTCGTGATGTTCCTTGGCGGCATGTTTGCACTGATGATCAAACTCTTGCCGTGGCTGCTGTTGGCTGTTGCGGTGGTGTGGGTGATTAAAGCGATTAAGTCGCCAAAAATCCCACAATATCAGCGCAATAACCGTTGGCGTTACTAAAGATGTGAGGGATGCGTCACAACCTGTAACTTTGGCGTCAGAACCAAATAGGAATTGACTACCAAATCTGTCAGTATTGCGCGACTAACAGATTCATCGAGCTGTACCCTACATACAGCCGAACTAAAAAAGAAAGGGCTTCCCAATGGGAAGCCCAATTTCTTTCAGGAGCAAGGGAATCAAGGGATCAGCAAACTCGAACCCTGCGTTGCTCGACTCTCCAGCACTTCATGCGCGCGCCGTGCCTCTTTCAGCGGATATTTCTGACGGTCTGGCACATCCACTTTGATCACGCCGCTGGCGATCAGCGAAAACAGTTCGTTACTGGCTTCGGTCAACTCTTCCGCGTTGGTGATGTAGCCCTGAAGAGAAGGGCGCGTGGCGTATAGCGAACCTTTCTGATTCAGAATCCCCAGGTTCACGCCGGTCACCGGGCCTGACGCGTTGCCAAAACTGACCATCAGCCCCCGACGCTGCAGACAGTCCAGTGAGGCTTCCCAGGTATCCTTACCGACCGAGTCATACACCACGCGGACTTTTTTGCCGCCGGTTATCTCTTTAACCCGTTCGACAATGTTCTCTTCGCGATAGTTAATCACCTGCCATGCGCCGGCATCCAGCGCTCGCTGTGCCTTTTGCGCGCTGCCAACGGTGCCAATCAGTTTCGCGCCCAGCGCTTTCGCCCACTGACAGGCAATCAGCCCTACGCCGCCAGCGGCCGCATGGAACAGGAACGGTTCGTCGGGCTTGATTTCGTAAGTTTTGCGCAGCAGATAAAAAACGGTTAGTCCCTTCAGGAAAGAGGCGGCAGCCTGCTCGTAAGAGATGGCGTCAGGCAGGATAGCGGCTTTATCGGCCGGTACGTTGTGGACCGAACTGTAGGCGCCGAGTGCGGACTGCGCATACACCACGCGATCGCCTGCTTTAATATGACGGACGTCGCTGCCGACTTTGCTGACGACGCCCGCTGCTTCGGTCCCTAAACCGCTGGGCAGCGCGGGAGGCGGATAGAGTCTACTGCGGATATAGGTATCAATAAAGTTAATGCCGATCGCTTTGTTTTCGACCTGGATTTCGTTTGCTGCGGGATCGGCAGGGGTAAAGTCCACGGCCTGAAGCACCTCAGGGCCACCATGCTTGTGAAATTCAATTCGTGTTGCCATGATTTCTCCAGTATCATCGGAAGATTAGCGTCAACTCACTTTTATCTCGGTAACTCCATTCACTATGGCAGGAAATAAACCCTTCAACAAACAACAGACTGATGTCCGTGATCGCGACCCACAGGTTGCCGGACTGAAAGTACCGCCGCACTCGATTGAAGCGGAACAGTCGGTGTTGGGCGGTTTAATGCTGGATAACGAGCGCTGGGACGATGTCGCCGAGCGCGTGGTAGCGGAAGATTTTTATACCCGTCCACATCGTCACATCTTCACAGAAATGGGGCGGTTGCAGGAAACCGGCAGTCCGATAGACCTGATTACGCTCGCGGAATCGCTGGAGCGACAAGGGCAACTGGACAGCGTCGGCGGTTTTGCGTATCTGGCTGAACTCTCCAAAAATACGCCAAGTGCCGCGAACATCAGCGCCTATGCGGATATTGTTCGCGAACGTGCGGTGGTGCGCGACATGATTGCCGTCGCCCATGAAATTGCGGATGCGGGTTTTGATCCGCAGGGGCGCACCAGTGAGGATCTGCTCGATCTCGCCGAGTCCCGCGTCTTTAAAATCGCGGAAAGCCGCGCCAATAAAGACGAAGGCCCGAAAAACATTGCCGATGTGCTCGACGCGACCGTTGCGCGTATCGAACAACTGTTCCAGCAACCGCACGACGGGGTGACGGGGGTTAACACCGGCTATGACGATCTCAACAAAAAGACCGCAGGCCTGCAGCCTTCGGATCTGATAATCGTCGCGGCGCGTCCGTCAATGGGTAAAACCACATTTGCGATGAACCTCGTCGAAAATGCGGCGATGTTGCAGGATAAACCGGTTCTTATCTTCAGTCTTGAGATGCCCTCTGAACAGATTATGATGCGTTCTCTGGCCTCGCTGTCCCGCGTGGATCAGACCCGTATTCGTACCGGGCAACTGGACGATGAGGACTGGGCGCGCATTTCCGGCACGATGGGCATTCTGCTGGAAAAACGTAACATCTATATTGATGACTCCTCCGGTCTGACGCCAACGGAAGTGCGCTCCCGCGCGCGCCGTATCGCTCGCGAACATGGCGGTATCGGGCTGATTATGATCGACTACCTGCAATTGATGCGCGTGCCATCGCTGTCCGACAACCGTACGTTGGAGATTGCTGAAATTTCCCGCTCGCTGAAAGCGCTGGCAAAAGAACTGCATGTGCCGGTCGTGGCGCTGTCGCAGCTTAACCGCTCGCTGGAACAACGTGCTGATAAGCGCCCGGTCAACTCCGACCTGCGTGAATCCGGCTCCATTGAACAGGATGCCGACTTAATCATGTTTATCTACCGTGACGAGGTTTATCACGAGAACAGCGACCTGAAAGGGATTGCGGAAATCATCATTGGTAAGCAGCGTAACGGCCCCATCGGGACGGTGCGACTGACCTTTAACGGACAATGGTCGCGCTTCGATAATTATGCGGGACCGCAGTACGACGACGAGTAAATCCTCGTCATCCTTTGTGCCGCAGCGGCGTTGACCGTCTTGCTGTGACGCAAATGATTGAGAAGATTATTTCTTTATTAAGGCAAGGAATGACAATGCAAGCGGCAACTGTAGTTATTAACCGCCGCGCTCTGCGACACAACCTGCAACGTCTGCGTGAACTGGCGCCTGCCAGCAAGCTGGTTGCGGTCGTGAAAGCGAACGCTTACGGACACGGTCTGTTAGAGACCGCGCGAACGCTCCCCGATGCTGACGCTTTTGGTGTGGCGCGTCTCGAAGAAGCTTTACGTCTGCGAGCAGGGGGGATCACGCAACCCATCCTGCTGCTGGAAGGCTTTTTTGAGGCATCCGATCTGCCCACCATTTCCGCACAACACCTGCATACGGCGGTCCATAACCAGGAACAACTGGCCGCGCTGGAAGCCGCCGAACTGGATGAACCGGTGACCGTGTGGATGAAACTCGACACCGGCATGCATCGTCTGGGCGTGCTTCCTGAAGAAGCGGACGCCTTCTGGCAGCGCCTGACGCAATGTAAAAACGTGCGCCAACCAGTTAATATCGTCAGCCATTTTGCCCGTGCGGACGAGCCGGAATGTGGAGCGACCGAACGGCAGCTTGATGTGTTCAATACCTTTTGTGAAGGCAAAGCGGGTCAACGCTCGATTGCCGCCTCCGGCGGGATTTTACTCTGGCCGCAGTCGCACTTTGACTGGGTTCGTCCTGGCATTATTCTCTACGGCGTGTCGCCGCTGGAAAACCAGTCCACAGGGGCCGATTTTGGCTGCCAGCCGGTCATGTCGCTGACTTCCAGCCTGATTGCCGTGCGCGAGCATAAAGCGGGCGAGCCGGTAGGCTATGGCGGAACATGGATCAGCGAACGTGATACACGTCTTGGCGTCGTGGCGATGGGCTATGGCGATGGTTATCCGCGCGCTGCGCCATCCGGTACGCCGGTGTTGGTGAACGGTCGCGAAGTACCGATTGTGGGTCGCGTAGCGATGGATATGATTTGCGTTGATCTCGGGCCGCAGGCGACAGACCTGGCCGGTGACCCGGTGATTTTATGGGGAGAGGGACTCCCGGTGGAACGCATTGCGGCGATGACTAAAGTCAGTGCTTACGAGCTGATTACCCGCCTGACTTCACGGGTGGCAATGAAGTATATCGATTAAGCGGGCGTGTGGAGTGCCGGATGGCGGTGTAAACGCCTTATCCGGCAATATTCCCACCAGGCGCTCGATCTTCCTCTCCATCCGGTTTATTGTGTCATAACCCCTGCCTGTAAACCTGGAGAACCATCGCGTGTTTCAAAAAGTTGACGCCTACGCTGGCGACCCGATTCTGTCGCTCATGGAGCGGTTCAAAGAAGATCCGCGTAGTGACAAAGTGAATCTGAGTATCGGTCTGTATTACAACGAAGACGGGATTATCCCGCAGTTGAAAGCGGTGGCGGAAGCCGAAGCGCGTCTTAACGCGCAGCCGCACGGCGCTTCGCTGTATCTGCCGATGGAAGGGTTGAATACCTATCGTCATACTATCGCGCCATTACTGTTTGGGGCTGATCATCCGGTTCTCCAGCAGCAGCGTGTGGCGACGATCCAGACATTGGGCGGCTCTGGCGCGCTGAAAGTGGGTGCCGATTTCCTCAAGCGCTATTTCCCGGATTCCGGCGTGTGGGTCAGCGATCCGACGTGGGAAAACCATATCGCGATTTTTGAAGGGGCTGGATTTACCGTCAGCACCTATCCCTGGTACGACAATGCCACCAACGGCGTGCGTTTCAACGATCTGCTGGCGACCCTGAAAACGCTGCCTGCGCGCAGTATCGTCCTGTTGCATCCTTGCTGCCATAACCCGACGGGAGCGGATTTAACGCACGCGCAATGGGATGCGGTGATTGAGATCCTGAAAGCGGGCGATCTGATCCCGTTCCTCGACATTGCTTATCAGGGCTTTGGCGCTGGTATGGATGATGATGCTTATGCTATTCGCGCGATTGCCAGCGCCGGACTGCCTGCCCTAGTCAGCAACTCATTCTCGAAAATCTTCTCTCTGTACGGCGAGCGTGTCGGTGGGCTTTCTGTCGTCTGTGAAGATGCCTCCACCGCAGGCCGCGTACTGGGGCAACTGAAGGCGACCGTACGTCGTAATTACTCCAGCCCGCCGAACTTTGGGGCGCAGGTGGTCGCGACGGTGCTCGGCGATGACGCGCTGAAAGCCAGTTGGCTGGCGGAAGTGGAGGCAATGCGAACCCGTATTCTGGCCATGCGTCAGGAGCTGGTGAACGTGCTAACCGCCACCATTCCGGGCCGTAATTTCGACTATTTGCTGCAACAGCGCGGCATGTTCAGCTACACCGGGCTAAGCGCGGCTCAGGTCGATCGCCTGCGCGACGAGTTTGGCGTCTATCTGATCGCCAGCGGGCGTATGTGCGTGGCCGGTCTGAACGTGGCGAATGTGCAGCGTGTAGCGAAGGCCTTTGCTGCGGTCATGTAATTCCTCTCAGGCCGGTTGAACCGGCCTTTTCCTTCTATATGTGATCCTCCTCTTTTTCCAGGGTTAAACCGCAGAAAATCCTTCCTTTCATCTGCCGCTGGGGTTATGGTCAGAGAGTTTGTCGAATAGTCGTACTAATAAAATCATAACTAAATGACTTCAAAGGGAAAAATATGCGAAAAATCACACTGGCGTTGAGCGCCATCTGCTTACTTTTCACGTTGAACCATCCTGCCAGCGCGCTGGCTTCTTCACCTTCCCCATTAAATCCCGGTACTAACGTTGCGAAACTCGCGGAACAAGCTCCTGTTCACTGGGTTTCCGTGGCGCAGATCGAAAACACGCTGACCGGTCGTCCGCCAATGGCCGTCGGTTTTGATATTGATGATACTGTGCTGTTTTCCAGTCCTGGTTTCTGGCGTGGAAAGAAAACCTGGTCCCCGGACAGCGAGGTGTATCTGAAGAACCCGGCATTCTGGGAGAAAATGAACAACGGCTGGGATGAGTTCAGTATTCCAAAAGAGGTCGCGCGTCAGTTGATCGACATGCACGTCCGTCGTGGCGACAGCATCTTTTTTATCACCGGTCGTTCGCCGACCAAAACCGAGACCGTATCGAAAACGCTGGCAGATAACTTCCACATTCCGGCGGCAAATATGAATCCGGTGATTTTTGCCGGAGACAAGCCGGGTCAGAACACCAAAACGCAGTGGCTGCAGGATAAAAATATCCGCATGTTCTATGGCGACTCGGATAACGACATTACCGCCGCGCGTGATGCGGGCATCCGTGGGATCCGTATTCTGCGCGCCTCAAACTCGACCTACAGACCGTTGCCGCAGGCTGGCGCGTATGGTGAAGAGGTGATCGTAAATTCGGAGTATTAACCAGCGGGTGAGCGACTGCTGTTTTTTTAAACAAAATTGATCTGCCAGCTTTTACCTTTTGCTGTCTTGCTGCACACTGAATAGATGACATTTCAGTGGAGTATTACGCTTGCGAGGGGATTAACGATGACCAATTCGGAGTTACTGCAATACTGCATGGCGAAAATCGGCGCGGAGCAGAGTGTGCACAGTGACTGGAAAGCCACACAAATCAAAGTTGAAGATGTGCTCTTTGCCATGGTGAAAGAGGTGGAAGGTCGCCCGGCGGTATCTCTGAAAACCAGCCCCGAACTGGCGGAATTGTTACGCCAGCAGCACAGTGATGTGCGTCCGAGCCGACATCTCAATAAGGCACACTGGAGCACCGTCTACCTCGACGGCTCGCTGCCGGATTCACAAATTTATTATCTGGTGGATGCTTCGTACCAACAGGCGGTGAATACGCTGCCGGAAGAGAAACGCAAGCTGCTGGTACAGCCGTAAAAAACGCCGTTCAGTGTGAAAGATGAACGGCGTTTTGTCTTTTACAGCATCGGTTTCAGGAAGCGGGCCGTGTGTGAGGCTTCACATTCCGCCACGGTTTCCGGCGTACCGGAGACGAGGATTTCCCCACCGCCGCTACCGCCTTCTGGACCGAGATCCACGATCCAGTCCGCCGTTTTGATGACGTCCAGGTTGTGCTCAATCACTACGATGGTATTGCCCTGATCGCGTAACTGATGGAGCACGTCCAGCAATTGCTGGATATCGGCAAAATGCAGACCCGTAGTCGGTTCATCCAGAATATAGAGCGTCTGGCCGGTGCCGCGTTTCGACAGTTCGCGCGCCAGCTTCACACGCTGGGCTTCACCGCCGGAGAGCGTTGTCGCCGACTGGCCGAGACGAATGTAGGTCAAACCGACATCCATCAGGGTTTGCAGCTTACGTGCCAGCGCCGGGACGGCATCAAAGAATTCACGTGCTTCTTCGATAGTCATATCCAGCACTTCGTGGATGGTTTTGCCCTTGTACTTAATCTCCAGCGTTTCGCGGTTATAGCGCTTGCCTTTGCACTGGTCGCACGGCACGTAAATATCTGGCAGGAAGTGCATTTCGACTTTAATTACGCCATCGCCCTGACAGGCTTCGCAACGCCCGCCGCGAACGTTAAAACTGAAACGCCCCGGCGTATAGCCGCGTGAGCGTGATTCCGGTACGCCAGCAAACAGCTCACGTACTGGCGTAAACACGCCCGTGTACGTTGCCGGGTTGGAACGCGGTGTACGTCCAATCGGGCTCTGATCGATGTCGATGACCTTATCGAAATGCTCCAGCCCCTGCACATCGCGGTACGGCGCCGGTTCGGCGATCGTCGCACCGTTCAACTGGCGCTGTGCAATCGGGAACAGCGTATCGTTAATCAGAGTCGATTTACCGGAACCGGACACGCCGGTGATGCAGGTGAACAGGCCGACCGGCAGCGTCAACGTCACGTCTTTCAGGTTGTTACCGCGCGCGCCGGTCAGTTTCAGCACTTTCTCCGGGTTTGCGGGAACGCGCTGTTTCGGCACTTCAATCTTGCGTTTGCCGCTCATGTACTGGCCGGTCAGGGACTCCGGCACCGCCATAATCGCTTCCAGCGGACCTTCGGCAACCACTTCGCCGCCGTGGACGCCGGCACCCGGACCGATATCAATCACGTGGTCGGCGGCGCGAATCGCATCTTCATCGTGCTCCACCACAATTACGGTATTGCCGAGATTGCGCAGGTGGATCAGCGTCCCCAGCAGACGTTCGTTATCGCGCTGGTGAAGGCCGATGGACGGCTCATCCAGCACGTACATCACGCCGACCAGACCGGCGCCAATCTGGCTTGCCAGTCGAATACGCTGGGCTTCGCCGCCGGAGAGCGTTTCCGCGGAACGGGACAGCGTCAGATAGTTGAGGCCAACGTTGACCAGGAACTTGAGGCGGTCGCCAATCTCTTTGAGGATTTTCTCTGCAATCTTCGCCCGCTGACCGGCGAGTTTGAGATTGTTGAAGAAGTCCATCGCATGGCCGATGCTCATGTCGGAAATGGTCGGCAGCGGGGTATTTTCAACGAAGACGTGGCGCGCTTCGCGCTTAAGACGGGTTCCTTCACAACTGGCGCACGGGCGGTTGCTGATGAACTTGGCTAACTCTTCACGAACGGCGCTGGATTCCGTCTCTTTATAGCGGCGTTCCATGTTGTGCAGTACGCCTTCAAACGGATGGCGACGCACGGAGGTATCGCCACGATCGTTCATGTATTTGAATTCAATACTCTCTTTACCAGAACCGTACAGCACCACTTTGTGTACGTTTGCGCTCAGGCTGGCCCACGGGGCTTCAACGTCAAACTTGTAGTGTTCTGCCAGCGATTTCAGCATCTGGAAGTAATAGAAGTTCCGGCGATCCCAACCGCGAATGGCCCCGCCCGCTAGCGACAGCTCAGGGTTCTGGATCACGCGATCGGGGTCGAAATATTGCTGTACGCCGAGCCCATCGCAGGTCGGGCAGGCGCCCGCCGGGTTGTTAAAGGAGAACAGGCGTGGTTCCAGTTCGCGCATGCTGTAACCGCAGATTGGGCAGGCGAAGTTGGCGGAAAAGAGTAGTTCTTCTGCTTTTTCGTCGTCCATATCGGCAACCACCGCCGTCCCGCCGGAAAGCTCCAGCGCGGTCTCAAACGATTCCGCCAGACGAGTGCTGAGATCGTCACGCACTTTGAAACGATCGATCACCACCTCGATAGTGTGTTTCTTCTGCAGTTCCAGCTTTGGCGGATCGGAGAGGTCACACACTTCACCATCGATACGGGCGCGGATATAACCCTGGCTTGCCAGGTTTTCCAGCGTTTTGGTGTGCTCGCCCTTACGCTCTTTAATCACCGGGGCCAGCAGCATCAGGCGTTTGCCCTCCGGCTGCGACAGGACGTTATCCACCATCTGGCTTACGGTCTGCGCCGCCAGCGGAACATCGTGATCCGGGCAGCGCGGTTCGCCAACGCGGGCAAACAGCAGACGCAGGTAGTCGTGGATTTCGGTAATGGTGCCGACCGTCGAGCGCGGGTTATGGGACGTCGATTTCTGTTCAATTGAGATGGCGGGAGACAGCCCCTCAATATGATCGACATCCGGCTTTTCCATTAACGACAGAAACTGACGCGCATAGGCAGAAAGGGATTCAACGTAACGACGCTGCCCTTCGGCATACAAGGTGTCGAAAGCGAGCGAGGATTTGCCTGACCCCGAAAGCCCGGTCACGACAATCAGTTTGTCGCGGGGGATGACGAGGTTGATGTTTTTGAGATTATGGGTGCGGGCGCCCCGAACTTCGATCTTATCCATTCACCTTTCCCGGATTAAACGCTTTTTTGCCCGGCGCAGCAGGGTGCTACCGGCGATCACAAACGGTTAATTATGACACAATAAAACCTGAATGGATATACAGTATTGGAATGCAAAACGCAGAGTCTTATGTAACAATGTCCGGCTGAGGTTGTTTCGCGGAATCCGCGTCGCAACATAGTAAATTCGCTATTGGTAATGCTACAATCGCGCGTTTACACTTATTAAGAAACGTTTTCAGGAGACTCGATCATGGCCAGCAGAGGCGTAAATAAGGTTATTCTCGTGGGTAATCTGGGCCAGGACCCGGAAGTACGCTACATGCCGAATGGTGGCGCAGTTGCCAACATCACGCTGGCTACTTCCGAATCCTGGCGTGACAAGCAGACCGGTGAAATGAAAGAGCAGACAGAATGGCACCGTGTTGTGCTGTTCGGCAAACTGGCGGAAGTAGCCAGCGAATATCTGCGTAAAGGTTCTCAGGTCTACATTGAAGGTCAGTTGCGTACCCGTAAATGGACCGATCAGTCCGGCGTAGAGAAATACACCACGGAAGTGGTGGTGAACGTTGGCGGTACCATGCAGATGCTGGGTGGTCGTCAGGGTGGTGGCGCACCGGCAGGCGGTCAGCAGCAACAGGGTGGTTGGGGTCAACCTCAGCAGCCACAGGGTGGCAACCAGTTCAGCGGAGGCGCGCAGTCTCGCCCGCAGCAGCAGTCTGCCCCGGCAGCACCGTCTAATGAACCACCAATGGATTTCGACGACGATATCCCGTTCTGATCAAGCCAGTTTAGCGCTGTGCTAAATAAAAATAGAAAAGCCCCGTTTCTGACGGGGCTTTTTTGTACGCATAAAACCCCAGCCAGGCTGGAGGTTCCGGAAAGCTTTCAATTTTGAGACAGTTATTAAAACCCCTTTTGATTTGTTAAAACCCCTTGCGGTCTGGCAACTGCAAAAGTTAAACAAGAAATCAAAAGGGGATCCCAATGAGGGACGAAAAGAGCTTAGCGCACACCCGATGGAACTGTAAATATCATATAGTTTTTGCGCCAAAATACCGAAGACAAGCGTTCTACGGAGAGAAACGCAGGGCGGTAGGCAGCATCTTAAGAAAGCTGTGTGAGTGGAAAAACGTACGAATCCTGGAAGCGGAATGCTGTGCAGATCATATCCATATGCTTGTGGAGAGCCCACCCAAAATGAGCGTATACGGCTTTATGGCGTATCTGAAAGGGAAAAGTAGTCTGATGCAAATGTCAGATCGTATGCGCCTGTTAGGGCGCGGCTAGTAACAGAGCCTTATCGGCGCATCAGAAAAACCTCCGGCTATGCCGGAGGATATTTTTTTGTCAGTTTTTCTCACGCTACGTAAATAAATCTGCAGAGTTATCAGGAAGATAAATAAACTGCCTGAGATCAAATCGTGACGACGATTATCGATTATCCTGCGTTCGCAACTTTCACCCATTAAGACTGAACCTTGCCGGGCTTTTCAGGGAAACACGATCAGCCTGTCAGCGAACATAAGGAAATTAGAATGAACAAATCCATTTTAATGCCGGTTGATATTCTGGCGATGGACCTTTCTGACAAAGCGATTGCCTGGGCCGATCACATGCTCAATAAAGAAGAGGGCGTGCTACATCTGCTGCACGTTTTCCCTAAGCTGCAGGCGTCGCCAATGCGCGGCTTTGCTTCGGATATCAAAAAATACGAAGAGTACATGACCAACGATGCGCAGGAGAAAATGCTCGCGCTGGCGAGAAAATTCAAAACGCCGCTGGAGAGGATTCGCTTTGAAGTCCGACACGGCAATATTCGCGATGAGGTGAATGACGCGGCAGCGGCGCATAATGCCGAAATGATTATTATCGGCTCACGCAAACCGGGGATTGCCACCCATCTGCTGGGCTCGGCAGCCGCTAATATTTTGCGTTACGCAAAGGTGCCGGTAATGGTTGTTCGTTAATCCGTCATCGTAGACGAAAAAGGCCTCCGGTTTTGGGAGGCCTTTTTATTGCCGGATACCGCCGGTTAGTTCCGGCGGTATTTGCGGGTGAGGGGTTTCTCAATCTCAACAATGAAGAACAGCGCGATGCCGATGGCAAAGGTAATTCCCCAGTAGCGCAGCGGCAGAGCTTCAGTACCAAACAACATCTGCAGGAACGGCACGTAGATAATCGCCAACTGCAGCAGTAACAGAATACCGCTGACCAGCCAGATGCCTTTATTCATCAGCAGACCGCGACCCAGCGAGAAGCCATCGGAAACGCGGCAGTTGAGCATGTACACCCACTGCGCTGTCACCAGCGTTTGCAACAGGACGGTGCGGATGAATTCCGGGCTGTGACCGCGCGGCTGCAGCCAGGCTTCCAGCATAAAGGCACAGGCGGCAATTAGCGTACCGACAAACCCTACGCGCCAGATAGCAAAGCCATCCATCACGTTCTCATTACTCTGGCGCGGTGGGCGGCGCATGATGTTGCGCTCACCGGCTTCAAACGCCAGACCGAATGACAGCGTGGCGGAGGTTGCCATGTTCATCCACAGGATCAGCACTGGCGTCAGCGGGATCAGATTACCCGCCAGCAGCGCGACGATGATCAGCAGACCCTGCGCCAGGTTAGTGGGCATGATAAACAGGATGGTTTTCTTCAGGTTGTCGTAGACGCGGCGCCCTTCCTGTACCGCGCTGGCAATGGTCGCGAAGTTATCATCCGTCAGCACCATGTCGGCGGCCTCTTTCGTCACTTCGGTACCTTTAATACCCATCGCGATGCCTACATCGGCCTGCTTCAGCGCCGGCGCGTCGTTGACACCATCCCCGGTCATGCCGACGATCTCGCCTTTTTCTTGCAGGGCTTTTACCAGACGCAGCTTATGCTCCGGGCTGGTACGGGCAAAGATATCGTAGGTGACGGCCGCTTCGGCAAGTTCAGCCTCATCCATCTGCTCGAGTTCATAGCCCGTCACCGCATGTGTGCTGTTATAGATACCCAACATGCCGCCAATGCTCATGGCGGTTTGCGGGTGATCGCCGGTGATCATTTTGACGCGGATCCCGGCTTGCTGGCAGGCACCGATCGCCGCAATGGCTTCCGGGCGCGGCGGATCCATCATCCCGGCGATGCCGAGGAAAATGAGCCCCTCACTCAGACAGTCATGGGTCAGCGCATCGGCATCAGCACGCGCAGGCTTCCAGGCGGCAGCCACCATCCGCAAACCTTCTTTGGCATAGCGGGCGATTTCGGCCTCCCAGTGCGGCTGGGTAAAGGCTTCCGTGCCGTTCGCGGTTTGTTGCAACCGGCAGAGTTTAAACAGCACATCCGGTGCCCCGGTCACCAGTACGCGCTCGTCGTTGCCGATGCGATAGTGCGTCGCCATATATTTGTACTGGGAATCGAACGGGATTTTACTGCGCAGTTCGCTCTCGACAGCAGGCAGCATGGCCTTGGTGGCCAGCACTTTCAGCGCCCCTTCCGTTGGTCCGCCGGTAATTCCCCAGTGCCCCTGTTCATCGCGAATCAACTGGCTGTCGTTGCACAGATCAATAGTACGCAGATAGCTTTCAAGCAGGCTGCCAGGCGCAATCTCTGCCTGCGCGTCGTTTCCCTCGACGTGGATCTCGCCCGTTGGTTCGTAGCTGTTGCCCTGCACGCGATAATTTTTATCCGCCGTGATGATGGCTTTAACCGTCATCTCGTTCATGGTCAGCGTGCCGGTTTTGTCGGAACAAATCACCGACATGGCACCCAACGTTTCAACGGTAGGCAGTTTGCGGATGATGGCGCGTTTGCGGGCCATGGTCTGTACGCCCAGCGACAGGATGATCGAGATAATCGCCGGTAAACCTTCCGGAACGGCCGCGACAGCCAGGCTAATTAACGAAAGCAGCAGTTCACCCATCGGCATATCGCGCAGCAGCAGACTGAAGATAAACAGCCCGAGCATCATGGCGAGAATAAGGGCGAAAATCGCTTTACCGAGTTTATCCATCTGCACCAGTAGCGGCGTACGGTGCTTTTCGATCTCCGTCATCATCTGGTTGATATGGCCCAGTTCCGTCGCCTCGCCGGTGGCGATTACCACGCCAAGCCCCGCCCCGGCGCTGATGGTGGTGCCAGAGAACAGCAGGTTTTTGCGATCGCCCAGCGGCAGTTCGCCACTCAGCGCCTCTGCCGTTTTGTCCACAACGGTGGATTCACCGGTCAGGATAGCCTCTTCAACCCGCAGGTTATGGGCTTCCATGACACGAAGATCGGCGGGAATACGGTCACCTGCACGCAGTACCACGATATCGCCGACAACCAGATCGGTCGTCGCGACCGTCTCATGTTGTCCGTTACGGACCACGACAGCGGATGCGGAGAGCATATTGCGGATGCTTTTCAGCGATTTTTCCGCGTTGTTTTCCTGAATATGGCCAATCAGGGCGTTGATCACCGCGACGCCGAGGATGACGGCTGTATCCACCCAGTGCCCCATTACGGCGGTGAGGGCCGCTGCGGCGATCAGGACGTAGATCAGAACATCGTGAAAATGGGCCAGAAAGCGTAGCCAGGCGGGTTTACCCGCTTTTTCCGGTAGTGCGTTAAGGCCATCTCTGGCAAGACGTGCGCTGGCCTCATTGTGAGTCAGCCCGGAAGGTTGGCTCTGCTGATTTTTCAGAACCTCCTCAACGGTTAGCTGGTACGGCTTTTTTCCAGCGCATGGCGCAGAATGGAGACGATTGCTGTTCGGCATTCTGGTCAAAGTAAATTTCCTCAAAGAATAAAATTTTAATATTTTGAAACACGCGCATACTATTTGAATAATGCCTTAAGATGTTTGATATTAATCAATGGTATTTCGGTAAATATTATTTTATCTTTGAGTGAAGATGATATTTTCCCTTGTTTTTTATGAGGGTAAATGGAAGTGTAAATTTAGGAAAGGAGGTGTTTATGTTTGGAATATACAATACCAAGAGATTGATTTTATTGATTATGTTTGCAATCGCTGTGGCGGCGATTAGTGGTATTTCAACCTATTTCTTTGTAAAATATCTGGGGTGAGAATAATAAAAACAGTCTTCCTTACATAACTTTTAAATCCTGAAAAATAATGACATTAGGGAAATCAGAGACAACGGGGAAATATATTATGAAGCGCAGCCTGCCGAATAAACGGGCCGCGCCATATAAGCGAATAATCGAGGCGGGCTTGCTGAAATCGAAGGGGAATCGAGTGTGTCCACAACAAACACCGATGGGATTATCTGGAAACAATAAAAAAGCCTCCGTCAGGGAGGCTTAGGTGACATCAGGTCAATACCATCGGCCATTCCGGCGGCGTCTGGCTCATTACTTCAACCATCACGGATTCAATGTTGTTCCAGATGGCGGAGAGATCCATCAGGGTGATGCCGAGTAATCCCGTCGCAAACCAACAGGCGGCGACAACCCCGAGCCCACTGCTGATCACTGCCAGACCAATGTAATCTGAGCGACGAAAACGAATATTCAATGTGCTGGCGAGAAACATGAGCACAGCGCTCAGCAGCTGCCAGCGGAGAAGAACCACGCCAGTGGTTAGGGTAGCCATGAAAGATTTCCTCTGAGAATAGCAGGTGCCCTGGACAGCGCGGCGTTTTCACGGGAGGCGTGGCGCACTCTGGCTATCGATGGGCATTCACATCAACACCGAATGAAACATTGTTTTTGTTTCATAATATTTGTGAACTATATCACGGTTAGGCGACCGTTCGCCAGCCTGTCGACTTCTTTTTTGTCTGTTTTATAACCATAATAAAAACATGGTTATTGATTCAATGATCGACATGCTTTTACCGTGGTACAACCGAAAAGCGCGACGTAATAAAGAGGCAATGGCTTTACCTTGTTTGTATTGTCAAAAAATAAGCAGACGAAGAAATTTAACTTAATTTCATTTTGCGAATGAGCCAACAAAACTTTCATAAAACACGACTCCTTTCGCAGAATGGATTACCCTTAATAAAATTAATCGTCACTGCGGGTTTGCTTTATGGTCGAATATTATCACCATCCTGCAATATCAGACTTTTGCTAATAAAAGTCTGTTGCTAATATTGATAGATTCATGCAACGTAACCACCTGTGTAATTTAGCATCCTGTCTTGATGATAACAGGCATATGAAATGCAGGGATAAAGGGCTGAAATGAATCATCGGGTGCGACGCAAGGTGCTGAGGTTCCTCGGGATAATCATGGTGGTTTTGCTCCCCGTGATGCTGGCGCTATGGTTTGCCCACCTGCAAGCAACGTCCCAAACCAGTAAGCAACTGAGCATTTTTGCTCATCTGGCTTTAGATAAAACAGAACTGGTCGTTTTACAGGCAGACTTAGCCCGCGATGCCGCTGAACAGTATCAGGGACAAGCGTGTACGCCGGCGCATCAACAACGAATGTTGAATATTATCCGAGGGCGCCTGTATATCAACGAGTTAATTTATGCGCAAGGCGATCGTTTTTTATGCTCAACGGTAATGGCACCGTCAGCGCCCTATATTATGCCAACGGCAAACTATAAACGAAAACCCAATATCGCTATTTATTACTTTCGCGATACGCCTTTTTTCACCGGTTATAAAATGACGTATATGCAACGTGGAAACTATGTTGCCGTGATCAATCCATTGTCATATAGCGAAGTGATGTCCGAAGACCCCGAGCTGGCCTGGGGGGTCTATGACACGGTAACCAACACCTTTTTCTCCCTTAGCGAACAGGCCTGGGCGGCTCAACTGTTGCCACTGGTCCAGCGTAATCAGTCTGTCTTCCGGCAGGACGACCGTTTTTATACCGTCGTCCAATCGGATAAACGCCCCATAGCGGTCATTGTGTCGACCTCGATGCAGCGGTTTTATCAGAATCTGTATCAGCAATTGCTGATCGCGCTTCCGTTGGCGGTCATCAGCAGTATTTTGCTATTAATGTTCTGGTCTCGGGCGCGTCGGCAATACTACTCGCCGCGGCGCATGCTCCAGCGCGCGCTTAAACAGCGTCAGCTTTGCCTGCACTATCAGCCGATCATTGATATCAAAAACGAGAAATGCGTGGGGGCGGAAGCGCTGCTGCGCTGGCCGGGTTGTAAAGATCAGGTGATGAGTCCGGCGGAGTTTATCCCGCTGGCGGAAAAAGAGGGGATGATCGCGCAGATTACCGACTACGTGGTGGAAGAAGTGTTCAGTGATATGGGGACGTTTCTGGCTGCAAATCCACAGTTGTATATCTCTATCAACCTTTCCGCATCGGATTTCCACTCTTCACGATTGATTGCCATGATCGCGGATAAAGCGCGCGAACATGGCGTGCTTGCGCAACAAATAAAAGTCGAAGTGACCGAGCGAGGATTTATCGATGTGCCGAAAACCACGCCGGTGATCCAGGCATTTCGTCAGGCAGGCTATGAAGTGGCGATTGATGATTTCGGCACCGGCTACTCTAACCTGCACAACCTCTATTCCCTGAACGTTGATATTCTTAAGATCGACAAGTCCTTTATCGATACGCTGACCACCAACAGTACCAGCCATCTGATTGCGGAACATATCATTGAGATGGCGCAAAGCCTGCGTCTGAAAACCATCGCAGAAGGCGTGGAGACGGCGGATCAGGTGAGCTGGCTGCTTAAACGCGGGGTGCAGTACTGTCAGGGGTGGCACTTTGCGAAGGCGCTGCCGCCGCAGGACTTCATTCACTGGCTGCAACAACCGCCCGCACTCCTGATGCAGCGCGGGCAGTAATACTACAGGCGGTGGCGGTAGTCGCTGGGGGTGCGATCAAATTCCCGGCGAAACACGCGGGAAAATGTCTGTTGCGACACATAACCTAAATCCATCGCAATATCGAATATCGGTCGCTCGGTGTTGCGCAGCTCAACGGCGGCCAACAGCAGTCGGCGCTGACGGATATAGTCACCCAACGTCTGGCGCATTACTGTGCGGAACATCCTCTGTAAATACCACTTTGAATAACCTGATTTTTTCGCGACCACATCAATGTTCAGCGGTTGGTCGATATGTTCATCAATCCATTCAATAAGGGTCTGAATAATTTGCTGATGGGACATATTGCTGCCTCCTTCTCAGTGTTCGATTCGTCTATTTGTCTGCGGGCGAGTATAATTCCTCAAGTTAACTTGAGGTAAAGCGATTTATGGAAAAGAAATTACCGCGTATAAAAGCGATGCTCACGCCGGGCGAAGTGGCAAAGCGTAGCGGCGTGGCGGTGTCCGCATTGCATTTCTATGAAAGTAAGGGGCTTATCAGCAGTATCCGCAATAGCGGCAATCAGCGCAGATACCGGCGTGACGTGTTGCGTTATGTCGCGATTATCAAGATTGCTCAGCGAATCGGTATCCCACTGGCGACTATCAGTGAAGCACTGGGCGTGTTGCCGGAAGGTCATACCCTCAGCGCTAAAGAGTGGAAGCAACTCTCCTCGCAATGGCGCGAAGAGCTGGACCGTCGCATTCATACGCTGGTGGCGCTGCGTGATGAGCTGGATGGTTGCATCGGCTGTGGCTGCTTGTCGCGCAAAGACTGTCCGTTACGTAACCCCGGAGATCGGCTGGGCGAAGAGGGTACGGGCGCGCGTCTGCTGGAAGATGAACAAAACTAAAGCGCCGCAAGGGCGCTTTAGTTTGTTTTCCGGTCTTTGTCTTTCTCTCTATCCCGCTGGTTCACGGGAGGGTTTCCCCCGACGTCAACACCCCTCATTCGAGCACGTGGTGGAGGTTCCGGTTTGTGTTGATACTGTAAGTGTAAGCCGCGTTATCCCGTTTGCCAGTGTATCTGGCGACTTTTTAGGCGAATTTTTTTCGCCATCTCCCATAATTTACTAGAGTGAGTATGAGGAAATGACGGGAGAACATCATGCTGACGGTGCATCATTTAAACCAGTCCCGCTCACAGCGCATTCTCTGGGCGCTGGAGGAGCTATCGCTGCCTTACCAGATTGTGCGTTACCAGCGTGAAAAGAACATGCTCGCTCCGCCGGCACTGAAGAAAATTCATCCGCTGGGGAAATCCCCCGTAGTGGAAGATAACGGCGCGATCCTCGCGGAGTCAGGGGCGATTCTCGACTATTTGCAGGACACCTATGACAGCGAAGGGAAGTTTAAACCGGCTGATGCACAATCCGTTCTCCAGTATCGCTTCTGGTTGCATTACGCCGAGGGTTCGCTGATGCCGTTGCTGTTAATGAAGCTGGTCTTCACCAGTCTGGGGAAACCGCCCGTGCCGTTTGGTTTGCGCACGCTGGGCGGCGTGCTGGGGCAGGGCGTACAAAAAGCGTATCTCAATCCGCAACTGGAAACCCACGCGCGCTTTATTGACGCGCACCTCGCTGAGCGTCCGTGGTTTGCCGGAGACCATCTCAGCATGGCGGATATCCAGATGAGTTTTCCTCTTTTTGCGCTACTGGCGCGCGGTGGTATTGCCGATCTTCCCCATATCAGCGCGTGGAAAAAACGCGTGGAAATGCGTCCTGCCTGGCAACGTGCCATTCAGCAGGGAGGACCTTTTGCCATTCCCGGT
Source organism: Citrobacter sp. Ca225 (assembly GCF_030337175.1). NCBI lineage: Bacteria > Pseudomonadati > Pseudomonadota > Gammaproteobacteria > Enterobacterales > Enterobacteriaceae > Citrobacter > Citrobacter sp. Ca225. The sequence goes on along the minus strand of NZ_JAOWCD010000090.1, from coordinate 63,730 downwards.
GGTTGATGACGGTTTTTTAACCGTCTTGCCTCCTGCATTTGCGACGCGATCCGGCTAACTATGTTGCCGGATTGCGCATTGACGATAACGTTTGCGCATCAGTTGGTGATTTCTTCAGCGTTAGTGCAAGAAATGAGTAAAAAGCGGCAAAGTTCAGTTGAAAATCCTCGTATGATCGCTGGATAATCGTTTGCTTTTTTTACAACCCGTTTTTTTATGCGCGGAGCTAAACGTTTGCTTTTTGCGACACCCCTCTTTGTCGCGATCAGAGCACAGGGAGTTGACGTTGCGCTGGCAGTGGATTGTCCACCACGCATAAGAACGAATAATAAACTCTCAGGGGATGTTTTCTATGTCTACGCCTTCAGCGCGTACCGGCGGTTCGCTCGACGCCTGGTTTAAAATTTCACAACGTGGAAGCACTGTCCGTCAGGAAGTGGTGGCAGGTTTAACAACGTTTCTGGCGATGGTGTACTCCGTTATCGTCGTGCCTGGCATGCTGGGTAAAGCCGGATTCCCGCCCGCGGCGGTGTTCGTCGCGACCTGTCTGGTAGCCGGTCTGGGCTCTATTGTCATGGGGTTGTGGGCCAACCTGCCGCTGGCGATTGGTTGCGCCATCTCGCTGACCGCCTTCACCGCGTTCAGTCTGGTACTGGGCCAGCAGATTAGTGTTCCGGTCGCACTGGGTGCGGTATTCCTGATGGGGGTGCTGTTTACCATTATCTCCGCCACCGGGATCCGTAGCTGGATCCTGCGCAATTTACCGCAGGGCATCGCGCACGGTACCGGCATCGGTATTGGCCTGTTTTTACTGCTGATTGCGGCGAACGGCGTGGGTCTGGTTATCAAGAACCCGCTGGATGGCCTGCCCGTAGCGCTTGGTCACTTCGCTACTTTCCCGGTGATTATGTCGCTGGTGGGTCTGGCGGTAATTATCGGTCTGGAGAAACTGAAAGTGCCGGGCGGCATTCTGCTGACTATTATCGGCATTTCTGTCGTTGGTCTGATTTTCGATCCGGCGGTGAAATTCTCCGGCATTTTTGCCATGCCGTCGCTGAGCGATGAAACCGGTAAATCACTGATTGGCAGCCTGGATATCATGGGCGCGCTGAACCCGGTTGTTCTGCCAAGCGTTCTGGCGCTGGTAATGACCGCTGTGTTTGATGCCACCGGCACCATCCGTGCCGTGGCGGGTCAGGCGAATCTGCTGGATAAAGACGGGCAGATTATTGACGGCGGTAAAGCACTGACCACAGACTCCCTGAGCAGCGTGTTCTCCGGTCTGGTGGGTGCGGCGCCGGCAGCAGTCTACATTGAGTCGGCAGCCGGTACGGCGGCGGGGGGGAAAACTGGCCTGACCGCCATTACCGTTGGCGTGCTGTTCCTGCTGATCCTGTTCCTTTCCCCGCTCTCTTACCTCGTTCCGGTGTATGCCACGGCGCCTGCGCTGATGTACGTCGGTCTGCTGATGCTGAGCAACGTGGCGAAAATCGATTTCGCTGACTTTGTCGATGCGATGGCGGGTCTGGTGACGGCGGTATTCATTGTACTGACTTGTAACATCGTGACCGGCATCATGATTGGTTTTGCCACGCTGGTGATTGGCCGTGTGGTGTCGGGTGAATGGCGCAAGCTGAACATCGGCACCGTAGTGATCGCCGTGGCGCTGGTGGCGTTCTATGCCGGTGGCTGGGCCATTTGATTCCGAAAGTGATTCCGAAAAACGGGTGGCGTTTGCCGCCCGTTTTTATTTTCAGCACACACTCGTTGTCTTTTGCGATACTCTGAGAAAGGTAAAATTGAGGCACGACGCCTCTCAAACACATAAGAAACATCGCAAACAGGGAACGCATGGAAATCTTCTTCACAATACTCATCATGACCCTTGTGGTCTCGCTGTCCGGGGTATTTACGCGCGTATTGCCCTTCCAGCTCCCCTTACCCCTCATGCAGATTGCTATTGGCGCGCTGTTGGCGTGGCCCACGTTTGGTCTGCACGTAGAATTTGACCCCGAACTGTTTCTGGTCCTGTTTATCCCGCCGCTGCTGTTTGCGGATGGCTGGAAGACGCCAACGCGAGAATTTCTTGAACATGGGCGAGAGATTTTCGGTCTGGCGCTGGCGCTGGTGCTGGTCACCGTGGTCGGGATTGGTTTTCTGATTTACTGGCTGGTGCCGGGCATTCCGTTGATTCCGGCCTTTGCGCTGGCTGCCGTGCTGTCGCCAACCGATGCGGTTGCGCTTTCCGGTATTGTCGGTGAAGGGCGGATCCCTAAGAAAATCATGGGCATCCTGCAAGGTGAGGCGCTGATGAATGACGCCTCCGGTCTGGTATCTTTGAAATTTGCCGTTGCGGTGGCGATGGGCACGATGGTGTTTACCGTCGGCGGCGCGACGGTGGAGTTCTTTAAGGTGGCGATCGGCGGTATCCTCGCGGGCTTTGTGGTCAGTTGGCTGTACGGTCGCTCGCTGCGCTTTCTCAGCCGCTGGGGCGGCGATGAGCCAGCGACGCAAATCGTCCTGCTGTTCCTGCTGCCGTTCGCATCGTACCTGATCGCAGAACATATCGGCGTCTCCGGGATCCTCGCGGCGGTCGCCGCCGGGATGACCATCACCCGCTCCGGGGTGATGCGCCGTGCGCCGCTGGCGATGCGTCTGCGCGCCAACAGCACCTGGGCGATGCTTGAGTTTGTGTTTAACGGCATGGTCTTTTTGCTGTTGGGCCTGCAACTGCCGGGCATTCTCGAGTCGTCGCTGGTGGCAGCGGAGGCCGATCCGAACGTGGAAATCTGGATGCTATTTACCGATATCATTCTGATTTATGTGGCGCTGATGCTGGTGCGTTTCGGCTGGCTGTGGACGATGAAAAACTTCAGCATGCGTTTCCTGAAAAAGAAACCGATGGAGTTTGGCTCCTGGACGACACGGGAAATTTTGATCGCCTCCTTTGCGGGCGTTCGCGGGGCTATCACCCTCGCGGGTGTCCTGTCTATCCCGCTGCTGCTGCCAGATGGCAACGTCTTCCCGGCGCGCTACGAACTGGTCTTCCTGGCCGCTGGCGTGATTCTGTTCTCGCTGTTTGTCGGCGTGATTATGCTGCCGATTCTGCTGCAACATCTGGAAGTGGCCGATCATTCTCAGCAACTGAAAGAGGAGCGGATTGCCCGCGCGGCGACGGCGGAGGTGGCGATTGTCGCCATTCAGAAGATGGAAGAGCGTCTGGCGGCGGATACCGAAGAGAACATTGATAATCAGCTGCTGACCGAGGTGAGTTCCCGCGTCATCGGTAACCTGCGGCGTCGTGCCGACGGGCGTAACGATGTTGAGAGTTCGCTCCAGGAAGAGAATCTGGAACGCCGCTTCCGTCTCGCGGCGCTGCGTTCAGAGCGGGCGGAGCTGTATCACCTGCGCGCCACGCGTGAAATCAGCAATGAAACGCTGCAAAAACTGCTGCACGATCTCGACCTGCTGGAAGCGTTACTGATCGAAAATCAGTAACACCGTCATGTTGCCCGGTGGCGCTACGCTTACCGGGCATCGACCCGGGCGGCAGATTCAGCGGACCGTCGAATCCCTGACGGATATGTCCTGGAATCGCCTGGTGAGCGAAACGACGTCATTCTGAGCCATACCGATTTTCAGTCTGTAGAAAAGTAGTCAGGTCATACGTATCCCGCGTAGTGTATGGCAACAACAGGACCGGGAGACGGCAGATTTTAAATTTGCAGCCTTCAGGCTGCTTAGTTCTATCCCGCTATGATTGGTGCATGGTAGGGCAGGATTAGGTGCTGATAGCAGCGATCGTGACGTCGATAATTAATGACGTCTTTGATTAGTGAATTAACCCCGGTTCGCGCCGGGGTGGGCTTTGCGCATTAAGGTCATTCTAAACAAATCGTCACTAAAGCGAGATTTTAACTTTACTCGAATAATTGAATGATTATAATGAGCACAAATTCACACAGGAGAAATATGTTGGACAGTCACCCTTATTTATACATAAAGGCAAGCTGACGTAATTTTTTCTGCGCTGCTTGCCTACCGGCGGGCAGCAATCTCCTCATCCAGACGATTGCATCCCATAAAGAATAACGCAGCATGGCTGCGAGGATAATCGTCATGTTCATGTTTAAAAATACATTATTCCCTCCACCGTCAACGCGACGTTAATCGCCTTTCCGGCGACAATTCGTCGTGTGCTTAATAAAGCACGTAGTTAATTCTTCCAACATAAATGGAGGAAGCTATGTTGATGTTTCCTTATATCGCAAATTTACTCGCTGCGATGCTATTGGGCGCGCTGATTGGCGCTGAAAGACAGTGGCGTCAGCGTATGGCCGGCCTGCGCACTAACGCGCTGGTCGCCACCGGCGCGGCGGTTTTTATTCTGAGCTCCATTTCAACCTCTCCGGACAGCCCTGGACGTATTGCCGCGCAGGTGGTTTCCGGAATTGGTTTTCTCGGTGCCGGCGTCATCATGCGTGAAGGCATGAACGTGCGCGGCCTGAATACCGCTGCAACCTTGTGGTGCTCTGCGGCGATTGGCGTGCTGTGTGGACTGGGCCAGTTCTGGCAAGCGGCGGCGGCAACGCTGATAATCCTCTGCGCCAATATTCTACTGCGCGAAGCGGCGCAGAGAATTAATCAGATCCCCGGCGCGACAGAAGAAGAGAAATGCTACGTTCTGAATATTGTCTGTCAAAGCGAATATGAAAACGCGATTCGTCAGCTATTGCTTAATATCAGTAAAGAGATGACGCTCAGCCTTCAGGGACTGGTGTCAACAGCAGCAAAAGAACAAGGGCATAAAGAAATTCGCATCGAACTGGTGGGTAATACCGACTGCCGCAAAGCGCGAGACCTTATTATGTCAAGAGTTGGCGGGGACGAAAACATTACGTCAGTCCGCTGGTGTGTCGAGGGGAGTTAACCTCGCGGCTATTCTACTCCGACAATCATTTGTCTAAGGAGGGAATGATGAATATTCCCAGGCAATTAAAGTAATAAGCGTTTAATAACGTAAAAATGAATTATGCATAAATCATTTATGCAGGGATAACGACGTCTTAAATTTGAGGATTAATCATGACTGACATGAAAATAGTAAACCGGAAAATAAACCGGTCTGCGTCAGAAAATGATAAGCAGCATAAAAAAAGCTTCGCCATTGAAACCGAGGCATTTAACAGCCCGGATCATACGCTGGCGCGGTTAAACAGCAGTCGCCACGGGCTCACCAACGAAGATGCCCTTGAACGACTGGATGAATATGGCCGCAATGAAGTGGCGCATGAGCAGGCGCCGCCAGCATTGATCCAGCTTTTGCAGGCATTCAATAACCCGTTTATCTATGTCCTGATGGCGCTGGCCGCCGTCAGCTTCGTGACCGATTACTGGCTACCGCTGCGTAACGGCGAAGAGACCGATCTGACCGGGATCATCATTATCGTCACGATGGTTAGCCTGAGCGGGTTATTGCGTTTCTGGCAGGAGTTTCGTACCAACAAAGCGGCGCAGGCGCTGAAATCCATGGTCCGCACCACGGCTACCGTGCTGCGTCGCGGTCCCGGGAATCTGGGGTCGGTGCAGGAGGAGATTGCCATTGAGGAGCTGGTGCCCGGTGACATCATCTTCCTGGCAGCAGGGGATCTGGTTCCGGCGGACGTCCGTTTGCTGGAGTCCCGGGACCTGTTTGTTAGTCAGTCGATACTCAGCGGCGAGTCGCTGCCGGTTGAGAAGTATGATGTTCTGGCCAGCGTTTCCGGCAAAGGGTGTGACAGGCTTCCTGAGCCGAACAAAAATAAAAGCCTGCTGGAGATGGGCAATATCTGTCTGATGGGCACTAACGTGACCAGCGGCAGGGCGCAGGCGGTGGTGGTGGCCACCGGAAACCGTACCTGGTTTGGCTCGCTGGCGAAATCCATCGTTGGCACGCGTACCCAGACGGCGTTCGACCGCGGGGTAAACAGCGTCAGCTGGCTGTTGATTCGATTTATGCTGGTGATGGTACCGATTGTGCTGCTGATTAACGGCTTCAGCAAAGGTGACTGGGTTGAGGCCTCGCTGTTTGCCCTGGCGGTAGCGGTTGGCCTGACGCCGGAAATGCTGCCGATGATCGTCAGCTCTAACCTGGCGAAAGGCGCTATCGCCATGTCGCGGCGCAAAGTGATCGTCAAGCGGCTGAATGCCATTCAGAACTTTGGCGCGATGGACGTGCTGTGTACCGATAAAACCGGCACGCTGACTCAGGACAATATCATTCTTGAGCATCACCTTGATGTCAGCGGTCATGAGAGCGACCGGGTGCTGACGCTGGCCTGGCTGAATAGCAGTAGCCAGAGCGGGGCGCGCAACCTGATGGACCGGGCGGTGCTGCGCTTTGGCGAGGGCAGGATTGCGTCAGCGACCAAAGAGCGTTTTGTCAAACTGGATGAACTGCCGTTTGATTTTGTACGCCGTCGGGTATCGGTTTCGGTGGAAGATGTTCGCCACGGTGACAAAAGTCTGATCTGCAAAGGCGCTGTCGAAGAGATGCTGATGGTCGCCACGCATCTTCGTGAAGGCGATAACGTTGTGGCGCTGGATGAAACCCGACGCGATCTGCTGTTAGCCAAAACGAAGGATTATAACGCCCAGGGCTTCCGCGTGCTGCTGGTCGCAACTCGCAAGCTGGATGACTCCGCTCTGACCACGCCGCTGTGCACCGCCGATGAGCAGGGACTGACGGTTGAAGGGATGTTGACTTTCCTCGATCCGCCGAAAGAGAGCGCGGGAAAAGCCATTGCCGCGCTGCGCGACAACGGCGTGGCGGTGAAAGTCCTGACCGGCGATAATCCGGTGGTTACGGCGCGTATTTGCCTGGAAGTGGGCATTGATGCCCACGGCATCCTGACCGGGGCCCAGATTGAAGCGATGACGGATAATGAACTGGAGCGCGAAGTGGAAAAGCGCGCGGTATTCGCCAAACTGACGCCGCTGCAGAAGTTGCGCATCCTGAAAATGCTGCAGAAAAACGGGCACACCGTCGGTTTTCTCGGCGACGGCATCAATGATGCGCCGGCCCTGCGCGATGCGGATGTAGGCATTTCGGTCGACAGCGCGGCAGATATCGCCAAAGAGGCATCGGATATCATCCTGCTGGAAAAGGATCTGATGGTGCTGGAAGAAGGGGTGATCAAAGGCCGTGAGACCTTCGGCAACATCATTAAATATCTGAATATGACCGCCAGTTCTAACTTCGGCAACGTCTTTTCGGTACTGGTGGCCAGCGCGTTTATTCCGTTCCTGCCGATGCTGGCGATTCATCTGCTGATACAGAACCTGATGTACGATCTCTCTCAGCTCTCGCTGCCGTGGGACAAAATGGACAACGAATTTTTGCGCAAACCGCGCAAGTGGGATGCGAAGAACATCGGCCGTTTTATGCTGTGGATTGGACCGACGTCGTCTATTTTTGATATCACCACCTTCGCGCTGATGTGGTACGTGTTTGCGGCGAATAACGTCGAAGCCCAGGCGCTGTTCCAGTCCGGGTGGTTTATTGAAGGGCTGCTGTCGCAAACGCTGGTCGTGCATATGCTGAGAACGCAGAAAATTCCGTTTATTCAGAGTCGGGCGACGTTGCCGGTGCTACTCACTACCGCGGTGATTATGGCGATCGGGATCTACGTTCCGTTCTCGCCAGTGGGAGCGATGGTCGGGCTGGAGCCGCTGCCGCTAAGCTACTTCCCGTGGCTGGTCGCGACGCTGCTCAGCTATTGCCTGGTGGCGCAGGGCATGAAGCGTTTCTATATCAAACGTTTCGGTCAGTGGTTCTGATGATAAGGAGGCGCTGAGATGAACCGTTCTCCGGACACTATCGTCGCGCTGATATTTTTCCTGATGGGGCTGCTGGTGCTGCTGTTAGCAATCTGGCAAATCTTGTTCTGAAAGGGGGGCGCGATGCACAGAGGATCGCTGGATAAAGTCTTTATCCGGGTGGTGATTATCGCATTCATCATTATTTTGCTGACAATCTGGATTAGATAAGGGGCTTTTTGTCTCGCCTGTTTGCCGGGCAGCGGCTAACGTCATGCCCGGCCTACTGTTCACATACAGGAAATTGAATTTTTTCAGCCCTGGAATGTGGTGGTTGAAATTTGACCATTTTTTATTGGTACGCCAGCAGACAAACCGGCACTACGAGAGGATGGTCATTTCGGCATTTTAAGGCGGTTTTTTGTACTTTCAGCGAATAGCAGGCGGATCTTACCTGCGTCAGGCCGGGATATACCTCATCAGACCGATCTTGCGCGCATGGGTTTTCAGTCCCTGAACATTCAGACCTGTCACCGCATGGCGGTAAACCATCACTTCTGCGCAAATCGATATCGCACAGGCCACCGATGGCGGGATGCTTAACGGGCAACTGAGGGCACTTGCTCCGCCCAAAAACCTTCGCAGCACGATAACCACGCTTTGGCGCTGTGTGAGAGATACACCCCTTCGCGCCAAATCATCCCCAACTGCCAGCGCAACTCGCTTTCCAGCGGGATCCAGCGCAGCGTATTTTTGTCCAGCCGTTCGCAGATGGGCTCCGGCAGAATGGCAATCCCCACGCCCGCCTGCACCATCGCCGCAAGAAAGTCCCACTGTCCGCTGCGTACCGCGATACGCGGCTTGACGTCATGCTCACTGAACAACTGCATTAACTGGCGGCTCAGGGCGAAATCTTCGTTGTAGATTAACAGCGGATGCTCGGCCAGCGCTTCTGGCGATACGGACTGGCAGGTGGTCCACTGACCGGAACGTGGCACCAGTACGCACAGGGGGTGGCTGAATACGGGTAACGTCGCCAGACCACTTTCTTCTTCCACGGGTAGCGCGGTCATCGCAACGTCCAGTTCACCATTCATCACCGCCTGCTGCACCGTTAACCCGCCAAACTCGGAAACCTTGAGCTCTACGCCGGGGTAACGCTGGCGAAACAGGCCGATCGGTCCGGCCATCAGCATGCCGACCATCGGCGGAATGCCAAGGCGCAGCAGCCCTTTGTTGAGATGGTTGATGTCGCCCAGTTCGGCTTCCAGTTGACGAAACTCGGCCAGAATCGCCAGCCCGCGTTCAAACACCACGCGACCGGTATCGGTGAGCAATAGCTTGCGGCCGTCGCGGATCAGAAGCGTACAGTTCAGTTCATCTTCCAGATTTTTCAACATCTTGCTGATGGTCGGTTGGGTGACAAAGAGCTTCTCTGCTGCGCGGGTGAAGCTCTGTTGGCGCACCACTTCAACAAAATAACGCAGCGTTCTGATATCCATGAGTATTCCTTCCGACTATGCCTGTAATGATTTTAATTCATTTCAGTCATCGGCGGGGTCTCTCTATACTGGCGTTCCCTATTATTTTTCAGGATGTTCCCTCATGGCTGTGGCGATAAGCCGCGTTACGCCTGCCGTTTTGCAACGACTTCAGGTTCCGGTTCAGGTACTGCTGTATGCAGGTTTGTTTATCGTTGCGCAATATCTTGTCTCCTGGCTGCATCTGCCGTTACCGGCCAATCTGGTGGGGATGGTGTTGATGCTGGCGCTGATTGTCTGTCGCATCCTGCCGCTGAGCTGGGTTCGCGCCGGGGCGCGCTGGCTACTGGCGGAGATGCTGCTGTTTTTTGTTCCGGCGGTCGTGGCGGTGGTGAACTATGCCCATCTGCTGCTGGTGGACGGCTGGCGGATTTTTTCGGTCATTGCGATCAGTACGCTAATGGTGCTCGGTGCCACGGCATGGGTGGTGGATAAGGTCTATCGCTATGAGATAAGCAGGTTAAACCGTGACTAATCTCCAGCTCAGCGTGCTCTGCCTGGCGATTACGCTGGTTATCTATTTCGCCAATAAACGTCTGTACCGTCGTTTTCGTAAGCTGCCGTTGATGCCGCTGGTCCTCACGCCCGCGCTGCTGGTGTTGATGCTGGTGTTGGGGCATATCTCCTGGCAAAGCTATATCGGTGAATCCCATTGGCTGTTGTGGCTGCTTGGCCCGGCAACGATCGCTTTTGCCGTGCCGGTTTACGACAATTTCGCCATCATCAAACGTCACTGGATGTCACTGACCGCAGGCGTGGTGACGGCAACGGTGGTCGCGGTGACCAGTTCCGTCTGGCTGGCGCGCTTATTTACCCTGCCGGACGAAATTCAGCGCAGCCTGGCGGTGCGTTCGGTGACCACGCCGTTTGCCCTTGCGGCGGCTGAACCATTGGGTGGGCAGCCGGATTTAGTGGCGCTGTTCGTGGTGGTGACCGGCGTCTTTGGCATGGCGGTCGGGGATGCGCTGTTTTTACGTCTGTCGATTCGTGAAGGGATGGCGAAAGGCGCAGGATTTGGCGCGGCGTCGCACGGCGCAGGAACGGCGCGTTCGTATGAGCTTGGTCAGCAGGAGGGCGTGGTTGCCAGCCTGGTGATGATGCTTTCTGGTGTGGTGATGGTGCTGGTCGCCCCGCTGGTGGCAAGGCTGATGTTCTGATAATGGATCCCCGGTCAGCGTGACCGGGGAAAAGCATGTCGATTAGTGGGCACGGCCTTGTTCGACGCCGAAGCCCGTCTGGGAACGGATAAACTGAGCACGGAACTGCTCACGCTCGCGATTCCCTTCTGTCGAGTTATCCGTGGCAGAGAAGAACCAGATCCCCAGGAATGCCACGGTAATGGAGAACAGCGCCGGGTATTCATACGGGAAGATAGCTTTTTCGTGGCCGAGGATTTGTACCCAAATGGTGGGGCCAAGAACCATCAGCACGACGGCCGTCAGCAGACCCAACCAGCCGCCCATCATCGCGCCACGCGTGGTCAGCTTCGACCAGTACATGGAAAGCAGGATGATCGGGAAGTTGCAGCTCGCGGCGATAGCAAACGCCAGACCCACCATGAAAGCGATGTTTTGATTCTCGAACAGCACGCCGAGAATAATCGCAATCACGCCCAGCACCAGCACGGTGATTTTCGACACCCGCAACTCTTCACGTTCGGTCGCCCCTTTACGGAACACGTTCGCATACAGATCGTGAGAAACCGCAGATGCACCCGCCAGCGTGAGACCAGCGACGACCGCCAGAATGGTGGCGAACGCCACGGCGGAAATAAAGCCGAGGAACAGGTTACCGCCCACCGCATTCGCCAAATGTACCGCCGCCATGTTGTTCCCGCCAATCAATGCGCCCGCCGCGTCTTTATACGCCGGATTGGCACCGACCAGCATGATGGCGCCAAAGCCGATGATGAAGGTCAGGATGTAGAAATAACCCATAAAACCGGTGGCATAGAACACGCTCTTACGCGCTTCGCGGGCATCGCTGACCGTGAAGAAACGCATCAGGATGTGCGGCAGGCCTGCCGTACCAAACATCAGGCCGAGCCCCAGTGAAAGCGCGGAGATTGGGTCTTTCACCAACCCGCCTGGGCTCATAATCGCAGAGCCTTTCGGGTGAACCGCCATCGCTTCGGTGAACAGGTTATTGAAGCTAAAGCCGACGTGCTTCATCACCATAAAGGCCATAAAGCTGGCGCCGAACAGCAGCAGCACGGCTTTGATGATCTGCACCCACGTGGTTGCCAGCATGCCGCCGAACAGCACGTACATCATCATCAGCACGCCGACCAGCACCACCGCAATGTGGTAGTTCAGGCCGAACAGCAGTTCAATCAGTTTGCCCGCACCGACCATCTGTGCAATCAGATAAAGGGCAACCACCACCAGCGAACCGCAGGCCGACAGAATACGGATCGGGCCTTGCTTCAGGCGATAAGAGGCCACATCGGCAAAGGTATAGCGACCGAGGTTACGCAGACGCTCGGCGATCAGGAACAGGATGATCGGCCAGCCGACGAGGAAGCCCAGCGAGTAGATCAACCCGTCATAGCCGGAGGTAAACACCAGTGCGGAGATCCCGAGGAACGACGCCGCCGACATGTAATCGCCCGCAATCGCCAGTCCGTTCTGGAAGCCGGTGATATTTCCGCCCGCCGTATAGTAGTCGCTGCGTGAACGTACGCGTTTAGAGGCCCAGTACGTAATACCCAGCGTAAACACAACGAAAATCAGAAACATGACAATCGCCTGCCAGTTGGTTGGCTGGCGTTGTACTGCACCGCTAATGGCATCCGCCGCGTTGGCCGCGAAGGGTAGTGTGGCGGCAAGCGCCGTCAGGACTCTCTTCATAATGCGTTAACCTCGTGCAGTACTGCCTTGTTCAGACGGTCAAATTCGCCGTTCGCTCGCCAGATGTAGATGCCGGTCAGAACGAAAGAGATCAGAATCACCCCCACGCCAATCGGAATACCCCGGGTGACGCTGGTTCCCTCATGAAGCGGGGTTCCCAGCCAGCCAGGCGCAAAAGCAATCAGTAAAATAAAGCTGATATAGACCACCAGCATGATGATCGACAGTATCGTGGCAAACCGTTGCCTTTTTTCAACTAATTCCCTGAAACGCGCACTGTCTTCTATCCGCTGATAAATGGTGTCATTCATCACAGAGTCTCCAGAGGCCCCCTGAGTCTTTCATGCCACAGATGCGTTGGCCGCACTTGCCCACCCCAGTCACATAGTGAACGATGTGACCGGGGATGTGCTCGCTTGCCGCCTTCCTGTGACACGAAATCCTTTGGGGAGGTTTTTATATTTCCCCTCCCAATGAAGAGAGGGTAGGGTCAGAACTTGTAGGGGCGTAGGCCGGATCAGCGCAACGCCATCCGGCATCTTTTTATTATGATGGCATCGCGATGGCCTGCTTCTCTTCGAGCAGCTTCTCTACCACGCCAGGATCGGCGAGCGTCGAGGTATCGCCCAGATTGCTGGTATCGCCCGCCGCGATCTTGCGCAAAATACGGCGCATGATTTTGCCGGAACGGGTTTTTGGCAGTGAGTCGGTCCAGTGCAGCACGTCTGGCGTCGCCAGCGGGCCAATCTCTTTACGTACCCAGTTGCGCACGTCGGCGTACAGTTCAGGCGACGGCTCTTCGCCGTGATTCAGCGTCACATAGGCATAAATCGCCTGGCCCTTGATGTTATGCGGAATGCCGACCACCGCCGCTTCGGCAATCTTGGGATGCGCCACCAGCGCGGATTCAATTTCCGCCGTGCCCAGACGGTGACCGGAGACGTTCAGCACGTCGTCAACGCGCCCGGTGATCCAGTAGTAACCGTCTTCGTCACGACGCGCGCCATCGCCGCTGAAGTACATGTTTTTAAAGGTTGAGAAGTAGGTTTGCTCAAAGCGTTCATGATCGCCGAACAGCGTACGCGCCTGTCCAGGCCAGGAGTCGGTGATCACCAGGTTGCCTTCGGTGGCCCCTTCCTGCGGATGGCCTTCGTTATCCACCAGCGCCGGCTGCACGCCGAAGAACGGGCGGGTAGCGGAACCCGCTTTCAGTTCGGTTGCGCCCGGCAGCGGGGTGATCATGAAGCCACCGGTTTCGGTCTGCCACCAGGTATCCACCACCGGGCATTTTTCGTTACCGATCTTTTTCCAGTACCACTCCCACGCTTCCGGGTTGATCGGCTCGCCAACCGATCCCAGAATGCGCAGCGATGAGCGGTCAGTGCCCTCAATCGCCTTATCGCCTTCCGCCATCAGGGCGCGGATCGCCGTCGGCGCGGTGTAGAGAATATTGACCTTATGCTTATCCACCACCTGGCTCATGCGCGCCGGCGTCGGCCAGTTCGGCACGCCTTCAAACATCAGCGTGGTAGCGCCGCAGGCCAGCGGCCCATACAGCAGGTAGCTATGTCCGGTAACCCAACCCACATCGGCGGTGCACCAGTAGATATCGCCCGGATGGTAATCAAACACATATTTAAAGGTCGTTGCGGCATATACCAGATAGCCGCCGGTGGTGTGCAACACGCCCTTCGGTTTACCGGTGGAGCCCGAGGTATAGAGGATGAACAGCGGATCTTCGGCGTTCATCTCTGCGGGTTGATGCTCAGGGCTGGCTTTTTCAATCAGATCGCTCCACCACAGGTCGCGACCTTCCTGCCACTCGATGTTGCCGCCGGTGCGCTTGAGTACAACCACATGCTCGATGGTTTTCACGTTCGGGTTTTTCAGCGCATCGTCGACGTTTTTCTTCAGCGGAATGCTGCGACCAGCGCGCACGCCTTCATCAGCGGTAATCACCAGCTTCGAACTGGAATCAATGATGCGACCGGCGACCGCTTCCGGCGAGAAACCGCCGAAGATCACCGAATGTATGGCACCAATGCGGGCGCAGGCCAGCATCGCGACGGCGGCCTCTGGCACCATTGGCATATAGATCGCCACCACATCGCCTTTTTTAATCCCCAGATCCTGCAGCGTATTGGCGAAACGGCAGACATCGCGATGCAGTTCGCGATAGCTAATATGTTTGCTCTGCGAGGCGTCATCGCCTTCCCAGATGATGGCGGTGCGTTCGCCATTTTCCTGCAGGTGGCGGTCGAGACAGTTGGCCGCCAGGTTCAGCGTGCCGTCCTCATACCATTTAATGGAGACATTGCCCGGTGCGAAAGAGGTGTTCTTCACTTTCTGGTACGGCGTGATCCAGTCGAGAATTTTTCCCTGCTCGCCCCAGAAGGTATCTGGCTCGTTAATAGATTGTTGATACTTCGCTTCGTACTGCTCCGGATTTATCAGGCAACGATCCGCAATGTTTGCGGGAATAGCGTGTTTGTGAATTTGGCTCATGGCTTTTGTTCTCCTTGTAGGATGTTAATAATATGTCTCACAAACGTTAAATGTAGGGGCTTTGACAGTTTTGTTTAGCTTTTGCGCGACAGATCACGCAATACAGGAATTGTGCAAATTAACGGCAATACGTTTTTTGAAGGAAACCAACAAAAGTTGGTAAAATCTTTCCGTTACAGAGGGTTATGTTAATTATTCACGAACGGTGATCGAGGTCGAAAAAGAGGAAAGGAGTAGAGAAAAAACGGCTTGACTAACTCTAAAGTGGTATTTTACATACACTTACAATTGATTAAAGACAACATTTTGAGTGTGGTTTTTTGTTACATCTAGATTAGGGCAATGTCATGGCTGTGTGTGGTTATCGTCATGGATAGAATAAAAAAGAACCGTCATTGAACGCAATGGCGCAATCTGGATGAGACCTCTATGGCAAGGATTACACTACGCGCACGTCGTTTCTTCAGCCTGATCGTACCGCTGTTTTTCATTTCTGCGGTTTATGCTGAGCAAACGCCCGAACCCGCAAAATCAGTTACCGTTGAAGCGAAGAATGAAGTCTTCGCCCCTCAGCATCCCGATCAATACCTCTCATGGAAAGCGACTTCAGAGCAATCAAAACGTGAAGACGCGTTAGCGGAAGATCCCCGTCTGGTGATCTTGTGGGCGGGATATCCGTTCTCCCGTGATTACAACAAACCGCGTGGGCACGCCTATGCGGTGACCGACGTGCGTGAAACCTTACGTACCGGTGCCCCAAAAAACGCTGAAGACGGTCCATTGCCGATGGCCTGCTGGAGCTGTAAAAGCCCGGACGTGGCGCGTTTGATCCAGAAAGACGGTGAAGATGGCTACTTCCACGGCAAATGGGCGCGCGGCGGCCCGGAAATCGTGAATAACCTGGGCTGCGGCGACTGCCATAACACGGCGTCACCTGACTTTGCGAAAGGTAAACCTGAGCTGACGTTGTCTCGTCCGTATGCGGAACGTGCGATGGAGACCATCGGTAAGCCATTCGATAAAGCCGGTCGTTTCGACCAGCAGTCGATGGTTTGCGGGCAATGCCACGTTGAATATTATTTTGACGGCAAAGACAAAGCCGTGAAGTTCCCGTGGGATGACGGCATGAAAGTCGAAGACATGGAGAAATACTATGACGCCATTACCTTCTCTGACTGGACCAACTCGCTGTCAAAAGCGCCGATGCTGAAAGCACAGCATCCGGAATATGAAACCTGGAGCGTGGGTATTCACGGCAAAAACAATGTGACCTGTATTGACTGTCATATGCCGAAAGTGCAGAACGCCGAAGGAAAACTCTATACCGATCATAAGATTGGCAATCCGTTCGACAACTTCCCGCAAACCTGTGCGAACTGCCATACCCAGGACAAAGCCTCTCTGCAAAACGTGGTCGCTGAGCGTAAGAAGGCAATCAATGGGCTGAAAATCAAAGTTGAAGATCAACTGGTTCGTGCGCACTTCGAAGCGAAAGCGGCCTGGGATGCGGGCGCAACGGAAGCGGAAATGAAGCCGATTCTGAGCGATATCCGTCACGCGCAGTGGCGCTGGGATCTGGCCATTGCCTCTCACGGTATCCATATGCACGCCCCGGAAGAAGGTCTGCGGATGTTAGGTATCGCGATGGACAAAGCCGCCGATGCGCGGACTAAGCTGGCGCGTCTGTTGGCAACCAAAGGCATCACCCATGAAATCGCAATTCCGGATATCTCCACCAAAGAGAAAGCCCAGGCGGCCATTGGTCTGAACATGCAGCAGATTAACGCCGATAAACAGGACTTTATCAAAACGGTGATCCCGCAGTGGGAAGAACAGGCGCGTAAAAACGGTTTGTTAAGCCAATAACCCCATTCCGCCTCGCAAGGGGCGGATAACTCAACGGAGTGAATATGAGCGTATTACGTTCGTTATTAACTGCTGGGGTGCTGGCGTCAGGTCTGTTATGGAGCCTGAGTGGAATAACCGCCACGCCAACGCCGCAGGAATCGGAACGCTGGGAGGTGACGCCACAGCGTAGCCCGGATGCCGCGTGTCTGGACTGTCACAAGCCGGATACCGAAGGGATGCATGGTAAGCATGCGTCCGTGACCAATCCGAACAATAAACTGCCGGTCACCTGTACTAACTGTCATGGCAAGCCATCGCCTCAGCACCGTGAAGGGGCGAAGGATGTGATGCGCTTTAACGAGCCGATGTATAACGTGGAGCAGCAGAACAGCGTTTGTCTGTCCTGCCACTTGCCTGAACAGTTGCAAAAAGCGTTCTGGCCGCACGATGTCCACGTGACTAAAGTGGCCTGCGCCAGTTGTCATTCGCTGCATCCGAAGCAAGACACGATGCAGACGTTAAGCGATAAAGGACGAGTTAAGATTTGCGTCGATTGCCACAGCGATCAGCGTAACAACCCGAACTTTAATCCGGCGTCTGTGCCCTTGCTTAAGGAGCATCCATGAGTTGCTCTCGTCGCCAGTTCATCACCGGCGTCGGCGCGCTGGTGGCCGTCAGCGGTACTGCAGGACGCGTGGTGGCGAAAACGTTGAATATCAACGGCGTGCGATACGGCATGGTGCATGATGAATCATTATGCATCGGCTGTACCGCCTGTATGGATGCCTGTCGGGAAGTCAACAATGTGCCGGAAGGCGTGTCGCGACTGACCATCATTCGCAGCGAACCGCTGGGCACGTTTCCGGATGTGAAGTACCGCTTCTTCCGCCATTCGTGCCAGCACTGCGATCACGCGCCGTGCGTTGACGTCTGCCCGACCGGGGCGTCGTATCGCGATGCCGCGAATGGCATCGTGGATGTGAACCCGGATCTCTGCGTCGGCTGTCAGTACTGCATCGCCGCGTGTCCGTACCGCGTGCGCTTTATCCATCCGGTCACGAAAACAGCGGATAAATGCGATTTTTGCCGTAAAACCAATCTGAAAGCGGGCAAACTGCCTGCCTGCGTCGAGTCTTGCCCGACGAAGGCGCTGACGTTTGGTAATCTGGACGATCCTGACAGCGATATTTCCCGGCTGCTGCGGCAGAAAACCACCTATCGCTACAAGCTGGCGCTGGGTACCAAACCGAAGGTCTACCGCGTTCCCTTTAAATATGGGGAGGTGAGCCAATGACAAACGCATCTGCTTTCCACTTTGAATCGCTGGTGTGGGACTGGCCCATCGCCATCTATCTGTTTCTGATCGGCATCTCTGCCGGACTGGTGACGCTGTCAATCCTGCTGCGCCGTTACCATCCGGAGGCGGGGGGAGCGGACAGTACGCTGCTGCGCACCACGCTGGTCGTGGGGCCGGGGGCGATTATTCTCGGCCTGCTGATTCTGATCTTCCACCTGACGCGTCCCTGGACCTTCTGGAAGCTGATGTTCCACTATAGCTTTACGTCGGTGATGTCGATGGGGGTTCTGCTATTCCAGCTTTATATGGTGGTGCTGATTCTGTGGCTGGCCATCATCTTTCAAAAAGAGGTGATGGCTCTGCAACAGCGTTGGTTCCCCCGTCTGGGACTGGTGCAGAAAGTGTTGACGCTGTTAACGCCGTTCAACCGTGGACTCGAAACGCTAATGTTAGTACTGGCGGTGCTGCTGGGCGCCTACACCGGTTTCCTGCTTTCGGTACTGAAATCCTATCCGTTCCTGAATAACCCGATCCTGCCGGTGCTGTTCCTGTTTTCCGGGATCTCCTCCGGTGCGGCGGTGGCGCTGATTGCGATGGCATTACGTCAGCGTGGTAATCCGCACAGTACCGAGGCGCATTTTATTCACCGTGTGGAAACCCCGGTGGTGTGGCTGGAGATCTTCCTGCTGGCCGCCTTCTTTGTGGGGCTGGCTCTGGGCGATGACGGCAAAATGCGCGCGCTGTCGGCGGCACTGGGTGGTGGCTTCTGGACCTGGTGGTTCTGGCTCGGCGTCGCGGGGCTGGGACTGATCGTTCCAATGTTACTGAAACCCTGGGCCAACCGCGGTTCGACGTTTCATGGTGTGCTGGCGGTCTGTGGTGCCAGCCTGACGGGCGTGCTGTTACTGCGCTTTTTCATTCTTTATGCTGGACAGCTCACGGTTGCATAAGCATGGCTGTGAGGGAAAGGTGATTTCTGGACGTACTCCTTCCTGAAGCCGGTTTTCTGGCACTGTTATTCAGCCTCGGGGTCAACGTGTTGACCCCGCTTGCCGTACTGGCAGGTGAACGCCAGCGCTGGCAGAGCGTAATGCGTCTGGCGAGCGTGGGCGTCTGGGCGCAATTTGCGTGCCTGCTGCTCGCCTTCTTGATTCTGGTGTTTTGCTTTCTGACCAGCGATTTCTCCGTTATCTATGTGGCCCAACATAGTCACAGCCTGTTGTCGTGGGGACTCAAGCTGGCGTCGTTGCTGCGCGGTGATTTCACGACGTTGACCGCCTGGGTGTGCTGGCGCTGGGCGCTGCCCGGTTGGTGTGCGCTGACGCTTGGCATCATTCTCGGTTCATGGTGGGCCTATTGCGAACTGGGGTGGGGCGGCTGGTGGTTCTGGGACCCGGTGGAAAACGCGTCTTTATTACCCTGGCTTTCTGCCAGTGCGCTGCTGCACAGCCTGTATGTGTCGCGTGAACGCGGCATTTTTCGCCACTGGTCGCTACTGCTGGCCATTGTTACGCTTATCCTCTCTTTGCTGGGCACGCTGATTGTCCGTTCCGGTATTCTCGTTTCTGTACACGCTTTTGCGCTGGATAATGTGCGCGCCGTGCCGCTGTTTGCCCTCTTTGCCATTCTGAGTCTGGCCGCGCTCGGCTTGTACGGCTGGCGCGCGCGGGCTAACCAACAGGCCGTTCGTCTGAGCGGCTGGTCACGCGAAATGCTGATTCTGGCAGCGCTGCTGCTCTTTTGCGCGGTGCTGCTGATCGTACTGATTGGAACGCTCTACCCGATGATTTATGGCCTGCTGGGCTGGGGGCGACTCTCCGTTGGCGCGCCCTATTTTAACCGCGCCACCTTGCCGTTTGGCTTGCTGATGTTGGTGGTAATCGTGACAGCGATGGTCAGAAGCCGGAAGAGGGCCGTACACCGCCAGCTTCCGGCGCTGCTGGCGCACGCAGGTGTGCTGGTTTTTGCCGCGGGGATCCTCTTCTCCAGCGGCAGTCGTCAGGAGGTAAGCCTTAACCTGAGCCCAGGTCAGCAGGTTGAACTGGCGGGTTACACCTTCCGCTTTGAACGGCTGGATCTGGCCGCGAAAGGGAACTACACCACCGAAAAGGCGCTTATTACGCTGTGGCAGGGCGAGAAACGAATAGGTAGCCTGACGCCCGAGCGGCGCTTTTATTCCGCCCGTCGCCAGCAAATGATGGAACCTGGCATGCACTGGGATCTGCTTCATGACTGGTATGCGGTGATGGGTGAAAAAACGGGCGAGGAGCGGTATGCCCTGCGCCTGTATGTGCAAAGCGGCGTGCGCTGGATTTGGGGCGGGGGGCTGTTGATGATTGCCGGGGCGCTGCTCAGCGGCTGGCGTGGGAGAAAGCGCGATGCGTAATGAACCGCGGTTTTTGTCGGGGGGATTGCCGGATGGCGGCGCATGGTTTAAGCACGGCGCAGGCCTGATAAGCGCAGCGTCATCAGGCACCATCATTGCGTTTATCTTACTGCTGGTTATCTCCTTTTCCGCTCACGCTCAGGTGGTTGATACCTGGGCTTTTGAGAACCCACAGCAGCAGGAAAAGGCGTTGTCGATTGCCAGCCAGCTTCGCTGTCCGCAGTGCCAGAATCAAAACTTGCTGGAATCCAATGCGCCGGTTGCGGTCAGCATGCGCCACCAGGTCTATACGATGGTGGCAGAAGGGAAAGATGAAGCTGAAATCACCGCCTGGATGACTGCGCGGTACGGTGATTTTGTCCGCTATAACCCGCCGCTCACCGGGCAGACGCTGCTGCTGTGGGCATTGCCGTGCCTGCTGTTGCTGCTGGTTGGAGGGATTTTGTGGCGCGTCAGCAGGCGAAAAGGGGGCAACGATGAGACAACCTGAACCGTCACGCCCGATGCCTGTCAGACGACTGACTCTGGCGGCAGTGCTGATGGTCATCGTCTGTCTGTGCGGCTATCTGCTGTCGCCGAAATGGCAGGCCGTGCGAGACGAACAACGACGACTGGCCGATCCGCTGCATGAATTCGCAGAAACCGCGACGCCGGAGGCCAAACTGATAGCCCTGCAAAAACAGATTCGCGCCAACCCACAGGACAGCGAAAAGTGGGCGCTCCTCGGCGAGTATTATCTGTGGCGCAATGATTACGATAATGCGCTGCTGGCTTATGATCAGGCGCTGCGTAACCGTGGAGAGAATGCGGAGATCTATTCGGCGCTGGCGACCGTGCTCTACTACCAGGCCGGGCAGCACATGACGCCGGCGACCCGCGAGATGATTGATAAGGCGCTGGCGCTGGATGCCGGGGAAGTGACTGCGCTGATGCTACTGGCGTCGGATGCATTTATGCAGGCGGATTACAAACAGGCGATTTTGCAGTGGCAAAAAGTCCTGGATTTGAATTCGCCGCGGGTGAATCGTGCGCAGCTGATAGACTCGATAAATATGGCAAAGTTATTACAGAACCGACAGAAATAGATTTGTGTTTTTGCGCGATTTATCTGTTTAAAAAACAGGCAAATGAACCTCGCCGCCAAAATAATTCACGACAGTTATAATTCAAAAACGCAGATTTAAAAATCTTTCCATAACAAATAGTTATGCAATATAAACCCGATAAATTCGCGTTATTATGCAATATTTCAGCGAAAAGCCCTGTTCTTAAAGGGTTGCGCAAGATGCCCTGCAAATGGTACTGATTATACACCCGTCATACTTCAAGCTGCAGGTGTGTTGGCTTCCTGCAACTCGGACTATTTAGGGTATAGCGTTAAAAAACTCTACTAACCAACGCAACACAATTCATACCCTTTCAGTATGTATCCATTCCTGCGCGATGAACAGGAGTGGCGTTCCATTGAGGAAGTTCGTCGTTATGAAAAGTTTTAAACTCAGTCTGGCCTGGCAGATCCTGATTGCCATGGTGCTGGGCATTTTACTCGGCAGTTATCTGCATTATCACAGCGACAGCCGCGAGTGGCTGATTGCAAACCTGCTCTCTCCGGCAGGGGATATCTTTATCCATCTGATTAAAATGATCGTCGTGCCGATTGTGATCTCCACGCTGATTGTCGGGATTGCCGGTGTCGGCGATGCGAAACAACTGGGACGTATCGGCGCGAAAACCATTCTCTATTTCGAAGTGATCACGACGATTGCCATTATCCTCGGGATTACGCTGGCGAACGTCTTCCAGCCGGGTTCCGGCATTGATATGTCGCAACTGGCGACCGTGGACATTTCGAAATACCAGAACACGACGGCAGAGGTGCAGAGCCACGCGCATGGCCTGATGGGCACCATTCTGTCGCTGGTCCCGACAAACATCGTTGCTTCGATGGCGAAAGGCGACATGCTGCCAATCATCTTCTTCTCGGTGCTGTTTGGTCTGGGGCTTTCCTCGCTACCGGCAACGCATCGTGAGCCGCTGGTGACGGTGTTCCGCTCCATTTCCGAAACCATGTTTAAAGTGACGCACATGGTCATGCGCTATGCACCCGTCGGGGTATTCGCGCTGATCGCCGTGACCGTGGCGAACTTCGGTTTTGCCTCGCTGTGGCCGTTGGCGAAGCTGGTGCTGTTGGTTCACTTCGCGATCCTGTTCTTCGCGCTGGTGGTGCTGGGTATCGTCGCGCGTATTTGCGGACTGAGTATCTGGATCCTGATCCGCATTCTGAAAGATGAATTGATTCTGGCGTACTCCACCGCCAGCTCTGAAAGCGTACTGCCGCGAATTATCGAGAAGATGGAAGCCTACGGCGCGCCAGCCTCGATCACCAGTTTTGTGGTGCCGACCGGCTACTCGTTTAACCTCGATGGCTCGACCCTGTACCAGAGTATTGCGGCGATCTTCATCGCGCAGTTGTACGGTATCGACCTGTCGCTGTGGCAGGAAATCGTGCTGGTGCTGACGCTGATGGTGACATCGAAAGGGATTGCTGGCGTGCCGGGCGTCTCCTTCGTGGTATTGCTGGCAACGCTTGGTAGCGTGGGCATCCCGCTGGAAGGCCTGGCCTTTATCGCCGGTGTCGACCGTATTCTCGACATGGCGCGTACGGCGCTGAACGTGGTGGGGAATGCGCTGGCGGTACTGGTGATTGCCAAATGGGAACACAAGTTTGATCGCAAAAAAGCGCTGGCGTATGAGCGCGAAGTACTGGGGAAATTCGATAAGACTGCCCAGTAACGGTAAACGGTCTGCCGGATGGCGCTGCGCCTTATCCGGCCTACGAGTCGACATCGCTTGTAGGCCTGATAAGCAAAGCGCCATCAGGTAATCTGAGTCAGCCGTTCGTTAATCGGTCAAACTCTTCGCAGCCGGTATCGAATCCTTCGGTACAGCTCAGATTCAACCAGTGCAGCGCCTTCTGTTTATTCTTCTCAATAAAGCCCTGTTCGCCGTTCAGAAACATCATTCCCGCCCAGTATTCGGAATACCCGGTGCGAGAGATGGCGGAACTGCGTTTGAAGTACCAGGTCGCTTTATCATCATCAGCCTGAATCCCGACACCGTTGGCGTAAATCAAACCGAGCAGCATCTGCGCATCTACGGCCACATCACTCTCCAGATTTTCAGAGGCGTTTTGCAGCAGGGAGATGGCTTTGGGGTAATCGGTTTTACCGGCCTGCGTATTCACCAGAATGCGTGCCAGCGTAATTTCGCCCGCTTTACTGCCCGCCCGGGCGGCCTTCTCCGCCAGCATTTTTGCTTCCGGGTAATCCAGACTGACCGGATTAGTGATTTTAATCTGCGCCAGCAGCGCACAGGCGTCCGCATCGCCATTGTCGGCGGATTTCTGTGCCCAGTATTCGGCTTTGCTTAAATCGCCGAAGCTAAACCAGCTGTCAGCAAGGTAATATTGCGCGCGTTTGTCACCTGCCTCTGCGGCCTGCAAATACTGGCTTCCAGGCTCAGGATCGGCAGCACGGGCAAAGAATGTCATCAATAACATCAATGCAAGAAGTGGTTTCATTATTAAGTTTTAATTAGGGTACGGAATGGACAGTATAAAGAGATCGTATGGATAAAAAAACAGCCTCCAGGGTGGAGGCTGTTGAGATGCATCAACGTTGTGGTTAGCCCATTGCGGTTTCGCGCAGGCGAGCCTTCAGCTTGTTGTATTCATCAATCACGTACTGCTCGGCGGCGGACTGATTGGCAATCGGCTCCACGCGCACGGCGCAATACTTGTACTCTGGCGTTTTGGTAATCGGGCTTAAGTTCTCGGTCACCAGCTCGTTACAGGCACCAATCCACCACTGGTAGGTCATATAGATAGCCCCTTTGTTCGGGCGCTCGCTGACCTGCGCGCGGGTGATAATTTTGCCTTTACGTGAGTGAACCCACACCAGTGCTTCATCTTCAATGCCCAGACGCGCCGCATCGGCCGCGTTGATTTGCGCATAGCCGGGTTCATCCGCCAGCGCGGCCAGGGCCGCACAGTTACCGGTCATCGAACGACAGGAGTAGTGGCCGACTTCACGCACCGTCGACAGTACCATCGGGTACTCGTCGGTGAGTTTATCGATCGGCGCAACCCAGTCGCAGGTGAAGAACTGTGCCATGCCGTTCGGGGTATCAAACTTCTCTTTAAAGAGGTATGAGGTCCCCTGATCGGCGTCTGACGTGTCGCGGCAAGGCCACTGGATGTAGCCCAGTTCGCCCATCTTCTCGTAAGTCGCCCCGTAGAAATCCGGGCACAGATGACGCAACTCATCCCAGATCTCCTGGGTGTTGTTGTAGTGCATCGGATACCCCATCCGGGTGGCGATCTCACTGATGATTTGCCAGTCGGTTTTCAGATCCCACTTCGGCTCAACGGCTTTAAAGAAGCGCTGGAAACCACGGTCAGCAGCGGTAAAGACCCCTTCATGCTCGCCCCACGACGTCGACGGTAAAATGACATCTGCCGCCGATGCGGTTTTGGTCATAAAGATGTCCTGCACGATGACCAGTTCCAGATCCTCAAAGCCTTTGCGCACAGCGGAGAGTTCCGCATCCGTTTGCAACGGATCTTCGCCCATAATGTACGCCGCACGCACTTCGCCATGCGCCGCACGGTGCGGCAGCTCGCTGATGCGATAGCCAGTGTGCGCAGGCAGGCTGTCCACGCCCCAGGCTTTGGCGAATTTCTCGCGGTTAGCCGGATCTTTCACATACTGATAGCCCGGATAGGTATCCGGCAGCGCACCCATATCGCACGCGCCCTGAACGTTGTTCTGGCCACGTACCGGGTTAACGCCCACGCTGGGCTTACCGAGGTTGCCGGTCAGCATCGCGAGGCTGGTCAGTGAACGCACGGTTTCTACACCCTGATAGAACTGGGTGACGCCCATGCCCCACAGGATGGTCGCGCTTTTCGCACCGGCATACATCCGCGCCGCCTGACGAATTTCACTCGCGCTAACGCCGGTTATCTCCTCGACGGACTCCGGCGTATAGCCTTCGACAATCTTGCGGTACTCTTCAAAACCTTCCGTACGGGAGGCGACAAACGCCTGGTCGTACAGATTTTCTTCAATAATGACATGGCCCATCGCGTTCAACAGTGCGATATTCGAGCCGTTTCGCAGTGCGATGTGCATGTCGGCAATGCGCGCGGTTTCAATTTTGCGCGGATCGCAGACGATAATTTTCGCCCCGTTACGTTTAGCGTTAATCACGTGATTCGCCACAATCGGGTGGGAATCCGCCGGGTTGTAACCGAAGATAAACACTAAATCGGTGTTATCAATTTCGTTAATGGCATTGCTCATTGCGCCGTTACCGACCGACTGGTGCAGACCTGCAACCGATGGGCCGTGTCAGACGCGAGCGCAGCAGTCAACGTTATTGGTACCAATAACGGCGCGCGCAAATTTTTGCATGATGTAGTTGGTTTCATTCCCGGTGCCGCGCGACGAGCCGGTCGTCTGGATGGCATCAGGGCCGTATTTCGCTTTAATGGCGCTCAGGCGTTCGGCGACGTAATTCAGCGCTTCATCCCAGGAAACTGATTCCAGTTTGCCGCCACGCTGGCGACGAATCATAGGCGTTTTCAGGCGTGGGGTCAGGATCTGGGTATCGTTAATAAAATCCCAGCCGTAATAGCCCTTCAGACACAGAGTACCCTGATTGGTTTTCCCCTGCGCCGCCTCAGCCCGGACGATTTTGCCGTTATCGACCACCAGGTTTATCTTGCAACCTGATGCGCAATACGGGCAAACCGTGACGACTTTTTTCATCGGTCTCGCTCCAGTTAATCAAATCGCGCATACACGCTTGTCGACCTGAGTATGCATCTTTTATGCCACATTTTAATTGGGGGCTTTCCCTGATATTACGGATAATTTTTGGACAAAACCCTGACGAAAAACAGGCTGTCGTCATATTTGACGTGACGATTTGGCGTTGTGCCGACGGAGGCTGTAACGGAACCCGATACGAAATTGAGATTCCTCCGCTACTCGTCGCACAGGGCGATAACTAACGTAGAAACCGTCCCCTTTTGAGGCTGGTTCTATGAAACGCACCCTGACACTCTTTTTATTCAGCCTGCTGTCGCTGGCTACCGTGCCGGCACAGGCCGATATCATTGATGATGCTATCGGCAACATTCAGCAGGCGATCAACGATGCTTATAAGCCTGACAGCGATAGCGGGCGGGATTACGAGGATTCGCGCGACGACAGGTGGCAGAACGAAATGAGCGACGATCGCCGCAGACAATATGATGATCGCCGGCGTCAGTTTGAGGATCGCAGACGGCAGCTTGATGAACGTCAGCGCCAGCTCGATCGTGAACGCCGCCAACTGGAAGATGAAGAAAGCCGAATGGAAGAGGATTACGGGCGTTAATCGACCATAATCTGCATCCCGTCATAGCCTGCTTCAAATCCGTCCGGGAGCGGATTATCCATCAGCCAGACATCGAACGCGTGGCTGATATGCGTGAGGATCACCTGCGGGCAGCGAATCACTTCATTAAGCGCAATGACCGTATTTAAATCACAGTGATTGCGCGGCGGTTGGGGACGTGGCGGATGGCTACAGTCGATGACGATAACTTGTGGCTGATTGTTGAGCAGAAAGGTGAGCGTTTTATCGGGCAGTCCGGCGGTGTCAGACAGCCATGCCACGCGGCTGTGCGCTGTCTCCAGAAGATAACCCAACGTCAGCTTTGAGTGATTCAGCGGTAGCGGTGTGACCTGCAATCCTTGTAACTCAAACACCACAAACGGCTCGACGGTGTGGCTAAAGTCGAGAATGCCGGGATGCTTAAACAGATCGTCGCACCCCTGTTCGTCCGGCGGGCCGTACACCGGGATGGACGCCCCGACGCCCCAGCGTAGCGGAAACAATCCCTGTACGTGATCCATATGATAATGGGTGAGTAAAAACTGTCGAAAGCTGCCCGCCGGCCAGTCGTCCATCAGGTGCGGTATGCCCGCATCCAGCAGCGTCACCGTATCGTTGAATTTGATCACGCCGCTACACGGGCGTCGGCGATACGGTTCCTGCAGGCGTGCGCGGCGACAGGCTGCACAATCGCAGCCAAACACGGGTACCCCTTGCGCACCGCCGGTGCCGCTTAGCGTGATGCTCAGACTCATCGTGATTCCCCTTGTCGTATCGTGCCGGATGGCGACGCGAGCGGCTTATCCGGCCTACGTACCTCACAATGCTTTTGTGAAGCGAAAATGACTTTGTTCGTAGCCTTCGCGCCGATAAAAACGGTGGGCGTCATGACGCTTCACGCTGGTGGACAGCTCTGTCATCTCTGCGCCTGCCTCGCGGGCTTCCTGTTCTGCCCATGCCAGTAACTGGCTACCGATTTTCAGACCCCGCGCCTGCGGCATCACCACCAGTTCCTGAATCTCGCCAATCCAGTTGGCGTGGTGTAAATGATACTGCAGATGCAGGCCAATGAGTCCAACCGCCTGGCCCTCAAGCAGCGCCAACTGATAACGCAGTCGGTCATCCTGCAAATTGGCGGTGAATCCGGCGCAAAAGGTCGGGTAATCAAACTGGGCTTGCTTCAGTTCGCAGATGAGCGCGTACACGGCCCCGGCGTCTTGTCCGGTGGCGCGACGAAGTTCACAGGCAGACATGGCGTGGCTCCTTGCGTCCCATTAACGTTAACAGCGAATCGACGGACTGGTGCAAACTGCCGTCGTTATTGAGCGTATGGCAGCCAAACGGGGCGTAGCGGGCGGCGCGTTCGAGACGCGCGGCAATCTCGGGTTCGCTTTCCCTCCCGCGCGCCTGTAAGCGCTGGCGCAAAATCGTAGGGGAGACCTGCAAGCAGACCGGCAGCAGCGCCGTGCCGTAGCGCGCCTGCGCCTGGGGTAGATGCGCGCGTGAGCCGTTGACCACCACGTCGAAGCCGCCGTTAAGCCAGAGATCGATCTCCACGCCGACGCCATAATAAAAGCCGTTAGCATGCCAGCTTAGCGCCAGCAGGTTATGCCCGGCGCGGGTGAAAAACTCTTGCTCGCTCAGGGCGACATGATTTTCGTTCCCGGCATTCGCCGCGCGAGTAATATAACGGTGCGCCACCAGCAGATGCGCATGTTCTTGCTGACGGAGTGCGGTCAGCAGACTGTCCTTCCCGGAGCCGGACGGCCCCATCAGCCAGATCAGTTTTCCCATACTCAGAACACCCTCTTTCCCTGGCGCCAGACGTGGTCGATGTGGATGTGATCGCCTTTACGGTGCGCCAGTACCAGATCGGCGCGCTTACCTTCGGCGATCACGCCGCGATCGCGGAGACTGAGCGCCCGCGCCGGGTTGGCGGTCACCAGGCGGATCGCCTGCGGCAGGGTGAAACGGTTAGCCGCGTCGTCTGCGACGCGAAACGCGGCATCCAGCAGGCTGGCGGGGTAGTAATCTGACGAGAGGATATCCAGCAACCCCAATTCTGCCAGCGTGTGCGCCGCGACGTTGCCGGAATGAGAGCCACCGCGCACAATGTTCGGTGCGCCCATCAGTACGTTCATGCCGTGCTGGCGCGAGGCTTCTGCGGCTTCGAACGTGGTGGGAAATTCGGCGATCACGCTGCCAAGCTGGTGGGATTCCTGCACATGCCCGGAGGTGGCGTCATCATGGCTTGCCAGTGCAATGTTGCGCTCGCGGCACAGTTGCGCGATGGCAGTCCGGTTGGGCTGCGACCAGCGAGCCGCCAGGGCCAGTTGTTCCTCTTCGTAACGCGTCATTTGTTCATCGGTCAGCGAATATTTACCCTGATAATATTCACGATACTTCTCGCGGTTGGCGAACTGACGCTGGCCCGGCGAGTGATCCATCAGCGAAACCAGCGTAACCGGTTCGCGGCTGACCAGCTTCTCGAACAGCGGCAGCGTGGTGTGGTGCGGCAGTTCGCAGCGCAGATGCAGGCGATGCTCGGCGCGGTTCACCCCACGCTTTTGCGTCTCCTCCACGGCGTTAATCATTTTCTCCAGGTTTTCCAGACGATCGCCGCCGTCGCGGACATCGCCAATCGCCACCGCGTCCAGCACGGTGGTGATACCGCTGGCGACCATCAGCGCGTCGTGGCTGCTCATTGCGGAATGGGCGGGCCAGTCCACTTTCGGCCGTGGGGTAAAGAATTTGTCGAGATTATCGGTGTGCAACTCAATCAGCCCCGGCAGCAGCCAGCCGCCTTCTCCGTCCAGCGCTTGCGGAAGACGGCTCTGACTTTGCGCAAACGCGCGAATCACGCCATCCTGCATTTCCAGCGATCCCTGCACCACTTCATCTTCCAGCACCAGCTTTACATTATTGATAATCATGGTGTTGTTCCCATCAGGTGCAAACGATCCGCTACGCGGTCGCGCACAGTTTGATCGTGAAAAATGCCGACAATGGCCGCACCGCGCGCTTTCGCCTCTTCAATCAGCGCCACCACGGCGGCACTGTTTCTGGCATCCAGCGACGCGGTCGGTTCGTCGAGTAACAGAATCGGATAATCGACGATAAATCCGCGCGCGATGTTCACGCGCTGTTGTTCACCGCCGGAAAAGGTTGATGGGGCGAGGTGCCACAAGCGTTCCGGCACGTTCAGACGGGTCAACAGGCTTGCGGCTTTGGCGGCGCACGCCTCGCGCGGTACGCCGAGATCCAGCAGCGGCTGCATTACCACATCCAGCGCGGAGATCCGTGGGATCACCCGCAGAAACTGGCTCACCCAACCGATCGTGGCGCGGCGGACTTCCCGCACTTTGCGCGCCGGAACGTGCACCAGATCGACCCATTCGTCGTGATGGCGAATGTGAATATGCCCCTCATCGGGCAGATAATTGGCATACAGCGAACGCAGCAGCGTCGATTTTCCGCTGCCGGAATGGCCATATAGAACGACGCATTCACCGTTTTTGACTTCCAGCGAGGCATTTTGCAGCACCGGCAGGCGCACGCCGTTTTGCTGGTGGAGCACAAAGGTTTTACTGACGTTTTCAACGCGGATCGCGTTCATTTTTAGCCTCTTTAAGCATTTGTGCATTCGATTGCCGGATAAGGCGTAGCCGCCACCCGGCAAAACAAAAAATCAGTTCTGCAATACGGACGACACCAGCAACTGGGTATACGGATGATGTGGATCGTCGAGCACGCGGTCGGTTAATCCACTTTCCACCACCTGACCCTGTTTCATCACCAGCAGACGGTCTGCCAACAGGCGCGCCACGCCTAAATCGTGAGTGACAATCACCACCGCCAGATCCAGTTCCACCACCAGCCCGCGCAGCAGATCCAACAGTTTCGCCTGGACGGAGACGTCGAGACCGCCGGTCGGCTCATCCATAAATACCAGCTTCGGGTGAGTGACGAGGTTGCGGGCGATCTGCAGACGCTGCTGCATGCCGCCGGAAAAGGTGGTCGGTAGATCGTCGATACGAGAGGCCGGAATTTCGACCTCCTCCAGCCAGCGCTGGGCGGTGGCGCGGATCTCGCCATAGTGGCGTGCGCCGGTCGCCATCAGGCGTTCGCCGATATTACCGCCCGCCGAGACCTGACGACGCAGGCCATCCAACGGGTGCTGATGTACCACGCCCCATTCAGTGCGCAACAGCCGGCGGCGGTCGGCTTCGCTCATGGCGTACAGTGAACGGTTCTGGTACTGAATCTCGCCCGACTGCGGCGTCAGGCGCGAGGAGAGGGATTTCAGCAGGGTGGTTTTGCCGGAACCGGACTCCCCGACAATGCCCAGCACTTCGCCAGGCCACAGGTCAAAGGAGACATCGCTGAAGCCTTTGCCCGGCGCGTAGAGATGGGTCAGGTTATTAACCGAAAGCAACGGTTGCGTCATTGGCTGAGTGCCTCGCTCTGTTGGCGGCAGTAGTCGGTGTCGGAGCAGACAAACATGCGTTTGCCGGTGTCATCGAGCACCACTTCATCAAGATAACTGCGCGTTGAACCGCAGATGGCGCAGGGCTCATCCCAGGTCTGTACGGTGAACGGATGATCGTCGAAATCGAGACTTTCCACGCGGGTATACGGCGGTACGGCATAGATGCGTTTTTCGCGTCCCGCGCCAAACAACTGAAGGGCGGGCATCATGTCCATCTTCGGGTTGTCGAATTTCGGGATCGGCGACGGGTCCATCACATAGCGTCCGTTGACTTTCACTGGGTAGGCGTAAGTGGTGGCGATATGGCCGAAGCGGGCGATATCTTCATACAGCTTCACCTGCATGATCCCGTACTCCTCCAGCGCATGCATAGTGCGGGTTTCCGTTTCGCGAGGTTCGATAAAACGCAGCGGTTCAGGGATCGGCACCTGGAAGATCAGGATCTGATCTTCCGTCAGCGGCGTTTCCGGGATCCGGTGACGGGTCTGGATTAACGTGGCGTCTTCCGTGCGCTCGGTGGTATTGACTCCGGTGACGCGCTTGAAGAAGTTGCGGATCGATACCGCGTTGGTGGTGTCATCTGCGCCCTGATCGATAACCTTCAGCACGTCCGGTTCACCAATCACGCTGGCGGTAATCTGGATCCCACCGGTTCCCCAGCCGTAAGGCATCGGCATTTCGCGGCCACCGAATGGCACCTGATAGCCGGGGATCGCCACCGCTTTGAGGATCGCGCGACGGATCATGCGTTTGGTTTGCTCATCCAGATAAGCAAAGTTGTAGCCGAAGAGGTTAGTGGTCACGGGCGGCCTCCTGTTGCAGGCGTTTGAGCAGTTCCAGCTCGGCCTGGAAATCGACGTAGTGGGGGAGCTTGAGGTGCGAAACAAAACCCGCCGCCTCGACGTTATCCGCGTGCGCCAGCACGAACTCTTCGTCCTGCGCCGGTCCTGTGACCGTTTCATCGTAGTCGGGTGCCTGTAAGGCTCTGTCCACCAGCGCCATTGCCATCGCTTTGCGTTCGCTCATGCCGAACACCAGTCCGTAGCCGCGGGTAAAGTGAGGCGCATCGTTGTCCGGGGCGACAAAGCCGTTGACCATTTCACATTCGGTCATCAGCACTTCGCCGACGTTGACCGCAAATCCCAGCTCTTCCGGTACCGTTTCCAGCGCAACGTACCCACTACGGATTTCGGCTGCGAAGGGGTGATTGCGCCCGTAGCCGCGTTGGGTGGAGTAGGCCAGCGCCAGCAGATAGCCCTCATCGCCGCGCATCAGCTGTTGCAGGCGTGACGCACGGGAGCAGGGGTAAACCGGCGGCGTGCGGGTGATGTCATCCGGCGTGGCGCCGTTATCTTCTTCGGGCTTCGCCAGCCCTTGATTCGCCAGCAGCGAAAAGACGTGCGGGGCGGCGTCCTGTGTACTTTCTGTAGTCCGCAGCGGCGGCGTTTCGCCATTCGCCAGCAGCGTAAAATCGAGCAGACGATGGGTGTAGTCGTAGGTTGGTCCTAACAGCTGTCCGCCCGGAATATCCTTATAGACTGCTGAGATACGGCGTTCCAGGCGCATTTCCCCACTGTTCAGCGGTTCGCTTACCGCCAGCTTTGCCAGCGTGGTGCGGTAAGCACGCAGCAGAAAGATGGCTTCGACGTTATCGCCGCTGGCCTGCTTGAGCGCCAGCGCCGCCAGTTCGCGATCGGCAATACCGCCTTCGGTCATGACGCGATCAACAGCCAGATGCATCTGTTGTTCGATCTGCGCCACGCTCAGTTCGGCAACGGTATCGTCGCCCCGGCGTCGCTGCTCCTGTAACGCATGGGCGTTGGCTATCGCCTTCTCGCCCCCTTTGACGGCTACGTACATCAGCACACCTCCACATGGGTGGTTCTCGGGATAGCCAGCAGCCGTTCGCCGCAGGTAAGGATGAGGTCAACGCCCAGCGGGAACGGATGCGGACGTTCGGTGAGTTCGTGGATCAGGCAGTCTGGTAACTGCGGTGCGATCATTCGCTCTTCGGCGATACCAGCCCCGGTCAGGCGTAACATCCGCCCACCACTCAGACTGGAAACCTGTACGATGAGCGTGGCACTGTTTTCTGGCGCGACCGCAGAACCGGCAGAAAGCGCATTAAGCTGTTCGCTGCTGATGCGCTCGTCGGCTACGGCATAGGCCGCCAGTTGGGGTTGTTCGACCATCGGAGCATTGGTGTGAAAACGCAGGTTCTGGCTGGCGATGTCGTTATTCATCGCAGGCGACAGCCACACCGGCGTATCGCCGTCGACTAACGTCAGCAGGACGCTGG
This sequence comes from Citrobacter sp. Ca225, assembly GCF_030337175.1. NCBI lineage: Bacteria > Pseudomonadati > Pseudomonadota > Gammaproteobacteria > Enterobacterales > Enterobacteriaceae > Citrobacter > Citrobacter sp. Ca225. The sequence goes on along the minus strand of NZ_JAOWCD010000090.1, from coordinate 30,275 downwards.
TGGTCGCCAGATTCAACGGCTGCCAGCCGTGTTTCAATTGATGTAAGGCAACAATCACCCCCGGTTCGCTCATCGCTTTCAGCAGACGGCGAAAGCTTTGTTGGGCGTCCTGGACGGGCAGGGTAAAGGCGGTCTGTAGGGTCATTCGTTATCTCCGCGCACCAGCGTAAAGAAGTCGACCCGGCTGGCGTTGACCTCGGCGCGACGGGCGGTGATTTCCGCATCGCGTTCTGCTTCCAGCGGGCGAATTAAGGTTTCCATCAGGTTCTGGAAATGTGTCTGTTCCTGCAGTAAAGCGTCGATAACGGCGCACTGCTCGGCGTGGCGTTTGTTGCGTCCCAGCAGGTAGCTGTAACCCAGCGTGCCGCTTTTCAGGCGAACCACCGCGCGGGTCAGCGTGGTGTCTCCGGCAAAGAAACGGTTGCCGGTGCCGCCCATGCGCGCCTGAATTTGCATCAGTCCGCATTCCGGGGGGCGAATCAGTTCATATTCCGGTGCCAGCTTTAACGCCTGGAGTCGCGCATTCAGGGCATCGGCCTTGCTGTAAGCCAGCGCGCGCATCCAGCGCTGGCGGGTGGCGGTATCGAAATGCATTCAGTGCTCCATAGTGAATTCGATCATGTCGGCGCGGGTCAGGCTGACGGAATACTCCATCGCACGTTCCTCGCCTTCACGGTGGTTCAGGGTGCGCACGCAGAGCAGCGGCGCCATGTTGGGGATTTCCAGCACCTTGCTCTCTTTCGCCTGCGCACGCCGGGCGCTGATGCGCGTCTGGGTGCGCTTGAGCGTCAGGCCGGACTGTTCGCGCAAATAGTCGTGCAGCGAGCCGTGGTTAAAACCCTGCAGCAGCGGCCAGAGGGTCAGGTCGGAAAAGTAATGGTCAATCAGACACAGGGCGATGCCGTTTACCCGCCGCAAGGTGCGCAAGTGGATGACGTTATCGCCTTCCTGCACGCTGAGCGCATCGGCAACGTGACGGGAGGCCGGGCGCAGTACCGCCAGCCGTTTTTCGCTGGTGGGATGACTTCCCTGATCCAACAGGTTCTGACTGAAGCGTGCCTGGGCGTTAAGCGGATAATCGAACGGGCGCATCAGCACCAGTACGCCGACGCCCTGACGACGCTGGACCCAGCCGCGTTCCACCAACTGGTCGATGGCGCGGCGCAGGGTGTGGCGATTAACCTCATAACGCGCGGCAAGCTGATGCTCGGCGGGCAGATAGTCGCCGCAGCGGTAATGTTGACGTAGCTCCTGCTCAAGTCTCGCGGCAATCTCCTGATAACGCGTCGGATAACTGGTCGGATGTGTAGACAAGTGCATAGCAATCAATGCCTCGCTAATCAGATAAAGTGCTTACGTAAACGCTGGGAGAGAAAATCCAGCAGGCTGACGGTCACAATGATTAACACCATCAGGGCGCAGGTTTGCTGGAACTGGAAACCGCGAATTGCCTCCCACAACGTGACGCCAATGCCGCCTGCGCCCACCATCCCGACGACAGTTGCTGAACGGACGTTGGATTCAAAGCGGTACAGCGAGTAGGAGATCAGCAGCGGCATCACCTGGGGCAGTACACCGTAAAGAATTTCTTCAATTTTGTTAGCGCCAGTGGCGCGAATGCCTTCAACCGGACCGGGTTCAATGGCTTCCACCGCTTCGGACAGCAGCTTGGAGAGCACGCCGGTGGTATGGATAAACAGCGCCATGACGCCCGCAAACGGACCGAGGCCGACAGCGACCACAAATAGCATCGCAAACACCATTTCGTTAATGGCGCGGCAGGCATCCATCAGACGGCGCATCGGCTGGTAGATCCACCAGGGCACGAGGTTGTCGGCGCACATCAGGCCGAAAGGAATGGAGAGGATCACGGCCAGCGCGGTTCCCCAGACGGCGATTTGCAGGGTCACCGCCATTTCGCCGAGGTAGTCCTGCCACTGGCTAAAGTCCGGCGGAAAGAAGTCGGCGGCAAACGTCGCCATGTTGGCGGAATCCTGAATCAGCGTGAGCGGGGCCATTTCGGCGCCTTTCCACGACACGACCAGCACGGCGAGCAGAATGGCCCAACTGACGAGCGAGAACCAACTGCGCTTTGGCGGGGCAACGGTGATGGTTTGCATGTTTAGCTCCGTGCGTACGTTATTGGCGGAAGGCGGCTCCGCCTTATCCGGCCTACGTTTGTAGGCCCGGTAAGTGAAGCGCCAGCGGGCGTCAGGTTTACTGCACCGCTTTGGTGACGCTGGTCATGGCGCTCAGCGCCGCAGTCAGACGGTCAAGATCGTCCAGTTGCGCTTTAATCGCAGACGATTTGCTGGTCTTCTCTTCAGCGTTCAGTCCTTTGTTGTCCTTCACGCCCTGCATCTCTTTAAACAGGGCGAGCTGGCGAATCGGCACCAGTTGCAGGTCGCTGGAGGCGCGGAACGGCGCCCAACCCAGGCGTTCCAGTACGGTTTTTTCTTCCGGAGTTTTGCCGTAGTTCATGAAGAAGTCGTACACCTTGTCCTTGGTGGCTTCAGAGAGGTTCTTACGCCAGACAATCGGATCGCCTGGGATCAGCGGCGACTTCCAGATAACCTTCAGCGCTTTCAGCTTGTCCGGCGCGGACGTTTTCAGCTTATCGAGGTTCTCGGTGTTGTTGGTGGCGACATCCACCTGCTTGTTGGCGACCGCAAGGGCGTTAGTTTCATGACCGGCGTTGACGGTGCGTTTGAAGTCGCTGGCGGCGATATTGTTTTTCGCGAAGACGTAATAGCCAGGGACGAGATAGCCGGAGGTAGAGTTAGGATCGCCATTACCAAAGGTGAGATCTTTGCGTTTGGCGATCAGATCGTCGAGGTTGTTGATCGGGCTGTCCTTGTTGACGATCAGCACGCTCCAGTAACCCGGCGATCCATCGGCGGCGACGGTCTGGGCAAAGACCTGGCCGTTGGCGCGATCCACGGCTTCCATTGCTGACAGGTTACCGTACCAGGCGATGTCGACTTTATTAAAGCGCATACCCTGGATGATCCCGGCGTAGTCCGGCGCGAAGAAAGCGTTCACTTTCACGCCCAGTTTCTTCTCCATATCCTTCAGGAACGGATCCCATTGAGGTTTCAGGTTTTGCTGTGATTCGGTCGAAATAATGCCAAAGTTCAGCGCTTTTTCCTGCTCTTCGGCAAAGGCGGGACTGAGCAGAGTACTGACGCTGAACATGCTGGTAAACGCCAGCGCGGCAACGGCCTTGTAATTCATGTTTTATCCTCACGTTGTTCCAGGCTATTTCACTTGCCAGCCTGAGTTCGGGCAGTGCTCAACATCCTCACGTACTATGTGTACGCTCCGTTTTTCCGCGCTGGCCGCCTCCAGTCTGTCTGCGTCAATAACGCCTGGTCTTTTTGAATTAAGCAGCCTGCGCGTTCTGTTCGACGCGGTTCATGCTGCGGTAGAGATGGTCAAATCTTTCGTTATCAAAGAGCTGGCTGCTGCCGTCGTAGAAAACGTGTCCCTGACGCAACGCGACAATCCGTTCGCAGTAGCGCAGGGCGTAATCCACCTGATGCAGCGTGACGACGACGGTAATACCGTCGGTCTGGTTGATGTCGCGCAGGGTGTCCATCACGATGCGCGCGGATTCCGGGTCCAGTGAGGCAATCGGCTCGTCGGCGAGGATCACTTTGGCCTGTTGCATCAGCGCCCGGGCAATGGCCACGCGCTGCTGCTGACCACCGGAGAGCGTAGAGACGCGCTGGTACGCAAAGTGCGCCATCCCGACGCGAGTCAGTGCCTGGAGCGCGCGCTGTTTCTGCGCTGCGCTAAACCAGCTAAAACAGGTGCGCCAGAACGGCGTGCTGCCGAGCGCGCCAATCAGCACGTTCTCCAGCACCGTCAGGCGATTCACCAGATTGAACTGTTGGAAGATGTAACCGGTATGCGTGCGGCTTTTGCGGATATCGCGCGCCAGTCGACCTTCGTGTTGAACGGTGCGACCGAGGAGTTCGACGCGGCTACCTGCTGATTTATCGCCGGTAATCAAACCGCTGAGATGACGTAAAAGGGTTGATTTGCCGGAACCCGACGGCCCCAGCAGAGCGACCATTTCACCGGCACAGATGTTCAGATCAACCGCATGCAGCGCCTGATGCTGATTGAACGTTTTGGAGAGTTTTTCGACGCGAATGATCGTTTCCATGATGCGGCCTCTCTAAAAAAAGTGGCCCTATCGTGGCGGATCAATATGACGTTTGGGTTAAGGGGACGTTACCTGCCGATGAAGAGTTAAGGTGAGTTTGATGACAGAACGGGAGGCATGCCTCCCGTGAGGTTACTCGGTTGGCTGGGGTTGTTTGACGACGTTGATCATCCACGGTACGCCGTAGCGATCGCTGACTTTGCCAAAGCCATGCGCCCAGAAGGTTTCCTGCCAGTCCATTTCGATTTGACCCTCTGCGGCGAGATTGTCAAACCATTGCTTCCCTTCGTTGACATTTTGCGTGTCGAGGACCAGCGTGAAACCTGAATAGTGAGCGTTTCCTGTAGGAATGCTATCGCTCATCATGATGTCGCTATTGGCAATGCGCACGTTGGCATGAGCGATAGCGGTATCGGGGAATGTCATTCCGGACGGGCATCCGTCTTCGCTGTCCTGCGCCGGTTTGGGCATTTCACCGAAGCTGATTTTATAAAGGAGTTCTGCACCCAGCGTCTTTTGATAGTACGCGATGGCGTCGGCACAGTTTCCGGCAAAAGAGATGTAGGGACTTAACGACATAATCTTTACCTCAGGTAAGAGAAGCCAGTTAAGTGTAGTTATCGCAGGCCCGGTAAGCGAAGCGCCACCGGGCAATTTACATCAGTTCTTTTTCACGAATTCTGATTTCAGCTTCATCGGACCAAAGCCATCAATTTTGCAATCGATGTTGTGGTCGCCTTCCACCAGACGAATGTTTTTTACTTTCGTGCCGATTTTCAGCATTGAAAAGCTGCCTTTGACTTTCAGATCTTTCACGACGGTGACGCTGTCGCCGTCAGCCAGCAGATTGCCGTTGGCATCTTTAACGATCAGTTCGTCGCTGTCATGCGCTGGTTCTGCATCGTTCCATTCATGGGCGCATTCCGGGCAGATGTACATGCCGTTATCTTCGTAAGTGTATTCGGAGTTGCATTGTGGGCAGTGGGGTAATGACATGTCGATTTCCTCAAAAGTCAGCAAGGGCAAAAGCGCCCAAAAAATGGCAGATTGCCGAAAAAGGACGCAATTATACACAAAATCCTTAACGTTGTCGGGACTACTCTGTTTTTAAGGTAAATACCGTACTGTGACCCAACCTGTCTGCCAGACAGAAAAAAAGCGCTATTATTTTTAAGGGAAATTGCTACCGTTTGTTATTTGAGATAAGGTGACGAGAAATATTCTAACTAATTGGCTGAGCGAGTTTTACTTAGGGTTCGTTTACCTCACCTTGCCCCTTATTTCTGGTAGGTAAAATTAACCAAAATTGGCCTGGGTTTTTATAAATCTGAACTACGATTTTTTACTTTCTTATGCCACTGAGTGTTATTCAAAAAAATAGCAATTAAAATAATAAATTCATTGATATCAATAGATTAATTAATAAATTCTTTTTTCCATACGTAATTATTAAAGCCGAGAATTCACTAATAAACGAAACGGCTAAATAAAAGCAATAAAAATTTGCGTTAAGGAAACATTTTTTATGTACACACAGACAATATATGAATTGAGCCAGGAAGCGGAACGCTTGCTGATGCTCTCTTTAGAGCATCTTAAGACCGTAAAAAAAATGCCAACGGCCACTCTGGAGAGCACTTCATCATTAAAAAGTGAGGACGATCTCAACGTTCAGCCCATGCATTTCAGTACCCGGGGTGTCGAGGCCCAGCAGGCCACGCTGAACAATGAGTTGCGAAAAATCTCGCGACTGGAAATGGTGCTGGCGATCGTCGGCACCATGAAAGCGGGAAAATCGACGACGATCAATGCGATTGTCGGCACGGAGGTGCTGCCCAATCGCAACCGTCCAATGACCGCGCTGCCGACACTCATTCGCCATACGCCTGGTCAGAAAGAACCGGTGCTGCATTTTTCCCACGTTGCGCCCATCGATGCGCTGATGAAGACCCTGCAAGAGAGCATGCGCGCCTGCGATCGGCAGAATCTGACGCAGGTGCTGGAAATTGATAAAGACATGAACGGCCTCATGCAGCGCATCGAAAGAGGGGAAGCGTTTGAGCGCCATTATCTTGGTGCACAGCCGATCTTTCACTGCCTGAAAAGCCTTAACGATTTGGTGCGCCTGTCGAAAGCGCTGGAGGTCGATTTTCCCTTTTCTGCCTATGCGGCGATTGAACATATTCCGGTGATTGAGGTGGAGTTTGTGCACCTGGCGGGGCTGGAGAACTATCCGGGTCAACTGACGTTACTGGACACACCCGGGCCAAATGAAGCCGGGCAGCCGCATCTGCAAAAAATGCTCAATGAGCAACTGGCTCGCGCCTCCGCCGTTCTGGCGGTGATGGACTATACGCAGTTGAAATCGATTTCCGATGAAGAGGTGCGTCAGGCCATTGCCGCAGTGGGAAAATCGGTGCCGTTGTATGCGTTGGTGAATAAATTCGACCAGAAAGATCGCAACAGCGATGATGAAGAACAGGTGAGGGCGTTGATTTCCGGTACCCTGATGAAGGGTTGTATTAACCCGGCGCAGATTTATCCGGTCTCCTCGATGTGGGGATATCTGGCCAATCGGGCACGCCATGAGCTGGCAAACCACGGTCATCTGCCGGATCACGAAGAGCAGCGCTGGGTACAGGACTTTGCTGAAGCCGCGCTCGGTCGGCGCTGGCGAAGCGCCGATCTGGATGATATCGAACACCTGCGTCATGCGGCGGATTTGCTGTGGGAAGATTCGTTGTTTGAACAGCCGATTCAGACCTTAATTCATGCCGCCTATGCCAATGCGTCGCTGTATGCGCTGCGTTCCGCCTCGCATAAATTGTTGAATTACGCCCACAGCGCCCGCGAATATCTGGATTTCCGCTATCACTGTCTGACGGTGGCCTTTGACACGCTGCAGCAAAATATCATGCGTCTGGAAGCGGACATGCAGCAACTGAAAGTGAGCCAGGACAGCGTCAGCGACGAGATCCGCCATGAGGTCGGGCTGGCGCTGACGTCGGCCAACGACTTTCTCAACCAGCAGCAGGCCACGATCTTGCGCAACATCGGGACTTTTTTCAGCCGTGAACAGATCCTGAAATTGTCGTGTGGCGATAGCTGGTCGCCGCTGCCGCAGGCGGAGCTTGACGGAGAGGTGTTGGTGCTGCATGACGAAGCGCAGGCGCAGGTGATCCTCAGTAAACTACGTTCCACCTGTGAGGGCGTCCTGCTGGCGGCGCAGGAAAACATCAGCCGCGACCTGGCGATGCGTTTTGAACAACTGGAAGCCACGCTCAGCCGGTCACTGAATGAGGCGATGCGCCCTATCGAAATGCGGGTGAAAGAGGAGTTGAGTCATGCGGGGTTTCGCCCCCGAATCAGCTTTCCGGCCTTTCACGCCTCCATGTTTAACTTCACGACGCGCCAGTTATTCAGCGAGGCGATTGCCCAGCAGGACCGCGTCGAAAGTGACGAACCTCGCGTGAGTGGGGTGCGTGAAACCTTCTCTCGTTGGCTGAATCAGCCGAACTGGGGCTGGAATGATTATGTCGAAGCGAAGACACGCTATCTGATTGATATTAATGCGCTGCACCAGAGTCTGGCAGAGTACGTCAGCCACTTCTGCCAACAAATTCGTAAAGCTTTAGCCGCGCAGGTCGATGTTTCAGTTACGGCAGGTATGGCAACGTTTTTTGCCGATTTCTCATTGTGCCTGGCGGGATTACAGGAGAGCCTGCGCGAGAGTTTGCTGGTTCGTCAGCAGAATGAATCAGCTGTTCAGAGTCTGAGTCAGCAGTTGCAGCACAGTATTGCCACCACCGCCTGGATCTATGAAGACTCTCGCCTGCTCCGTGACGACATTCAAACCCTTTTTGTGGCCGAACACACATGACAAACGCGTTACTGGAAGGCCCCGGACGGACGCTGGAGTGTATCCACCCGAAGTTTATGGTCGATCTGGTTCAGGGAGAAGAACCGAAACGGGCTGACGGCACATTGCAACAGCAGCAGTTTCGCGAGCGCCTGACGCAGGAGATTCTGTCCCAGACGCAGTTGCGGGCGTGGGCGATGGCCGGGATGTTCAGCGAGCATCTGATGATGCGCCTGAAGCTGGTGGAAAAGCTGGCGGGTATGCTCGATCCGGGGCATCTGGCGCTGACGCGGATCGCTGCGCGACTTCAGGTCCTTCAACAGACGGATCTCTCTCGCGGACCGTCCGTCCCAGGACTGGTTCAGCAACTTACCACCCTCAGCGAGTGGTTTCGCCAGCGCAGTGCCTGGAAGGAGAAGGCGCTGAGCCAGCGTGGTCTCACGGTTCAGGCCGGGGAACACAGTGAACAGGTATTTACCCGATGGCTGGCGGGGGCGTATGAAGGATGGTCGCTGCCGGGGCGGTGTTTTATTGCGCTCGAAGAGTTGCGTTGGGGACCGTTTGGCGATGCCTGTCGTCTGGCGAATCCTGACGTGGCAGCGATGCTGAAAGATAATCTCCGGGCGATGGCGACAAACTATCTGGCCCACAGTATCAATGCCGCACCGACGACGCGTCACTATTATCATCAGTGGTTGAGTACCACCGCGACCGCCGGTTCAGGTGAGTACAGCGACATGCTGAGCTGGTTGGGAGATTGGTGTGAGGCGGATAAACATCCGGTGTGCTGGTCTGTGACGCAGCGCTGGCAGCCGGTTGCGTTGGGTATGCCGCGACTCTGTTCGGCAAAGCGACTGGTGGATGCGATGGTTGAAGAGGTGTTTCCACCCTCTCCCCTCAGGTTTTGAGAGGAGAGGGCTGATGATTAGTGGTGTGCGGATTCCGCTGTCGTTTCTTCCACACCAGCAGGAGCCGGTAGCCTGGCGAAGCGTTTGGCGTAGAGCGCGGTAATAATCGGCACCAGAATCGCCGTGACCACTACGCTGGCAGCGACCAGCGCCGTCGCGGAGGCGGCAACCGGTTCAAACGCCGGGTTGATTTGCGCGATGATCACCGGGTTGGCAACGGCGGCACCTGCCGCAGAGGACGCCGCGACACCTGCAGTACCATTACCACCACCGATCACACGGTCCGCAATAATCAGTGGAATACCGGTGATGACAATGACCGCCACACCCAGCAGGATGCCCAACAGACCGGTATCAACAATCACACCCAGGTTAATGGTGTTACCCAGCGCAAAACCGAAGAACGGAATCAGTACCGGCGTTGCTTTGCTGAAGAACGCACGCAGATCGTGGTCAAGGTTGCCCAGCGTGAAGCCGATCAGGAACGGCAGTACTGCGCCGATAAAGTGATGCGGTTCAAAGGAGCCCAGACCCGCAGCGCCCAGAATCACCATTGTCATCAGCGGACCGGATTCCAGCGACATCAGAACGAACGCGCCGGACTCTTCTTTCGTACCGTACTGGTTCATCAGGCTGGCATACAGACCGCCGTTGGTCATATCCATCGCGGAAACAATCGCCAGTACGGAAAGACCGGCAAAGAAACCGGTCTGAATACCGGTATCCGGAATAAACGAGGCGGCAATCATTGCCACTACCCACGCCACGGCAATTTTGGTAATGACCAGCGTGCCGGATTTACGCAGAACCGTACCGGTTGCGCGTAAATCAATTGATGCACCAATACAGAAAAACCACACAGCAAGAATTGGTACCGTGCCGGTAATCATGCCTTTTGTAAAGGAACCAAAATAAGCACCGGTATTCGGTGCCAGGGTATTTACAACCGCACCCAGCAGCAATGGAATCAACATCATCCCACCAGGGATGCGTTCAATGGTGGCTTTAATTCTCATAAATGTCCTCACTTCTTGCCCGTGGAACATACGGGTAAGGTGGCAAAAAAATATTAAAATTCAGAAGGTTGTATCTGAAAAGAAGGCAGGGAAACCTACATTCTCTTTATGTTCTACGTAGCGATTGCACCGTGTATCGGCGTTTTTCGCTTCCCGGTGGTATTGCAACGACTATTATCTTGCATTCATTGGAATGTTGATTCAATCAAAACGAAACGCTGTTTTAGTTATCTTTGTCACATAATCAATGTAAACATTCCCGCGCGATCTGAATATTTAAAATTACCGTAAAGAAGTTGTGAAAAATGAGAGGGAATTGCCTGGCAGAATAATAATAACTGCAGTGACTTTTTATGAAGCAAGCACAACAAAATAGAGGTCGAAAACGTAAAAAAGAACAACTCTGTGCTTTAAAAAAAGAGACTCAGGATCACCTTATTTACCTCCGTTGACGAAACCTAAACATATATGTGAAGTTGATCACAATTTTAAACACTGGTAGGGTAGATAGCTCATTAACCGCCCAAATCAGGCGTCAACAGGTTCGGTTGTACAGACCTTAACCAGTCCGTGTAAGTAAACCTGCTACGCTTGTTACAGGAGTTGCGTCTGAGCAACCCCGCGCTCGACGGTGACGTTGCGCCCAGTGCGCCAGTGCAGTCGATATGCCGCGAGACAGGGCTTAGTCTACGAGGACAGCTATGCTGAAAAGGAAAAAAGTAAAACCGATTACGCTTCGTGATGTCACGATTATCGATGACGGTAAATTGCGAAAGGCGATTACCGCTGCTTCGTTGGGTAATGCGATGGAGTGGTTTGATTTTGGGGTTTATGGCTTTGTTGCTTACGCATTAGGTAAAGTGTTCTTCCCGGGGGCTGACCCCAGCGTGCAGATGATTGCCGCCCTTGCTACTTTCTCTGTTCCCTTTCTGATTCGTCCGCTCGGTGGTTTGTTCTTCGGTATGCTCGGCGATAAATATGGTCGCCAGAAGATTCTTGCCATCACCATCGTGATTATGTCGATCAGTACCTTCTGTATCGGTCTGATACCGTCCTACGCCTCGATAGGCATTTGGGCACCCATCCTGCTGCTGCTGTGTAAGATGGCGCAGGGCTTCTCCGTCGGCGGTGAGTACACCGGCGCGTCTATTTTTGTGGCCGAATATTCCCCGGACCGTAAACGCGGCTTTATGGGAAGCTGGCTGGACTTCGGCTCCATTGCCGGGTTCGTGCTGGGGGCGGGTGTGGTCGTCCTGATCTCGACGGTGGTCGGAGAAGAGAACTTCCTGGAATGGGGCTGGCGTATTCCGTTCTTTATCGCCCTGCCGTTAGGGATTATCGGACTCTATCTGCGTCATGCACTGGAAGAGACCCCGGCGTTCCAGCAGCACGTCGATAAGCTGGAACAGGGCGACCGCGAAGGCTTGCAGGACGGACCAAAAGTGTCCTTTAAAGAGATCGCCACTAAGCACTGGCGCAGCCTGTTGGCCTGTATTGGCCTGGTGATTGCTACCAACGTCACCTACTACATGCTGTTGACCTATATGCCGAGCTATCTGTCGCATAACCTGCATTACTCTGAAGATCACGGCGTGCTGATTATCATCGCCATTATGATCGGGATGCTGTTTGTCCAGCCGGTGATGGGACTACTGAGTGACCGTTTTGGTCGTCGTCCATTCGTGATCATGGGTAGCATCGCGCTGTTTGCCCTGGCAATCCCGGCCTTTATTCTGATTAACAGTAATATTATCGGCCTGATTTTTGCCGGTCTGCTGATGCTGGCGGTGATCCTCAACTGCTTCACCGGGGTCATGGCGTCTTCACTGCCAGCTATGTTCCCGACACATATTCGTTACAGTGCGCTGGCGGCGGCATTTAATATTTCGGTACTGATTGCCGGTCTGACGCCAACGCTGGCGGCCTGGCTGGTGGAAAGCTCGCAGAATCTGATGATGCCTGCTTACTACCTGATGGTGATTGCGGTGATTGGTTTCATTACCGGTATCACCATGAAAGAGACCGCGAATCAGCCGCTGAAAGGGGCAACGCCCGCCGCCTCGGATATTCAGGAAGCGAAAGAAATTCTCGGTGAACACTACGATAATATCGAGCAGAAAATTGAGGATATCGATCAGGAGATTGCGGACCTGCAGGCGAAGCGTACGCGCCTGGTGCAGCAGCATCCGCGAATTGACGAGTAAATTAAGGTTTGCTTAATCTCTGACTGGCACACTCTCTTCCATACCCTGGAGGAGAGTGTGATGAAACAGCGTATTTATGAAAGTGTCACGACCGTATTCAGCGTACTGATTGTCAGTAGCTTCCTGTACATTTGGGTCTCAACCTACTAAACCTTCTTCAACAGCACCGAGGCGCGGGTTCCGGTGGTTCCACTGCGATTTTGCAGGAAAAACTGCCCGTGGTGCAGCTGCGTAATGCGGCTGACGATGCTTAACCCCAGACCGATTCCACCGTAACGGCTGTCCATGCGGACGAAGGCTTTGCTGAGTTCGCCGCACTTGCTTTCATCGATCCCCGGTCCTTCATCTTCTACCGCCATTGTCATTGTTGCTTCGTCATCAACGTTCAGCGTAATGGCGATGGTGGTGCCTTCCGGACTGTAGCGATGGGCATTTTCCACCAGATTACGCAGCAGCATCCGCAGCAGCGTCGCGTCGCCCTGAACAGCCGCATCGTCCTGACTGTCAGGCAGCAGGAGTGTCTGTTCGCGCTGTACCAGCATCGTGCTCAGCTCATCGTAAGATGGCAGGATCACATCTTCCAGCAATCTGACATGCTGATAATTTCCCGATGAAAAAGACTGACCCACGCGGGCGAGTTGTAAAAGCTGCGAGACGCTGTCCATCATTTGATCAAGACGACCCAGCAGCGGCGCGACATCCACGTGATGCGCTTTTGACAGCAGTTCCAGATGCAAACGGACGCCCGATAGCGGTGTTCGCAGTTCGTGCGCCACGTCGGCGGTAAACAGACGCTCGTTTTCGATGGTCGTGGTCAGTCGATTGACCAACTGGTTGAGCGCCGAAACGACCGCTTCAATTTCGACCGTTGAGCTGTGAATGTCGATAGGGGAGAGATTATCCGCCGTGCGGGTTTCTAATTCGTGTTGCAGGTTGGCGAGCGGACGGGTAATGCGGCGAACGGCCTGATAGCAGATGAACAGCGTTAACCCCACCATAAACAGGCTGGGGACGATCAGACTGGCGACCGCCTCGCGGATTTCATGCATGATGTGGCGATCGTTATTGCGGTTATCCCGTAGCGCCTGTTCAAACAGCTGGATCTGCTCAGTGCTTTCATGCCAGAGCCAGAAGGTGCTGATAAGCTGGAAAACCAGCAAAATCATGCCGATGGTGATCATCAGCCGCCGACGCAGGGTCATGGGCTGGCGTAGAAAACGCTTCAGATTCAATTAGCTTTCCTCAGTCGCGGTCGCCACCAGCATGTAGCCAAAGCCGCGCACGGTACGAATACGGGATTTGCCCACTTTATCGCGCAGGTTATGGATATGCACTTCCAGGGTATTGGTGGACGGTTCGTTATCCCAGTTATAGATGTCGTTATAGAGAATTTCCCGGTGCACCGGGCTTCCCGATTTCAGCATCAGACGCGACAGCAACGCGTACTCTTTAGGGGTAAGAATTAACTCCTCTCCCTCTTTCCACACCTGTCGACGGCCCATGTTCAGCGTCAGGTTGCCGACGACCAGTTCACTCTCGCCCTGGTTATTGTGACGACGCAGCAGCGCGCGGATCCGGGCGTGCAGCTCTTCCAGCGCAAAAGGTTTCACCAGATAATCGTCGGCCCCGACGTCCAGCCCGGAAATCTTATCGCCGAGCGTGTCCCGCGCAGTAAGGATCAGCACCGGCAGGGTATATTTTTTCTGCCGGATGCGAGCAAGGAAATGCAGGCCATCTTCGTCAGGCAGGCCGAGGTCCAGCACCACCAGACTGTAATGACCGGTTTCCAGACATTGCTCAGCCGCACGGGCGGTCGACACGCCATCGCAGGCGTACCCTTCGGTTTGTGCCGCCAGAATCAGGCCCTGCAAAAGCAGCGTATCGTCTTCAACAATCAGTATTTTCATTGCGTGGTTCTCCTGCAGGGCTGCAGAATATCATCTGCGGCCTGATATTGCGTGGTCTGTACGCCGGTCAGTCCCAGCATGGTCGAGAAAAGATTGTCCTGCGAGTAATCCTGAGTACGCGCCTGTTTTTGCAGGCAACTGGCATCAACCTGATAGCGCTGCTGATAATCCTCTGACAGCCACAGCAGCATCGGCACATGCTTCTGGGAGTCTGGCGCAATGGCATACGGCAGGCCGTGCAGATAAACGCCGTTTTCACCCAGCGACTCGCCGTGGTCGGAAAGATACACCAGGCTGGTGGTAAATTTATCCTGATGCGCTTTCAGAAGATTAATTGTTTTATCAACAATATAGTCGACATACAGCACGGTATTATCGTACGTGTTCACTAATTGTTCCTGTGAACAGGTCTGGATTTCATTGGTATCGCAGGTTGGGGTAAATTTCCTGAACTGCGGCGGGTAGCGGTTGTAGTAGGTCGGGCCGTGGCTGCCGATGGTATGCAGTACAATCACCCCGTCACCTTGCAGGTTGTTGATGTACTCTTCCAGACCGTGGAACAGAACCTCGTCATAGCATTCGCCGTCGATGCATTCCCCTTTCAGGTTTAACGCCGTCATATTCTGATGCGGCACGCGATCGCAGGCGCCTTTACAGCCGCCATCGTTGTCATTCCACAGTACGTTAACGCCCGCGCGCTGGATAATATCGAGCATCCCTTCCTGATGCTGCGCCAGCTCTTCGTCGTAATGCTTACGCGGCATGTTAGAGAACATGCACGGTACAGAGACCGCCGTAGCGGTACCACACGACGTGGTGCGTGGGAAGTAAACCACATTATCTTTTGCCAATAGCGGATTGGTTTTGCGGGAGTAGCCGCCGAGCGAGTAGTTTTCGCCACGTGAGGTTTCACCGACGATCAGGATAGTCAGATTTTTGCGCTTCTCTTGCTGCATCACCGGATTACGATGGGCGTCTTCCCCGATGCGTACCAGCGGCAGGTGCGCGAGGCGCTGATGGGAGTACCATGACCAGCTGGCGACAATGCCGTTAGACGGGCTGAGAGCTTTGACCAGTTCTTTATTGTTGCGAAACAGTGAGGCGTAATCTTTATAGAAAAAGGCCGCCACCAGCACGATCAATAACACGGATACCAGCACGTTGGCAGCGCGATACAGCACGCTGCGCAGGACAGGCGTGGTCGGTTTGATTTTAATCCAGCAGGCAACGATGGCCGCCACAATGCCGCTAAGACCGAGCGTGAGCACCATTCGCGGCGTCATCAGGGCGAACGTTTCGGCAGGCGTCGTATCCACCATATTGGCAATCATTGAGCGGTCAATGATGATGCCGTAGGTCATGATGAAATACTGCGCCGACGCGGACATTAGAATAAACAGGCAGGCCAGCAGGCGGTTCAGCCACAGGAAAGAGGCCAGCGTCAGGACAATATTCATGACGCTGAACGCCACGACCGGCATCGACAAGAAGACCAGCACGTTACGCAGGGAATCCAGCGGCAGATCCTGCACAACCTGTTTGTAGAACGCGATGTTCAGACAAACAGACAAATAGAATGAAACCAGTAGTAACCAGGCCAGCAGGCTGAGAAGAGGTCTTTTGACAATGCGCTTTAACATGGTGGAGCTTCCGTAGACTAACTAGCGCAGATCCTCGCAAAGTAAAGTTAAGCCAACCTTAAGAACTTAAGGTTGGCTTCATCGTGTAAAAGAGGGGATTAACTGCGGTTAACCGGCGCATCCAGTGGGAAGGGGTTTTTGTGGATCCGGTTGTAGTTCAGGGCGTACAGCGCGGTGATGATCATCAGGGTCACGAATGACCACATCACCTCTTTCGCGCCGGACCCCACCACTGCCCAGATGCAGTAAATAAAGGCCACAAAGGTTACCAGCAGATAGAGCGGACGCGCTTTGCCGAAGTGTCCGTGACCGAGCAGCAGCAGCGCGGCACAGGTGTACAAATAGGGCACCAGCGTAAAGATGACGGACACTGAAGAGACGAGACCAAACTCTTTCGCGGCGTTCGGCGACATACTGCTGAACTGGAAGATAGTCATCAGAATCCCGACAATAATCAGCCCGGCAACCGGTGTGCCCGCCTTATTTACACGGGCAAAAATCGGTGGGAACAGACCGTCATCGGCGGCGGCTTTTGCAGTCTGTCCGGCCAGCAGCGTCCAGCCGCCCAGCGAACCTAAACAGCCTGCTGCCGCGCAGAAGGAGACAATCGCGCCGGCGGTGTTACCCAGCGCCATACGTGCCGCATCACCGAACGGTGAAGCGGAGACGCGCAGCGCGGCGTTAGGGATCATCCCCATGATGGCGGTGGTGGAGAGCACGTAGCACACAGCCGCGATCAGCACCCCGCCAATGGTGGCAATCGGCACATTGCGTTTCGGGTTTTTGACCACCCCTGCCGCTACCGAGGCACTTTCGACCCCGATGAATGACCACAGGGTGACGTTAAGGGTGCTCTGAATCGCGCCGAAGGTGTTCATGCCGCTCACGTTCCAGGCCGCCATGTAGGTTTCGCCACGGAACCAGAACCAGCCAAACACCGCGATACCGACGATGGGGACCAGCGCCAGCACGGTGGCGACGGCCTGAACGCGGGTGATCATTTTCGGACCGACAATATTGAGCAGAACGAAGATCCACAGCACCACGACGCAGGTCAGGGTCAGCACCAGCGGATCTTTCAGAATGGGGAAGAAGTAGCTCAGGTAACCGACGCCGATAACCACCATCGCGATGTTACCGATCCAGCAGGCCAGCCAGTACAGCACGTTGGTCTGGTAACCGAGGAACGGCCCAAAGCAACGACGAGCATACGCGTAAGAACCGCCGGGACTGGGATCTAAGGACGACATTTTTGCGTAGACCATCGACAGCGCCAGCGCGCCGATAATCGTGACTAACCATCCGTAGATTGCAATCCCGCCGGTGGCGGCCAGGTTCGCAGGGAGCAGGAAAACCCCTGAACCCATGATATTCCCCGACACCATTAAGGTGACGGGGATTAAGCCCACTTTGTGAGCATCAGCATCCGAGGACATAATTAATCTCCTGAAGGGAACAATAAATGATGTCTCATAATACGCCTTCAGGTGTCGGTTGAATTATGTGCGACGTGGGTTATCGCTAATGCTGATATTATCGTAGCTCATTACAAAATGCTCAAAAATCACGCTGCCGTACGGTCTTTAAACTGGCTGACATAATGTAGCGGGGTCATGCCATAATACTCTTTGAACACAGAGATAAAGTAAGATGTACTGTTATAACCACACAGTTCGGAGACCTGGGATATATTCTTGCCATCCATCAGAAGTTGATTAACAGCGTAGCGCATGCGGCAAGTGGTGATGATTTGACTGTAGCTGGTATTTTCGCTTTTGAGTTTCTTCTTTAGCAAACTTGGACTCAGACAGAGACAACGGGCGACCTGATTAAGATTCCATGCTTTATGAATGTCACTCTCGATAATATGGTAAACGCTGTCGCTGACGCGGTTTCGCAACATAAACATCAGCAGGGACAAAAACTTCTTACTGTCGAGAAAGCGGGATAACACGGCGAACAACAGGCAGCGTGTACGTTCTTCTTCGCCAGGGCTGTCGGTATGCGCAATGCTGTGTTGTGCTGCCACCCGGAAGACATCGGGGGTCACACATTCAGCGGTTAATACCGGTGAGGAACTCCGTTGCCAGAGTGGAATATTTGAAAGATCTTTATTTAAAAAGCGAAGATAATCTTTAATTATATCTCGGCTAATATGTGCGACCAGTGCGTTATTAATCGATGAGATATCGATGATATTGTTTTCACAGGCGATGAGTGCCATATGATTCGCTTTTAAATTGATAGCCTCTTTACCGTTTACTCGTAGCCAAACGTCTTTTTCGGTTAACACGACAATGCAAGGATTATTGCTGAAAATTCTCATACCCTAACTCCCGAATATGAACATAAAATATCCTTTCTCGCCAAAGGGGAGAGATAAAGCAGATATTTCGATTTGTATGACGAATGAAGTCCGCATTAAAATAATGGTTTTGTCTGGAAATACAATAGGCGACAGATAATTGCTATGTACAGAAACTTTTACGCGGTGGAAACCATGCATAAGGGATAAAAAAAGCGCGGGGAGCACCCGCGCAAAAAGGTATGACAATGGTAGTTTTTCTCAGCAATACTCAGGAAACGCTCGTCATAACCCTACGGCCTAAACCAGGCTGCGTCAGGGTGGCCATGTCATGACGCAGTCGTCGGAATTGATTTACGCTTTCACGCACATTACGTGATAGACGCCATCAATGATTTCAGTGCCTTCGGTTTCATGTTCGAAACCAGGGAAGTGGTGATCCCAGGATTGCAGGGCGCGGAGATAGCCCACCTGCGGACTGTTTTCATCACCGAAGTTCTCTCCGGAAAGCAGCATCGGAATTCCCGGCGGATAAGGGATCACCGAGTTTGCTGCAATGCGACCCGGCAGTTTATCAATGGCCACCATTTCGATGTTGTCGTTAACGATAGCGTTATAGGCTTCACGCGGCGTCATTGCGGCAACCGGCAGGCCGGAATAGGCGGCGTTGAGTTTCGCGCCTGGGTTGTTTTCCCGCAGCCAGGCGAACATCCGATCGCCCAGGTCGTGAATGCCCATATTGGCGTAGGTTTCAGGGTGTTCGTCGACCAGTTCCGGCATGACCTGCGCCAGTGGGGTGTTGGCATCGTAGTGATGTTTAAATGAGCACAGGGTGTTGATCAGGGTTCCCCATTTCCCACGGGTGATGCCCATCGAGAACAGGAACATAATCTGGAAATCGGTGGTGCGGGTTGGCACGATTCCGTGACGTCCAAGCCAGGCGGTGACCAGCGCGGCAGGCACCCCCGTCTCTTCCAGTTCGCCGTCGTCACCCATCCCCGGTGCGAGAATGCTGACCTTGATCGGGTCAAGCATGCTCCAGTTATCGGGTAAGTCTTTAAAGCCGTGCCAGGATTCGCCCGGACGCATCACCCAGCAGTTCTGGTCTGTTGCCAGCAGTTTCGCCGGTGCGTCAGCAAAATCGAATGTTTTCCCGGTCTGCGGATCGGTGACCACTTCTTTGTTCCACGGCTTGAAGAACCAGTCGCCGTCGGCGCTGAACTCTTTATACAGACGCGCCATGGCCTGGCGGAAGTCGATGGCTTCGTCGATCACTTCCTGAGTCAGCGACAGGCCGCTGTTGCCGTCCATCATGGACACCGCCACATCGTTGGATGCGCAGATGGCATACAACGGCGAGGTGGTGGCATGCATCATGTACGCCTGATTGAAGCGGGAAAAATTCACTGCGCCGCGACCTTCACGCACATGGATGTAAGACGCCTGAGAGAGGGCGTTCAACAGTTTGTGCGTAGAGTGGGTGGCAAAAACGGTAGGACCACTGTGATCGCCCGGTTCACCGCGCATCGCATAGTGGTCGGCGTAAATCGGGTTAAAGCGGGCGTAGCCGTACCAGGCTTCGTCGAAGTGAATGCGGTCGGTAGTTTGCGCCAGTAACGCCTGTGCGGATTTCGCGTTATAGCAGACACCGTCGTAGGTACAGTTGGTCACCACGCTATAAGACGGTTTTTGTCCTGTCTTCTCTTTGGTCAGCGGGCTTTCGCTGATTTTTTTCTGTAAGGTTTCCGGCTGCATTTCCTGTGGGTAGATAGGGCCAATGATGCCGTAGCGGTTACGGCTGGGCACCATATACACCGGTTTCGCCCCGGTCAGGATCAACCCCTGTTCAATCGATTTATGGCAGTTACGGTCCAGCACCACCACATCGTTATCGGTCATACAGGCCTGCATAATGGTACGGTTGGAGCCGGATGTCCCGACCACGACGGACCAGGAACGGTCTGCGCCAAAGACCCGTGCAGCATATTTTTCGCTTTCGCCAAAGGCCCCGGTGTGATCGAGCAGAGAACCCAGCGAAGCACGTTCAATCCCCATGTCGCTGCGGAACAGGTTTTCGCCGTAATAATCATGATAGAAGCGGCCGGCAGGCGTTTTGGTAAAACCAACGCCGCCCTGGTGGCCCGGTGCAGCCCAGGAGTATTCGTGGATATCGCTATATTTCATCAGCGCACTAAACAGCGGCGGCAGCAGTTGCTGACGATAACGGGTCATGGCGGCGACCGCGCGCCCCGCGATAAAGTCAGCGGTGTCTTCGAGGATCCAGGCGAACTCATCGACAAGCTCCAGCATATCGCGGTCCAGCGAGGCGGTGGCTTTCTCTCTGTCACCTAACAGAAAGACCGGCACATTTTGCTGGCGCTCATGAAGCTTACCGATCAGTTCTCTGACATTTTGATGTTCATCAGGCTGTTCCATTTGATAGCTGAACATCAGGCAATCAATGGCTTCGTTTGCCGACAGGATGGCGTAGCCGTCGTCGAAAGACGTGGACTTAATGACGGCAACATTTTGCCGACTTAAGGCGTCTGCCAGACGTTCCACGGCCTTGCCAACCCAGGTGTCCTGATGCAGAAATTCACTTTCAACAATTAATACTTTCATCATCTCTTACCCGGTTGTGGAGGAATCTGTGATGCGGGCAAGTATTATCCTGACTAAAAAAGGTGTAAAGAGGGCGCGAAACGACGGGGATTCATCAATAATTGTTTATAAACAATGGATTAAAGTGATTTGCCAGCCGTTTTTGGCGATGGTTTATCGACAGCTGAATTATTTTTTGAGCTGATAGTGATATCGCCGGAGCCTGTGTATGCCTCCGGCAGATAAATACGTTATGCGTCGGGGGGCGTTAATCCATAGCGCTGCAACTGACGGCTATGCACTCCCGCCAGCAACGTTACCGTAGTCAATGAACCCAGCAACGCGCAGAACATGTCTGACTGGGTATCCCACGGGTCGCCCTGCGTGCCAAGGAAATCGTCCGCGCCCTGTCCCATCGCCAGCGCGGCCCACCATTCAATTAACTCATAGGTGGCACTAATCGCCAGCGCCACGCAGCAAACCAGAAATGCCAGCATCTTACCGCTGCGAACACTCTTTGTGCGTAGCAGAATTTCGCGCGCCACCAGTGCCGGAACCAGGCCCTGGAAGAAATGGCCGAGCTTATCATACGGATTTCGGCTTAAGCCCAGCCACTCCTGCACTTCAAAGCCCACAGGGACTTTGGCATAGGTGTACATACCGCCCACCATCAGGATGATGGCGTGGAAAAAAATCAGGGTATAAAGCAGAGGAGTGAGCGGGTAGCGCTTTGCGGTTGTCAGCAGCAGCGGTATCACAATAATGACCGGCGTAACTTCCATCAGCCAGGTGGTTTTCTCACCTGCCGAGAAGCCAGTGTAGATCAGGATAAGCGTCAGGATCAGTGCGCCGATATTCAGCAGGGTGGGGTTTAATGTGCGGATCATGGTGATTTCGCAAGTGATGGAAAAGGCTACTATTCACCGAAGTGGTCGAAAATTCAATGCCAGCCATGACGGGAAAAGGTGGCCCGGGGGGATCACCGGACTGCCTTCAAACGTTGAGAGCAGTCCGGTGCCGGGCCGAAGAGGTTATTTCGTGCAGTTAGCGCACTGCTTGTTCACTATCTGCTGGAAGAAATCATTGCCTTTGTCATCGACCAGGATGAACGCCGGGAAATCTTCCACTTCAATTTTCCAGATCGCTTCCATACCCAGTTCCGGATACTCAACGCATTCCAGATGCTTGATACTCTGTTGCGCCAGGACCGCTGCCGGGCCGCCAATGCTGCCCAGATAGAAGCCGCCGTGTTTATGGCAGGCATCGGTCACCTGTTGGCTGCGATTGCCTTTTGCCAGCATGATCATGCTGCCGCCGTGCGATTGCAGGAGATCAACATAGGAGTCCATTCGGCCTGCGGTGGTCGGGCCTAATGAGCCTGAAGGATAGCCCGCCGGTGTTTTTGCCGGACCGGCGTAGTAGATCGGGTGATCTTTAATGTACTGCGGCAACCCTTCGCCAGAGTCGATACGTTCTTTCAGCTTCGCATGCGCAATATCACGACCGACGATAATGGTTCCGGTCAGCGACAGACGGGTGGAAACCGGGTACTGTGAAAGCTGTGCCAGGATCTCTTTCATCGGGCGGTTGAGGTCAACTTTCACCACTTCGCCTTCACCGGCCTGACGCAACGCTTCCGGGATGTACTGACCTGGGTTGTGCTCCAGTTTTTCGATCCAAATCCCTTCGCGGTTGATTTTGGCTTTGATGTTACGATCCGCCGAGCAGGAAACGCCCATGCCGACCGGACAGGAGGCACCGTGACGCGGCAGGCGGATCACGCGGATATCGTGGGCGAAATATTTACCGCCAAACTGCGCGCCAAGACCGAGTTTTTGTGCCTCTTCCAGCAGTTCCTGTTCCAGTTGTGTATCACGGAACGCCTGACCATGCTCGTTGCCTTCGGTCGGCAGCGCATCGTAGTAATGCGTGCTGGCGAGCTTCACGGTTTTTAGCGTGCTTTCTGCAGAAGTGCC
The DNA here is from genome assembly GCF_030337175.1 of Citrobacter sp. Ca225. NCBI lineage: Bacteria > Pseudomonadati > Pseudomonadota > Gammaproteobacteria > Enterobacterales > Enterobacteriaceae > Citrobacter > Citrobacter sp. Ca225. The sequence continues at coordinate 7,688 of NZ_JAOWCD010000090.1, read as the reverse complement.
GCCAATCACAAAGGCGATATGGTACGGCGGGCAGGCTGCTGTTCCCAGCGTCCGCATCTTCTCAACGAGGAAGTTTTTCAGCTTGCCCGGGGTGAGCAGCGCTTTGGTTTCCTGGTACAGGTAAGTTTTGTTGGCGGAACCGCCGCCTTTCGCTACGCACAGGAATTTATACTCATCACCATCGACGGTGTAGAGGTCGATCTGTGCCGGCAGGTTGGTACCGGTATTCACCTCTTTGTACATATCCAGCGCGGCGTTTTGCGAATAGCGCAGATTGTCTTCGATATAGGTGTTGTACACCCCTTTTGACAGCGCCGCTTCATCACCGCCACCAGTCCAGACACGCTGGCCTTTTTTCCCCATGATAATCGCCGTGCCGGTATCCTGACAGGTCGGCAGAATGCCTTTGGCGGCGATTTCAGAGTTTCTCAGGAATTGCAGGGCAACGTATTTATCGTTTTCGCTGGCTTCGGGGTCATGAAGAATGGAGGCGACTTGTTGCTGATGTTCGGGGCGGAGCATGAAGGAGGCATCGTGAAAGGCTTGTTGCGCCAGCAGCGTCAGGGCTTGCGGCTCAACCTTCAGTATGGACTCACCTTCAAACTCACTCACGCTGACATAATCGGAAGTGAGCAGGTAGTACTCTGTTTCGTCTTTCCCCATCGGGAAAGGTGCCTGATAGAAGAACGCTTTATTTGACATGTGCTTCCAGCCTATTGATTTCTTTTAATATCATAAGTGACGTGCCGCCCGGTGACGGACGGCACGCGGGAGACCTTTACAGGAATCCGTACATGGCAGCAAAGATCCAGCCAAAGACGCAGGAGACGCTCACGCCAATCAAACCCGGGAGAATAAAGCTGTGGTTGATGACGAAGCGACCAATGCGGGTGGTACCTGAACGGTCGAACTGAATGGCGGCCAGATCGCTTGGATAGGTCGGCAGAATGTAGTAGCCGTAGCACGCCGGGGCAGACGCCACGATGTAGGCCGGGTCAACGCCAATCGCCAGCGCGACCGGAACGATAGCCGCCAGCGCCGCTGCCTGAGAGTTAACGAATTTAGACACCAGCAGCAGAACAATCGCATAGGCCCACGGATACTCTTTCACCATGTTACCCAGCACACCTTCGATTTCTGTCATGTGCGCGCCGAACATGGTTTCCGCCATCCAGGCGATACCGTACACCGCCACAATCGCGATCATACCTGAACGGAAGACTTCGTTTTTAGAGATTGAAGCGGGATTGGTTTTGGTCAGGATAATAATCAGTGCGCCGGTCAGCAGCATGAACATCTGGATAACCAGCACCATCGACAGCGCTTTGCCACCGAATGAAGGGCGAAGTTCAGAGAAGGCACCCAGGATAGCGACGACAGCAATGGCGGCAAGGAAGATCCACATCGCCAGCCAGTTGCTTTTCGGCAGTTTTTTGTCCAGCAGCGTAGCGGTATCGCCATACACGTAGTGATGGTTTTCCGGTACGGAGATGAATTTCTGGAAGTCTTCATCTTTATCCAGATCTTTACCACGGAACCAGCTGAAAATACCGATAGCCAGAATACCAATCAGCGTGGACGGGATAGTGATCGCCAGCAGGTCGAGGAATTCGAGGTGTTTGCCTTCAAACGTCACATTACCCAGCATGGCAACCAGAGAAACCACCGCCACCGATACCGGACTTGCAATGATCCCCATTTGTGCGCCGATGGAGCTGGCGGCCATCGGACGTTCCGGGCGGATGTTATTTTTAATCGCCACGTCGTAAATGATGGGCAGAATCGTGTAGACCACGTGGCCGGTACCGCACAGGATAGTCAGGGTACAGGTCACAAACGGGGCAACGATAGAGACATATTTCGGGTTGCGGCGCAGCAGTTTCTCTGCGATCTGCAACATCACATCCAGACCGCCTGAGGCCTGTAGCGTTGCTGAGGCCGCGACCACGGCGATGATCACCAGCATGACGTCAACCGGTGGTTTACCCGGCTGGAGGTGGAAAACGAACACCAGAATGACCAGGCCGATACCGCCTAACAAACCCAGCGCGATACCGCCCTTTCTGGCACCATAAAACAAACATATTAATATTATGAGAAGTTGTATACTAAATAGCATTTATTTACCCTCGCGATAAAACCAGTCAATTTTGATAAATGGATCACAGCCATGTTCTGTTTTTTGTGTAATGGGCGCAGAGCCTGGCTAATATTCGTTTCGTCTGAAAGTGCGATTAGTTTTTAAACATCGAATAACGTTATTCCTAAGGACAGGAAAACTCTTATCGTTTTTTTCAGGCTGTTTTCAGAGAGCACGACTCTCTGGCGATGGGCAGTGTTGAAAAAGAAGAGCAGAGGCAGGTTCGGGCTATTTTTTGTATCTTTATGAAAAACATGAACATATCATCTGCTCACAGAGTGTGCTTATCCTTAAGATGTAGCATGAGCTCCGTTGCTACCGTTTATCGTTTTTGTTAATCCGTCCGGTTATTTCCAGACTACTCCTTTGTGATTAAAAATACACACTCTGCGCAGGGGATAATACTTTATTAACTTTTGTTAGCGTTTTTGAAATTAAAAACAATGGCGTGTCGGATAATAATAACGCATTGAAAAATGTGGAATGATGCAATTATATTTGATCTGGCACAATTTCTGAATTTGCAGGAAGTAACCTTAACCTTTTTATTTTTTCATTATTGTAATAATTGTTACCAATATATAACGAAATAATGCAAGGTTAAGATTTATCTTCTACTGACAATATTGCTTAAGTAAAGAATAATGTTCTGCCTGAATACGGTAACGGTAAACCGGCCTGCCCGTAACGCCATAATGGATGCTGGTAACCAGAATATGACAGTTGACCAGCCAGATAAGATATTTGCGGCAGGAGACGCGAGAGATATTCACCGCATTTGCCAGTTCATCGGTTGAAAACTCATAATCTTGATGTGCATCGATCCACTGACACAGCGTGCGCAGCGTCTGCGGCGTCAACCCTTTCGGCAGGCGGCGGGTGTCCTGCTCACTGGACGCATTGCCGTGAATCAGTTGGTCCAGCTCTGACTGCTCATAATACTGGTGCTTATCCATGTCCCTTTTCTTTTGCAGCCAGCTGGTGAGGGCTTCCTCAAAGCGTGAGGCCTGAAACGGCTTGATTAAGTAATCTACAACGCCGTAGTGCAACGAATCCTTGATCGTCATGGCATCGGCGGCAGAAGAGATGACAATGACATCGCTTTTGCAGCCGGCGGCATGCAGAAGCGGGAGCAGGTCCAGCCCGTTCTCTTTCTGCATGTAAATATCCAGCAGAATCAGGTCAATCTGAACATCGCTATTAAAAATAACCTCTTTGGCTTTTTCCAGCGTTGAGGCGGTTCCGCAGCACTGAAAACCGGGGATCTGTGCGACATAGCGGCGATTTAACTCCGCGACCATGGCGTCGTCATCGATAATAAAGACATTGATCATGTGCTGGCCCTCTCCCCATCCCAGGGTATTTGTACAAAAAATTGTGTGAAAACGCCAGGTTCGGATTCCACAAAAATATTGCCACCAAGACTTTCAACTTGTTGTTTAACAAGCGCTAAACCAACGCCGCGTTCAGTTCCTTTAGACGAGACGCCTTTATCAAAAATAGCGTCAAGGCGGTGCGGTTCAATGCCGGGACCATCGTCACTGACTTCACAATGTAGCCAACCATTGCGATAGTATAAGGAGACGCTGATCTCACCTCCTGACTGCTGTGCTAACGCGTCGATCGCGTTTTCAATCAGATTTCCGAGCGCGGTAATCAATACCGCAATTTGATCTTCATTGCCGCTGTCCGGTACCTGGCTGTCATGGCTAATCACCAGTTTGTGCCCTGAATCGGATGTGCGATTAATCTTACTAAGTAAAAAGCCAGCAATGACCGGCGATCTAATTTTGCCTAACAGTGAGCCGATCTCTTCCTGATAGTTGTTTGCCGTCTTAATAATATAGTCTTCAAGCTGCTTATAACTCTTCAGATGTAACAATCCCAGAATCACATGTAATTTATTCATGAATTCGTGGGATCGTTCACGGAGTGAGTCGGCATAGTTCACCATGCCATCCAGTCGCTGCATCAACTGGCGAACTTCCGTTTTGTCCCTGAAGGTGGAGATCGCGCCAATAATCTTGCCGTCGCTGCGAACCGGGACGGTATTAATGAGCAGCAACCGATCTTTGATGTTGATCTCTTCGTCGCGGTGCGACGTACCGTCGCGCAGCACTTCGCTGAGATCCACCACCTGCGACCATGCATGGCTGAGCGTGGAAAACTGGGGGTCATCCTGTGACTTACGGTAATCCAGCAACTCCTGGGCGGCCTCGTTGATTAACGTCACTTCGCCTTTGTCGTCAACGGCGATGACCCCCTCTTTGATTGATTGCAGCATCGCCTGGCGCTGTTCAAACAGGGTAGAAATTTCATACGGTTCCAGGCCAAACAGGATGCGTTTGAGCACTTTCACCAGCACCCATGTTCCCAGCAGGCCAACCAGCACGCCAAAAAGTACGGACCAGAGGATGCTGCCGCGACTGTCGTTAATCTGTTCGGTCACCCGACTCAGTTCCAGGCCGATTGCCACCACCCCAATCTGGTGGTGATTGTCGTCATAAATGGGGGTGAAAACGCGCAGCGCCTGGGCGAGAAAGCCCCGGTTGATGGCGATATTCTCTTTGCCATCCAGCGCCAGCAAAATATCGTCGCCCTTAAATGGTTGCCCGATGCGTTGGGCTTCCGGATGAGAATAACGCAGGCTTTTCATGTCGGTGACAACAATGAACAGCATATCGTTTCGCTTGCGCACCGCTTCGGCAATCGCCTGAATCCCGCTATCCTCGGGTTTTTTCATCAACCCCGCACGGATCTCCGGCGAGTCTGCCAGCGTCCGGGCAACGGCCAGCGCTTTGTCTGCCAGCGCATCACGCGTCATGTGGCTGATTTGTGAGAAGTAGAACAGATGGACGACAAGCAAGACAGAAAACAACACGGCGCTGACCATCAGTATCACCGTCGTACCGAGTTTCATCGGCCGTTCACGTAGCTTGCGACAAGGCAGGGAGTGTCTCATGGTGGTCCCGGGTTCACAGTTCGTGTGGATATTATCCCTATTGGGACGCGTAATTCAAAGGTGGCAGGGAAATTCACTGGGGCAGGTGTCCCATTATCGGATCATTATTACGCAGGTCGGATCAGCAACCTGCGGCAATATAATCGCCGTTGGCGCTAATCGGGATCACCGTTAAGAACAGAATTGTGGCAAACAGGATCAGCACCACACCGCCGACTATTTTCGCTGCAGGCGCAAGCCATTTCAGAGCGGGATGTCCTGTACCGAACCATGTGAGTGTCTGATTTCGGGCATAACGTACCGCCAGAGACAGTCCCATGATCGACAGCGCAGTGCCAAAGGACATGGTCATCACCGCTGCAATGCCCCAGGTGACGATACCGAGAGCATTGGAAAACAGCAGGATCATGATTGCCCCGCTGCATGGTCGGGCGCCGATGGCGAGAATCACCCCCAGCCGGGTTTTCCAGTTACCGTCCACCAGCGTCTGCCCGACGCCGTGATGTCCGCAGCCGCACTTCTCGTCATGGCTATGCAAGGGAGTAAATCGGGTGAAGGTTATCGGGCGTATGGATTTAAGTGCCTGATAAATGAGAAACGCGCCGAATCCGGCGATCAGCGCAGCGCTGATTTTTTCAACGTACCATCGGCTGGTGCTTAAATCGCCGGCTGCCAGGTTAAAGCCAATCGCGAGGATAAACACAAACAGGATCGCACTGACTCCTTGCATCAGGCTGCCAATAAAAGGCACGACCCGAGCAGCCAGCAGGCTTTCCTTATTGGTACTCAGATAGGTCGTCACGATGAACTTTCCGTGTCCCGGTCCGATGGCATGCAGTACGCCGTACAGAAACGCCCCCGTCAGTAACCAGAAACCGCCGCTGTACTGATGATTATTCAACTGCAGCAGATACATCACCAGATAGCGATGCAGGGTGATTTGCGTCGCCAGACACCACTGAATAAATGCTCCCCAGTGCAGATGCAGGGTATAGCCGATCCCAAACAGTGTCAGCGTCAGGAGTCCTGCCAGCGACAGGCGCAGAGAGGGATGGCGTCCGGATACGATCATGATTCAGTCTGGCTATGGGGATGATGAAACAGTATAGCCCGTTTACGGTAAGAACTCAGTTCACGCAGAAGGCTTTCTTCTTTTTGTATAACAAAAAATCATATTATTGCTAAATTAGCATAAAAAGTAATATGTTCCTGAACGCCAGGAATATTCATTTTGACCAGGAATACTCTTTTTGGCATACGTTCCAAAAATAAGAATTTTATTGCGCTTGCCTGACGGAATATATAATCGCAATATAATTAACTATACAATGATTATGCTGTTGTTCTGTTTTTATCTCTTATATGTTTACAAAAATGTCATTTTCAGTTAAATCACTGCTTTTTATCAGATGAAAAATGATAAGAGTGTCATGGTTTTACCACTTTATTTTTCCATAAAAGCGCGTTTGATCATAATCAACCATCAGCCGTGTTTAGCCCTATATGATTACTTATTAATAATAACTATGGATGCAATGTGAGAAAAAAGATGGAAATAAAAAAGTGGCTAAACACAACGCTGTCCCGACGGGATGCGGTGACAGGCACCGCAAAAATAGGTGCCGCTGTTGCACTCAGTAACGCGATTACGTTGCCTTTCTCTACCACCGCGCAGGCTGAAACGACTGACGCTCCTGCGCAAGGCGGAAATGGCGAAACCGTTCGCCACAGTGCCTGCCTGGTCAACTGTGGCAGCCGTTGCCCGCTGAAAGTGATCGTTAAAGATGACCGCATCGTGCGTATTGAACCGGAGGATGCAAAAGACGACGCGGTATTTGGCGAACATCAGATTCGTCCGTGTTTGCGCGGTCGTTCCAGTCGCTGGCGGGTATATAGTCCGGACCGGATTAAATATCCGATGAAACGCGTAGGTAAACGTGGCGAAGGGAAATTCAAACGTATTTCCTGGGATGAAGCGACAGCATTTATCGCTGCAGAATTAAAACGCGTGACGGAAAAATATGGCCGTGAGGCAATTTATTATAATTATCAGTCGGGCGCTTATTATCATACCCAGGGCACGCCTGCCTGGAAACGTCTGCTAAGGAAGGTGCGAACAAGTTCCTGATATGAGATCATCATATTCATCCGGAGCGCATCCCAGAGGGACATCATGAGCCATCAACTCACCTTCGCCGATAGTGAATTCAGCACTAAGCGCCGTCAGACCCGAAAAGAGATTTTCCTCTCCCGCATGGAGCAGATTCTGCCATGGCAGAATATGACCGCTGTCATCGAGCCGTTTTATCCCAAGGCGGGCAATGGCCGACGGCCCTATCCGCTGGAGACCATGCTGCGTATTCACTGCATGCAGCATTGGTACAACCTGAGCGACGGTGCCATGGAAGATGCCCTGTACGAAATCGCCTCCATGCGCCTGTTTGCCCGATTATCCCTGGATAGCGCCCTGCCGGATCGCACCACCATCATGAATTTCCGCCACCTGCTCGAGCAGCATCAACTGGCCCGTCAATTGTTCAAGACCATCAATCGCTGGCTGGCCGAAGCAGGCGTCATGATGACCCA